>NZ_JALMEY010000010.1:0-253906 GCF_023100615.1 Pseudomonas sp. MWU12-3103b
TCGGACTGTCAGTTACCGGATCTGTCGAATTTGTCCGGATCTTCGTCTTCAGGAAGATCTTCGTCCGGCTCTTCAGGAAAAGTGGTGGTGTGTGCCGGGCTGTTGGGCTCAGGGTGAGTAGGAACCGGGTCGAAACCGCCCTGCTCTTCACTGGGGAATCTGGGTGTGTTCATGTGGCACCTCGCAAAGAGTCACTGAGTGAAGACTCTGTACATTCGAGGTGCCGGTCAGGGGCGGCGTTCAGTCATTTCACCATTTTGAAGCGGTGAAGCGACTGACGGTCAGGATCGAGCCTGCAACTGCGCGACGATCTTGTCTTTGACCTGCAAGCGTTTCTCTTTGAGTTTCTTCAGGGTGTCATCGCTGGGTGCATCCGAGGTCGCCGTCTCGGCCTTGACTACTTCGGCGTCCGCCTGGGAATACTTGTTGATCAGTGCATCCAGAAATGGATCCTCGGTGCGTTTTTGCTGGACCTCTTCCTTCGTTAGCTTCAAGTCCTGATACAGGTCATGAGTCACCGGCATGGAACACCTCCGTCAGTTGATCGGCAACCAACGCGACCGATTGCGCTGGCAGTTATCAGAATGGCCTTGGTCGGGCCGTTCTGTCGACCACCTGTCAGACCAGCGGTTGCCGTTCGTCGCCCTGTCGGAAACGCGATCAAACCTTTTTCCGCTGTGCTCCCTCCATTGCATAACGTCAACAAAAACCTGTGTGGAGATACATCAATGGACGGATTCAACCTGCGTCATCTCGTTCTGGCTGTCGCTCTGAGCAGCGGCATGGGCAGTGCCTTCGCCGCCACTTCCAACGACTTCGTCGACAACGCCGCTGCCGGTGGCATCGCGGAGATCGAGACCAGTCGCCTCGCCCTGGAAAAAAGTCAGTCGGCCGACATCAAGGCGTTCGCCAACATGATGATCACCGACCACAGCAAGGCCAACGATGAGCTGGCCAGCATTGCCAAGGCCAATGACATCGAAGTCCCGGACACCACGACTCTGGTCAAGCAGGCCAAGGAAAAGATCCTCGACATGCGCGATGAATCCTTCGACGCGGCCTACGCCAACAACCAGGTCAAGGCCCACGAAGAAACCATCGAATTGTTCAAGAAAGAAGCCAACACCGTCACCGACGACAAAGTCAAAGGCGCTCCCGAACTAAAGGCCTTCGCACAGAAAATGTTGCCGGCGCTGGAAAAACACCTGACCGCGGCCAAAGAGCTGCAAGCCAAGCACCCGAGCAAGTAACCCGGGCGCTGTACAGCAAAAGGCCGCATTGATTAATGCGGCCTTTTTTCGTTTCAGCGCGATCAACCGCCGTCAGTATCGATGTCGGCATCGGTTTCTTCACCGGGCTTCGGACGATCGGGCTCAGGTTCGAAACCGGGGCTGAATTCGTTGTCGTTATCGGTGTGTTTGTTCTTCTGGTCCACCACCGGATCGGCGCTCTGCGCCTGCTCGGTGCCACCCGAGGGTTGCGTTGGCGGGTTCTGCCCCGGCACTTGCGGATCGATGGCCGGGTCGTTGCGATTGATCGGTTCGGCGTCCGGTTTCTGCTGCTGTTGCGATTGCTCGTTCATAGCCACCTCGTTTTTCAATGCTGGCGCGACTCAGACCCGTCGGCCTCGTATATTCGAAGCCGCTACGGTGCCAACGTTCAAAACATCGCTGAGTTCAGGGGCGCCGACTAGAGTTATCGGGGCATTCCTTGCGCCGGATCAAAAATATCCCTGAGCAACCGAACAACTATTTCGAACGGCAAAGGTCACTGACTTCGCACCGGTCACTTTTTACAGAACCGGCCCCAATACGCTACGGAGCAACAGGCACATGGCAGCACTGCAGAACAGCACATTCGATGCGATGAAAAACAAACAACCACAACTGCTGAGCGAATGGATCAACGGCCTGGAAGCCAGCGGCGCCACCCGCAATCTCAAAGACCATGACCTGCAACAACAGACCAGCGAATTCCTGCAACTGGTGATCAATGGCCTGCAGGATGACAACGGCACCAACATCAATGCGCCGGGTTGGGAAGTCACCCGCCAGTTCCTCGAAAAGCTCTCCCACAGCCGTGCCCAGCTCGGTCAGGATTCGCAGCAGACTGCCAGTTTCATCTTCGCCCTGAAGGGCCCGCTGTTTGCCCTGCTGCAAGCGCACTATAAAGAACAGCCAGCGCTGCTCGCCGAACAACTCTGGGAAATCTCCGAACTGTTCGACGCCTTCGGCATGCACACCATCCGCACCTTCCAGAAGTCGCGTGAAGCGGTGATCAAACGCCAACAGGAAGAACTGCTGGAGCTCTCCACGCCGGTGGTCAAACTGTGGGACGGCGTCCTGGCGCTGCCGATGATCGGCACCCTCGATTCGCAACGCACCCAAGTGGTGATGGAATCGCTGCTGCAACGCATCGTCGACACCGGTTCGGAAATCGCCATCATCGACATCACCGGCGTCCCGACCGTCGACACCCTGGTTGCCCAGCATCTGCTGAAAACCGTGACCGCGATTCGCCTGATGGGCGCCGACTGCATCATCAGCGGCGTGCGTCCGCAAATCGCTCAGACCATCGTCCACCTGGGCCTCGACCTGCAAGGCGTGGTGACCAAGGCCAATCTTGCCGATGCACTGAAGCTCGCCCTCTCCCGCCTGGGCATCAGCCTCGGCAAAGCGGTCTGAGCCGATGGAACGTATCCCGATTCTTCAAATGGGCAAGTTCCTGCTGGTGACCATTCAGGTCGACATGCACGACCAACTCGCCCTCACGTTGCAGGACGACTTGTCCGAGCGCATCAGCAACACTTCGGCTCGCGGTGTGCTGATCGATATCTCGGCGCTGGACATGGTCGACTCGTTCATTGGCCGGATGATCAGCACCATCTCCGGGCTGTCGAAAATCATGGACGCCGAAACCATGCTGGTCGGCATGCAGCCGGCCGTGGCGATCACCCTGGTCGAACTCGGCCTGACCCTGCCCGGCGTCAGCACCGCACTGAACGTCGAGCGCGGGATGAAACTGCTGCAGGAACGAGTAGACCGGCAATGACCGTACGCAGCAGCGGTACTCAACCCATCCATATCGAGCAGGATGTCGTGCTCGCACGCCAGACCGCCCGCAAACTCGCCACCGAATGCGGGATGCGCCTTATCGACCTGACCAAAATGGTCACGGCGGTCAGCGAGCTGGCCCGCAACACCATGGTGTACGGTCGCGGCGGCGACATGGACTGGCAGATTCTCGATGAAGATCACAAGGTCGGTCTGCGCCTGACGTTCCGTGACGAAGGCCCCGGTATTGCCGATATCAAACTGGCGATGACCGACGGCTGGACCTCCGGCAGCGGCATGGGTCTGGGCCTGACCGGCGCGAAGCGGCTGGTGGACGAGTTCGAACTGGACACCGAGCCTGGCAAGGGCACCCGAATAACGATCACCCGATGGACATGAATATCGCGGGGTCACTGACCCAGGTGCTGCTGATCGAAGACAGCAGCCAGATCGGCCATGCCCGGCGCACCGCGCAGCGGCTCGCCGAGCAACACGGCTTTGATGCAACCGATGCCGGGCGGGTGGCGCTGGTCGCCACCGAACTGGCCAGTAACGTGCTCAAACATGCCAGCCGCGGCGAAGTTCACCTGCGTCTGTTGCCGCGTCCCGGTGGATTCGGCATCGAAATGCTCGCGATCGATCGCGCCCAGGGCTTTGACCTGGACGCCTGCCTGACCGACGGTTTTTCCACCGGCGGCACACAGGGCATCGGTCTGGGTGCGGTGGCGCGCCAGACCGAAGTGTTTGACGTGCACGCCGACGCCCGTGGCGCGGTGCTGCTGGCGCGTCTATATCCGCGCGGCGACCGCCAACCGGACTTGCGCTACGGCGTCAGCCAGCACTCGTTGCACAACGACCCGGCGTGCGGCGACACCTGGCACCTGGCGTACAACGGCGCGAATGTCAGTGCGCTGGTGATCGACGGCCTCGGCCACGGTGAGGATGCCGAACGCGCGGCCAAGGCCGGCGAACGGGTGTTCGCCGAGACCCCGTTCGCCAGTCCGGTGCTGCTGATGGAGGATATGCACCGCGACATGATCGGCAGCCGTGGCGGCGCCGCCGCGTTCGCCCAGTTCAATGCCGCCCGCGACGGCCTGACCTTTACTGGCGTGGGCAACATCGGCGCCAGCCTGATCACCGCCGACAAGTCGCGGGGCCTGGCCTCGCACCCGGGCATCGTCGGCGGCCAATACCGGAAAGCCCAGCCTTTTGACTATGCTCACGTGAACGGACATCTATTGATCATGTACAGCGACGGCTTGCAGTCCCGTTGGAATATTCAAGACTACCCCGGTCTGGTGCACCGCCATCCGGCGGTGATAGCCAGCGTCCTGCACCGTGACTTCTGTCGCGGGCGCGACGACGTCACAGTACTGGTCGTTGCCCTGGAGGCCGCCCATGGCTGAGTCGCCAACCCTGAATGCCGCCGAACAGGCTGCGCTGATCGCCCGATTGCAGAGCGAGACCGCCGCCCTGCGCGCAGAACTCGACGAGACCAACCAGGGCGTGCTGGCGCTCTACGCCGAACTCGACACCCAGGCGGAAGAACTGAGGCAGGCTTCGGACCTGAAAAGCCGCTTTCTGTCGTACATGAGCCATGAGTTCCGCACCCCGCTGGGCTCGATCCTCAGCATCAACAGCCTGCTGGCTGACGAACTCGACGGCCCGCTCAGCCCCGAGCAGCACAAGCAGGTGGCGTTCGTCAGCAGCGCCGCGCGTGAACTCAGCGACATGGTCGATGACTTGCTCGATCTGGCGAAGATCGAAGCCGGGCGGATCACTATTTCCCCGGCATGGTTCGACATGTTCGACCTGTTCTCCGCCCTGCGCGGGATGTTCCGGCCGATCGTCGATGCGTCGGCGGTGGACCTTATTTTCGAAGAGCCGGTCGGCCTGCCACGCCTGTACACCGACGACAAAAAACTCGGGCAGATTCTGCGCAACTTCATTTCCAACTCGCTGAAATTCACCACCCGCGGTGAAGTGCGGGTTTCGGCGCGCCTGGAAGGCTCGGACAAAGTACGTTTTGCCGTCAGCGACACCGGGATCGGTATCGCGCCGGAGCTGCACGGTGCATTGTTCGAGGACTTCTCCCAGGTCGACTCGCCGCTGCAGAAACGTCTGCGCGGCACCGGCCTCGGCTTGTCCTTGTGCAAGCGCTTCGCTGCCCTGCTCGGCGGCGAGGTCGGGATGGACAGCACGCCGGGGGTCGGCTCGACCTTTTTCGTGATCATTCCGCTGGCGCTCGCCTTGGAGAACGTCGATGAAACGTGACATCCGTCTATTGATCGTCGACGACAACGCCGCCACCCGCTACGCCTTGCGCCGGCGCCTGGAGCGCCATGACTACGAGGTGCTGGAGGCCGGCACCGGCAGCGAAGGCCTGGCGCTGATCGCGAGCGAGCCACTCGATGCGCTGATCCTCGACGTCAACCTGCCGGACATGAGCGGCTTCGACATCGTGCGCATCTTGCGTGCTGATGCACGCACCGCGCTGCTGCCGGTGATCCACGTGTCTGCGGCGTCGATCCAGACCGGCGACATCATCACCGGCCTGAACGCCGGGGCCGACGCCTACCTGATTCACCCGGTAGACCCGGACGTGCTACTGGCGACCCTGCGCACTCTGCTGCGGGTACGTGATACCGAAAACGCGCTGCGCGAGAGCGAGGCCCGCTTCCGCGAGATTTTCGTCAATGTCTCGGCGCCGATTGCCGTGCTTGATGCCAACCTGAAGGTGCACGAGTGCAACCACGCCTTCGCGCAGATGATTCAGGACAACCGCAACCCGGAAACTCTCAGCGAGTGCTTTGACCAAGACCAGGGCGCGATCCTCAACGAGTTGCGCCTGCGGCTGGTCGATGGCGAGCGCTGGAAAGGCACGTTGAACATGCGCGTACAGGGCGAGGTCCGCGAAACCGAGTGGCAGATTTCGCCGTACCGCACGCCGCAGCTGAGCCTGGTATTCGTCGAAGACGTCACCGAGCATCGCCACCGCGAACGCTCGCACTTGGCACAGCTGGACGACACCACCACACAACTGGCCAAAGAAGTCGCCGAGCGGGTGCGCGCCGAATCGCAGTTGCTGCAAGTGCAGAAAATGGACGCACTGGGCAAGCTCACCGGAGGCATCGCCCACGACTTCAACAATCTGCTGACCGGGATCATCACCAGCCTCGAACTGATCCAGAAACGCATGGCCGATGCCAGGCCCGACAAAGTGCAGCTCTATGCTGAAGCAGCGCTGAATTCAGCGATGAGTGCGGCTTCGCTCACTCATCGTCTGCTGGCCTTCGCCCGCCAACAGCCACTGGATACCCGGCCGGTGGACATCAATGAGCAGGTGCGCTCGCTGGAAGAATTGCTGGTGCGCACCATCGGCGAACGCATCACTCTCAAGCTTGAACTGACCAACAAACCGGCGATTGCCCTGGTCGATCCCGTGCAGCTGGAAAGCGCGGTGCTGAATCTGGTCATCAACGCCCGGGATGCGCTGCCCCGAGGCGGCAATATCTGGGTCAACACCTATGCCGCGTATTCCCACGGCGACCCGAACATGGCCGATGGTGCGTATGTCGCGCTGTCGGTGCGCGATGACGGCACCGGTATCGAGCACAGTGTGATCGACAAGGTGTTCGACCCGTTCTTCACCACCAAACCGCTGGGCCAGGGTACTGGTCTGGGGTTGTCGACGATTTACGGTTTCGCCCGCCAGTCCGGTGGCGATGCGCACATCCGCAGCGTGGCACGGCGTGGCACCGAAGTGACCATCATGCTGCCGGCGACGAACGATCCGACCGGCGCCGACATCCCGGCGCCGAAGGTGGATCCGCAGGGTGCCGGCGAGCATGTCCTGATTGTCGAAGACATGCCGGCAGTGCGTATGTTCGTCACCGAAGTGCTGGAAGACGCGGGTTACCGCTGCACGCAGGCGGCGGATATCGAAACCGCGCTGGAGCGCTTGCAGAATGACCCGACGATCGACCTGCTGCTGAGCGACGTCGGCCTGCCGCGCATGAGCGGCCGGGAACTGGCGGACGTGGCGCGGGGCTGGCGTGAAAGCCTGCCGATTCTGTTCATGACCGGTTATGCCGAGACCGCGATCAATCGCCAGGTGTTCCTCGGCAGCGGCATGGAAATGCTGGTCAAACCGTTCCAGATCAGCGAACTGCTGGACAAGGTCCGCCGCACGCTTGATGGTGCCTGACCCGTCGCTTTCGCGAGCAAGCCGCTCCCACACTGGATTGGTGGTGATCACCAGCCTTTTGCACACCGCAAAACCTGTGGGAGCCGGGCTTGCCCGCGAAGGCGTCGGTATAGCCAGCATCTCGTTGCCTGACACACCGATTTCGCGAGCAAGCCCGCTCCCACATTGGGGCGTGTTGATCGCCAGCCTTTTGTACACCGCAAAACCTGTGGGAGCCGGGCTTGCCCGCGAAGGCGTCGGTATAGCCAGCATCTCGTTGCCTGACACACCGCTTTCGCGAGCAAGCCCGCTCCCACATTGGGGCTGTGGTGATCACCAGCCTTGTGCACACCGCAAAACCTGTGGGAGCCGGGCTTGCCCGCGAAGGCGTCGGTATAGCCAGCATCTCTATTGCCTGACACACCGCTTTCGCGAGCAAGCCCGCTCCCACACTGGAGCTGTGTTGATCACCAGCCTTTTGTACACCTCAAAACCTGTGGGAGCCGGGCTTGCCCGCGAAGGCGTCGGTATAGCCAGCATCTCGTTGCCTGACACACCGCTTTCGCGAGCAAGCTCGCTCCCACACTGGAGCTGTGGTGATCACCAGCCTTTTGCACACCGCAAAACCTGTGGGAGCCGGGCTTGCCCGCGAAGGCGTCGGTATAGCCAGCATCTCGTTGCCTGACACACCGCTTTCGCGAGCAAGCCCGCTCCCACACTGGAGCTGTGTTGATCACCAGCCTTGTGCACACCGCAAAACCTGTGGGAGCCGGGCTTGCCCGCGAAGGCGTCGGTATAGCCAGCATCTCTATTGCCTGACACACCGCTTTCGCGAGCAAGCCCGCTCCCACATTGGGGCTGTGGTGATCACCAGCCTTGTGCACACCGCAAACCTGTGGGAGTTAGCTTGCTGGCGATGGGGCCAGTGGGATCGCCGCGGTTATTGGTTCAAGGCCCTGGCCAGAAACGGTGCCGTGCGGCTCTTCTTGCTCGCGGCAACTTTCTGCGGCGTGCCGGCGGCGACGATTTTGCCGCCCTGATCACCAGCCCCCGGGCCGATGTCGATCACCCAGTCACTCTGTGCGACTACGCGCATTTCATGCTCGACGACGATCACCGTGTGCCCTGCCGTGACCAGGTTGTCCAGCTGCTCCAGCAGCCGATCGACGTCCCGCGGATGCAGTCCGGTGGTCGGTTCATCCAGCACATACAGGGTCGCGCCGCGCTGATTGCGCTGCAGCTCAGTGGCCAGTTTGATCCGTTGCGCCTCACCGCCTGACAACTCGGTGGCAGGTTGGCCGAGCCGCAGATAACCGAGGCCGATGTCACGCAGCACCTCCAGTGAACGACGAATCCCCGGCTGCTCGTTGAACACTTCTACCGCCTCTTCCACGGTCAGTTGCAGCACCTGCGCAATGCTCAAGCCTTGCCACTGAATCGCCAGGGTCTGCGGGTTGTAGCGCGCGCCATGACAGGTCGGGCACGGCGCATACACGCTCGGCATGAACAGCAACTCGACGCTGACAAAACCTTCACCCTCGCAGGTCGGGCAACGACCCTTGGCGACGTTGAAGGAAAACTGCCCGGCGTCATACCCCGCCGCCCGTGCCTCGGGCGTGGCGGCGAACAGTTTGCGCACGTTGTCGAACAGCCCGGTGTAGGTCGCCAGATTCGAACGTGGCGTGCGGCCGATGGGCTTTTGATCGACCTGCACCAGGCGTTTGATCGACTCCAGCCCCGCCGTCACCTGACCGCTGCTGGCCTGCGGCGCATCGTCTTCGAGGCTGAGCTCTTCCGGCTCGTCCTCAACCAGCGGCCGCCCGAGTTGCGCGCCGACCAGTTCGAGCAACGCCTGACTGACCAGACTCGACTTGCCCGAACCGGAAACCCCGGTGACCGAGGTGAAGCAGCCCAAGGGAAATTCAGCGCTGAGGTTGTGCAGGTTATTGCGGCTGATGCCATCGAGTTTCAGCCAACCGCTCGGCTTGCGCGCGGTGCGGGTCTGCCGCTGGCTCTCGGCAAACAGATAGGCGCGGGTCTGCGATTCGTCGATCTCGGCCAGCCCGGCCGGCGGGCCGCTGTACAACACCTGTCCGCCCTTCTCACCCGCCGCCGGGCCGACGTCGATCAGCCAGTCGGCGCGGCGCATGGTTTCCAGATCGTGCTCGACCACAAACAGCGTATTGCCATCGGTCTTCAAGCGCTGCAAGGCTTCGAACAGCGCCTCGCCATCGGCCGGATGCAGACCGGCGGATGGCTCGTCGAGCACGTAGATCACGCCGAACAGTTGCGAGCCCAATTGCGTCGCCAGGCGCAGGCGCTGCAGCTCGCCGGACGACAACGTCGGCGTGCTGCGCTCCAGCGCCAGATAACCGAGGCCCAGATCGGTCAGGGTGCTGACCCGCTCCAGCAAGTCCTCGGCAATCCGCTGCGCCGCCAGACGTTTTTCCAGCGACAGGTTCGGCGTGTGGCGCACGTCCGGCGCACTGGCGTGGCCGCTGGCACCGTGGGCCACGCGCTGCTGGCGCGCCTCGCGGGTTTGCGCATGGCTGAGGGTTTCTCCGCTTTCTTCGGCCTGCTGCAGATAGGTCGCCGCAGCCACGGGCTTCAATACTTCGGCCACTTGCAGCAGTGGCATCTGCGACAGTTCACCGATGTCGTAACCGGCAAAGGTCACCGACAACGCTTCACGCTTCAGGCGCTTGCCGTCGCACAACGGGCACGGGCTGCCAAGCATGAACTGCGAAACGCGCTTCTTCATCAGCGCACTTTGCGAGTGGGTAAAGGTGTGCAGGATGTAACGGCGGGCGCCGGTGAAGGTGCCCTGATAACTCGGTTCCATCTTGCGCTTGAGGGCGACCCGGGTTTCCTCCGGGGTCAGCCCGGCGTACACCGGCACGGTTGGGGTTTCTTCGGTGAACAGAATCCAGTCACGCTGCTTTTTCGGCAGTTTCTTCCAGGGGATGTCGACGTCGATGCCCATGGTCACGAGGATGTCGCGCAGGTTCTGCCCTTGCCACGCCAGCGGCCAGGAGGCCACGGCGCGTTGGCGGATGGTCAGGTTCGGATCAGGCACCATCAGTGCCTCGGTCACCTCGTAGACCCGGCCCAGACCGTGGCACTCCGGGCACGCGCCTTGCGGGGTGTTCGGCGAAAAATCCTCGGCATAGAGCATCGGCTGCCCCGGCGGGTAACTGCCGGCGCGGGAATAGAGCATGCGGATCAGGCTCGACAAGGTGGTCACGCTGCCCACCGACGAACGCGTGCTCGGCGTACCCCGCTGCTGTTGCAGGGCCACGGCGGGCGGCAGGCCTTCGATGGAGTCGACATCCGGCACCCCGACCTGATCGATCAGTCGCCGCGCATACGGCGCCACAGATTCGAAATAACGCCGCTGGGCTTCGGCGTACAAGGTCGAAAAGGCCAGCGACGACTTGCCCGAACCCGAAACCCCGGTGAACACCACCAGCGCGTCGCGGGGGATATCGACGTCGACATTCTTCAGATTGTGTTCGCGGGCGCCACGCACCCGGACCATGCCGGCGGGTGCTTTGGAATTACGCTTGGAAGTCATTGGGCGGTCCCTGCAGAAAAATGGGGGGCGAAGTTGAACCCTGTGGTGAGGGGATTTATCCCCGATCGGCGGCGCAGCCGGCGCAGTCACTGCAAATTCCATATAGCTGGAAAAATGCTGGGGAGTGCTGCGCACTCCATCGGGGATGAATCCCCTCGCCACAGGGAATCGGGAATTCGCCAGTTAGGCACTCAGCACCGAGCGAATCATCTGCAACAACGCCTCCGGGCCATACGGTTTGCCCAGCAAGTGCGTGTCCGGGCTCAACTGGTGGTTGCGCGAAATGATGTCGCGGGTGTGACCGGAGGTGAACAGCACCGCCACCGGTGGCGTCTGCACCTTGGCCCACGCCGCCAGATCAGAGCTTTTGATCAGCCCCGGCATCACCACGTCGGTGAAAATCAGATCCACTTGCGCGCCGTCCAGCAGCAACTGCATTGCCACGTCGCCATTGCTCGCAGTCAGTACGCGGTAGCCTTCCTCGCGCAGCAACTCCACTGCCGAGGCGCGCACCGCGTCGTTGTCTTCAACCACCAGAATGGTTTCGTGGCCGCCGCCCTGTTGCAGGTCGACGCTCGGCGTCTCATCGAGAACCGGACGCAGGCTGCGCGGAAAGTACAGTTGCACCCGCGTGCCTTCGCCCACGGTGCTGTCGATCTCGACGTGGCCACCACTCTGTTTGACGAAGCCGAACACCATGCTCAGACCGAGCCCGGTGCCCTGGCCGTCGGCCTTGGTGGTGAAGAATGGCTCAAACACTTGCTCGAGCATTTGCGGCGCAATACCGACGCCGGTATCGCCGACCACCACCCGCACGAAATCGCCGGCGACGATGCCTTTGCCCGCGCAAAAAGTGCTGTCCAGCCGAGTATTAATGGCACTGAGAACAATCGTGCCCTCGCCTTTCATCGCGTCCCGGGCGTTGATCGCCAGATTGAGAATGGCGTTTTCCAGTTGATTGCGGTCGACGTTGATATGCCACGGGTCCTGCGGCAATTGCACGTCGATCTGAATGGTTTCGCCCAACGCGCGCTGTAGCAATTCTCCGACGCCGTCGAAGATCTGCCGCGGATCGCACACCGCCGGTGACAACGGTTGGCGCCGGGCAAAAGCGAGCAGTTGCGACGACAGCTTGGCGCCGCGCTCGACCGCCGCCAGCGAGGCGCTGACCCGGCGTTGCACGTTGGCATTGTCCGGTTCATGCCGCGCCAGCAAATGCAGGTTGCCGGCAATTACCTGCAGCAGGTTGTTGAAGTCGTGGGCCACGCCGCCGGTCAGTCCGCCGATGGCTTCAAGCTTCTGCGACTGACGCAATTGCTCTTCCGCCGCCAGCCGGGCATCCACTTCGTTAGCCACCCGCTGCTCCAGGTTGCGCGTGAATTTGAGCAGGGATTCTTCGGCAATCTTGCGTTCATGGATGTCGATCAACACCCCGGGAAAACGAAACGGCGCGCCGTGTTCGTCGAACTCGCAGGCGCCACTGGCGAGCACCCACAGGTAGCTGCCGTCCGCGCGCCGCACGCGATATTCAGCGTTGTACGGCTCACCGGTCTGCAGCGAATGACTGACCCGATCATGCACCCACGCCAGGTCGTCCGGGTGGATCCGCGACTCAGTCAAGGATTGCGGCAGGTTGCTCAGATCCTGCTCCGGCGGATAGCAAAAGGTCCGGGCGAAACGCTCGTCGGCCGACAGCACATTGTTCTTCACGTCCCAGACGAACGAGCCAAGCAAGGCCCCGGCATTCAGCGCCAGACGCACCCGTTCGTTGTCGGCCCGATAAGCGTCTTCTGCCGCCTGACGCAGGCGCTCGGAGCGCACCAACTCGGTGGTCTCGACCACCATCGCCATCACTCCGGAAGGCACGCCGTCATCGTTGGCCACCGGGCTGTAATACAGATCCATCCAGACATCTTCGGGCACGCCATCGCGCAACAGCACCAGTTCCTTGTTGCGGTAGGACAAGGTGCCGCCCGCCAGACAGGTGTCGACCACATGCCGGTTGAACTCGGCGACTTCCGGCCAGCCCAGCTCCACCGGCACCCCCAACAGATAGGGGTGGCGGCCACCGGCAAACTGCGAGTAGGCGTCGTTGTAGATCATGTAGCCGGCGTGGCCCCAGAGCATGACCATCGGCAAGGGCGAGGCCAGCATCAATTGCACGGTGCTGCACAAGCTCGCAGGCCAGGTGTCGAGCGGGCCGAGTTCGGTGAGGCGCCAGTCGAACGCGCAAATGCGTTCGGCCATCTCGCCTTTCCAGCCGTCACAACCGTGGCTATCGGATAAAAACTGCATCGATTGACTCGGTGTCCTGTGGTGTTTGCCCGATACATCGCGACGGCAGAACGCCGCGACGCCCGTCTGTTTCGAGCCTCATCGGCCGTAATGGTTTCATTAGAGGTATAGCCGATTTCAGACCAGGCCCGGATCAGACCCCGATCAGGTGCTTGAGCGGATGGTAGCCAGTTTTCATCTTCGCCGCGACGTCGAGAATCGCCTTCTCGATGCCGTTCAAATGCGTGCAGGTCAGTTCGATGGCGGCGCTTTGGTCGCCCGCCTCGATGTATTCGATCAGGCGCAGATGTTCGTTGTCACGGCAGGCTTCATGGCTGTCGTCATCCAGTGCAGCGACATACAGCGAGGCGCGGGAAATCAGCTTCTGGAACCAGTCGAGCAGCACCGGGTTGTTGAGGCTGCGCGCCAGTTTGAGGTGGAACTCGCCGAGCAGGTAAATCAGTTGCTCGTGATCGCCTGCCGCGTGGGCTGCGTCCTCCAGTAGCAGGTGCTCGCGCAAGACCTGCATGGCGGCGGTGTCCTTGCGCCGACAGAGTTCGGTGACCATGCCGATTTCGATCAGCCGCCGGGTTTCGAACAGCGAGCGGATCTCTTCGTTGCTCGGCAGCGACACCGATGCACCTTTATTCGGCTCGGTGGTGACCAGCCCCTCGGCTTCCAGTTGCTTGAGCGCGGCGCGTACCGACGTGCGGCTGACATTGAACAGTTCGGCCAGGGACGCTTCGCCCAGCTTCATGCCCGGACGCAGCGAACGCTTGCTGATCGCCTGGTAAACCCCTTGGTAGACGCGGTCGACCGTGGTTTCCAGTTTCTTCTCGGTCATTCGAACACTCCTTTAGCCTCGGGCAAACACGGTGTTGCAGCGTTATTCGCCGTTTGCGCAGATAAGTGTGGCGCAGGATATCGCCTTCGGCGTCGAGATGCAGGGTCTGGATACGATTGGTCGGCGGGATGATTTCGATTTGCCGACCCGCTCATTGCAAGCGTGGACGGAAGCAGCGGGCGGTGGCGAGCGGTTTTGGCGGTCGCCAAATAAATCGGCTGCGAAACGCCTTCCCCTTGTGGGAGCGGGCTTGCTCGCGAAAGCGGTGTGTCAGCCACTTATTTGCCAACTGACACACCGTCTTCGCGAGCAAGCCCGCTCCCACAGAGGATTTCAGGCGTGCCGGTAATTGTCAGTCCGTACCGTATTTCGGCGAACGCGGGCCGTACAACAGGCCTGCGCGCTGACCGGCCGACAACAGGCGATTGCTCGCCACGCCGGCAATCGGATACCCGGCATCGGTCGAACTGTTGATCACCTGCTTCACCGCGGCGGTGATCAGCATGCCGACCAGGCCGCCACCACTGTTATTGCCGCCCTCTTCGCTCGACGCCCGTGCCGAACCGGTCCACAGCGTGGTGCCGGATTTCAGATCGACCAGCTTGGCGGTGGCGGTTACCGCGGTTTCGCTGCTGATCACCATGTAGCGCGTACCGTACTCGGTCACGGTGATGTACAGCGCAGCGTCGGCGCCGAAGATTTCCTTGAGCTTGTTGGCCGGCGCCTGATGGATGTCATCCGGGGTGGTCAGGCCGTTCTGGCGGAAGGTTTCGTCCACCAGGGTGATCGGCAGCACGTAGTAACCGGCTTCGGCCAATGGGAACGTCACCTGCGACAGCAAGCTGTAGGAAGCCTTGACGTCCGGCGAGGTGTTCAGCGGCGGCAGCACCAGAATGGTCTTCGGCCGTGCCTGTTTGTACGCCGAGTAATCCACGGTTTTCGGCGCGACGCAGCCACCGAGCACGGTCAGGGCCAAACCGGCGGCCAGCAGTTTCAGGGTGCGCGAGATCATTTGGCGTCTCCGGTCTTGGCGTTTTTAAGCAGAAAATCCATGTATGGGCCGGACTCGGGGAACAGCGCTTTCTCGGTGCGGAACTGCTGCACCATCTGATCGTCCTTGCCCATGCTCAGGTACAGCAGGCCCAGGTGCGCGTGGTAGCCCGGCGGCACCGCCTTGCCGGTGGAGCGGATCTTCTGCAGGTCGCGCTCCAGCACTTCGGCCTGGGCTTCTTTTGGCTCTTCGCCTTTGAAGTATTCGTAAACCTGCGGTTGGTAATCTTCCCACTGGTACAGGGTTTTCGGGCTGCTGCAACCGGCCAGCAAGGCGCTGGCGGCCAGCGTCAGGGCCAGCAGCGACCGCGACAAAGTCAGATTCATGGGTGTTGCTCCTTGCAATGAATAACGATCAGTTAGCCGGTTTCCAGGCACCGGCGTTCATGCCATCGACCAGACGATTGATCGCCTCGCGCATGGCCAGATCGAGGACTTTGCCGTTGAGGGTGGAGTCGTACGCAGCGGTGCCGCCGAAGCCGATGATTTCGCGGTTGGACAAGGCGTATTCACCAGCGCCCTGAGTCGAATACACCACTTCGGAGGTGCTGATATTGACGATGTTCAGGTTGACCTTGGCGTAGGCGACCTGGGTCTTGCCACGGCCGAGAATGCCGAACAGCTGGTGGTCGCCGGTTTCCTTGCGGCCGAACTCGGTGACGTCACCGGTGACCACGTAATCGGCGCCCTTGAGGCGCTGGGCCTGGCCCTTGATCGCCGCTTCCTGCTGGATCTCGCCCATGTTGTCGCGATCCAGTACCGAGAAACGGTTGGTCTGCTGCAAGTGAGTGATCAGGATGGTCTTGGCCTGGCCGCCGAGACGGTCGACGCCGTCGGAGAAGATCCCGCGCATGTAGCTGGAGCGGTTATCGAACTTGCCCACCGCCATCGGCACGCGAGCACCGGTCCAGACTTGCGTGGCGCTCTCGACCTTGGCCACCGGCAGTGCGCGGGAGCTTTCGGTGGCGCACCCGGCAAGGGAGCTGGCGAGGGTGCCGAGCACGGCAATCGCAACGCCTGAGACCAACATCCGGGAGATCATTCTCACTGTGCATTCCTTCTGAAAAAAACGGTGTGTCCCAGCACGGCAAGGCAGTGGGGAGCGGAAAAGGGCCGGCATTATGACAAAGTGCCATCATTCTCGACAGATATTTTTGACGCCAATGGATTGGCTAATTTGGGCACGCACAAATCCCCCCTGTGGGAGCGGGCTTGCTCGCGAAGGCGTTCTGTCAGAGACATCTGTGCTGACTGACACACCGTCTTCGCGAGCAAGCCCGCTCCCACAGGGGGGATATGTGGTGTTCTGGGGTTTAGTGGAAGTCGCGGCTTTGTACGCGGATGCCGTCGAGCAGCGGAGTCAGATCGCTCAATCGCCCGGCGATCAGGTGTCGAACTTCGCCCTCCCGCTCCCAGCGGCCATCGACCTTGAGCAATTGCGAACCGACCAGCACCTGACGCTGGCGCTCGGCCAGATCGCGCCAGACCACCACGTTGACGTTGCCGAACTCGTCTTCGAGGGTGACGAAGGTCACGCCGCTGGCAGTGCCCGGTCGCTGCCGCCCGGTGACCAGCCCGGCGATGCTCACCGGCCGACCATGCTCGACGTCCAGCAACTCCTGAGAGCTGCGGCAACGCCGGGCCTTGAGTTCGCCACGCAGCAGCGCCAGCGGATGCGGCCCCAGCGTGGTGCCGATAGTCGCGTAATCGGCCTGCAGATCTTCGCCGACACTCGGTTTGGGTAGCAGCACATCGGGTTCTTCCTGACTTGGCAAACCGGCAAACAGGCCCAGCTGTTTCTGCACCCCGGCCACTTCCCAACGCGCACGATGCCGATGGCCGGCCATCCCACGCAACGCCCCCGAATCGGCGAGCAACGCTTGGGCGCGACTGTCGAGCGCGGCCCGCTCGCCCAGATCGGCGACATCGGCAAACGCCCCGCGCGCCCGCGCCGCCTCGATGCGCCGGGCGTCGTCCTCGCGAAAGCCCTTGATCATCCGCAGGCCCATGCGAATCGCCGGTTGCGCGCCGCTGATCGGTTCCAGACTGCAATCCCAGTCGCTGGCGCGCACGTCCACCGGACGGATCTGCAACTGATGCCGGCACGCGTCCTGCAGAATCTGATCCGGGCTGTAGAAGCCCATCGGCCAACTGTTGATCAACGCGCAGGCGAACGCCGCCGGTTCGTGGCACTTGAGCCAGCAACTGGCGTAGGTCAGCAAGGCAAAACTGGCAGCGTGGGATTCGGGAAAGCCGTAACTGCCGAAGCCCTTGATCTGCTCGAAGATCTGCGCGGCGAATTCCTCGGTGTAGCCGTTTTTCTTCATGCCGGCGGCGAGGCGTTCCTTGTGCGGCTCCAAGCCTCCATGGCGTTTCCACGCGGCCATAGAGCGACGCAACTGATCGGCCTCGCCGGGGCTGTAGTCAGCGGCGACGATGGCGATCTGCATCACCTGTTCCTGAAACAGCGGCACGCCGAGGGTGCGTTTGAGCACCACTTCCAGTTCCGGCGAGGGATAGGTTGTCGGCTCTTCCTTGTTGCGTCGGCGCAGGTACGGATGGACCATCCCGCCCTGAATCGGCCCCGGGCGGACGATCGCCACCTCGATCACCAGATCGTAGAACTTCGCCGGTTTCAGGCGCGGCAGCATCGACATCTGCGCCCGTGATTCGATCTGGAATACGCCGATGGTGTCGGCGCGGCTGATCATCTCGTAGGTCGGTTTGTCTTTGTCTGGAATCGTCGCCAGGCTCAGATCGAGATGGCGATGACGACGCAGCAGATCGAAGCAACGGCGGATCGCACTGAGCATGCCGAGGGCGAGGATATCGACCTTGAGCAGCCCGACCGCATCGAGGTCGTCCTTGTCCCATTGAATGATCGTGCGCTCGGCCATGGCGGCATTTTCCACCGGCACCAGCGTGTCCAACGGCTGTTCGGAAATCACGAAACCGCCGGGGTGCTGCGACAGGTGTCGGGGGAAGCCGATCAGTTGCCCGGTCAGGCTCAGCACTCGACGCAGCACCGGGCTGTCGGGGTCGAAGCCGCCTTCTAGCAAGCGCGCCAGCGGCGGTGTTTCGTCGCTCCAGTGGCCGCAGCAATCGGCCAGTGCATTGATCTGATCCGGCGGCAGCCCAAGGGCCTTGGCCACGTCACGCACCGCCCCGGCAGCGTGGTAAGTGCTGACCACCGCCGTCAACGCCGCACGCCGCCGGCCATAACGGCGAAACACGTATTGCAGGACTTCTTCGCGGCGTTCGTGCTCGAAGTCGACGTCGATGTCCGGCGGCTCGTTGCGCTCTTTCGACATGAAACGCTCGAACAGCAGCGTGGTGCGATCCGGGTCGATCTCGGTGATACCCAAGGCAAAACACACCGCCGAATTGGCCGCCGAACCGCGGCCCTGACAGAGAATCTGCTGATCGCGGGCAAAGCGCACCACGTCGTGCACGGTGAGGAAGTAGCTTTCGTAGCCGAGCTCGGCGATCAGTTTCAGCTCATCGTCGATTTGCTTGAGCACTTTGGCCTGCGGCCCTTTTGGCCAGCGCCAGGCAATGCCTTCTTCGGTCAGTTGGCGCAACCAAGAACTGCCGGTGTGCCCCTGCGGCACCAGCTCCTTCGGATACTGATAGCGCAACTCGCTCAGCTCGAAAGTGCAGCGCCGCGCCAGTTGCACCGAGGCGTCGAGCAGCGCCGGCGGATACAACTCGCGCAACACCTCGAGGCTACGCAGATGCCGCTCGCCGTTGGGGTGCAGGCGCAATCCGGCCTCGGCCACCGGGACGTGATGGCGGATCGCGGTCATGGTGTCCTGCAGGGCGCGCCGCCCACGGGCGTGCATGTGCACGTCGCCGCTGGCCACGGCGGCGATCTGCAGTTGCTCGGCCAGACCCAGCAGTGCCGCCAGCCGCCGCTGATCGTCTTGCCCGCGATGCAACTGCACCGCCAGATACAGACGCTCGCCGAAAGTCTGCTTCAGCCAACGGCCCTCCTCCACGTCATCGATGCTGTCCGGCACCCACACGGTGAACAACCCCGGCAACGGCTCGTTGAAGTCCTCGCGCAGCACCTGGTACTGGCCCTTCTGCGTACGCCGCCGGGCCTGAGTGATCAAGCCGCACAAGGCCTGATAGCCCGCAAGGTTCTCCACCAGCAGTATTAGTTTCGGGCCGTTATCGATGCGGATTTCGCTGCCGATGATCAGCGGCAGCTCCACCGATTTCGCCGCTTGCCAGGCCCGGACGATCCCGGCCAGGGTGCACTCGTCGGTGATCGCCAGCGCCTGATAACCGTGTTTTTTCGCCCGCTGAAACAGCTCAAGGGCACTGGAGGCACCGCGCTGGAAACTGAAATTCGACAGGCAGTGCAGCTCGGCATAGTCGTGGTTCATGCAAACCAGCCCTGCAGCCACAACGGACCGCCCTCGCCCACGGCCCGATAGGCCCAGCCCTGCTGACCGGCGCGGTTCTGGATCAGGTAGTAATCGCGGCGCACATCGTCACCGTCCCACCAGCCGGATTCGATGCGCTCCGGGCCCATGAGAATCCGCGCCGAACCTTCGGCGACGCTCTGCGGTTCGCCGAGCAGCCAACCCGGACGCTGCACGCTCGGCAAACCGCTGCAACGCTGCTTGTCGACGCCGTTCTGCCAGGCACATTCGGGGCGGTGGTCGGCCTGAAAGCGCAGGCCCTGCACCGCGTCATCGCCGAGCCGTGCACGCAGGCGTTCGCGCAATTGCTCCCAGGGCAAGGTCTGTTGCGGACGGTCATCGAACAGTTCCTGAAACTGCGGGACGAAACTCGGCAGGTCTTCTGCGCGCAGGCGAAAGCCGCGCACCGGGGCCTCGACCTGGACTTGTTCCAGTCGCCCACGGGCCAGTTCGAAGAGCATCGCCGGATCGCGCTCGGCGCTGAGCAGGCCGACCTTGATCAGCGTGTCCGGCAGCCCGGCGTGCTCCAGATGCAGGTCGAAACGCTGCACGCCGCTGTCACGTCCGCAGAGGAATGCCGACAGGTCAGCGGTCAAGCGGCGTAACGGAAACAGCAGCGCCTGATGGGATTGCACGTCGAAATTGAGTTCGATGCGCACATCGAAACGATCCGGCGGCAGATAGAACGCCAAGGCCAGCGGCCGTGCGCCGAACAACGTGTCGAGATGCTTGAGCATCGACGCTTCGAAGCGCCGGGCCAGGGCCTGACGCGGCAGGCTCTGCAGCTGGTTCAGATTGCGCAGACCCATGCGCGTCAGCGCGGTGGCGACCTGCGGCTCCAGCCCGACACGGTCGACGGGCAACTTTCCGAGGTGATGCTGCAGGGCCTCACCGTCAGGTACCACCAGACCGTCGTAGGCGTTGGCCAGCACCCGCGCCGCCACCGGATTCGGTGCGGCGACGATGCGATGGCGGAAACCCAGCTCGGTCAGCTCCTTGCGCAGCCGCGCTTCGAACTGCGCCCAGGAGCCGAACAGGCCCAGGCTCGACTCGATCTCGAACACCACGGTACGCGGATAATGCACGCTGACCTGCGCGCTGAAACGATAGGCCCACGCGGCGAGAAACTGCTGCCAGTGCTCGACCTCGGCGAGGTCGTAATCGGCGGTGGCAAAGCCTTTGCTAAGGGCCTGCGCGGCGGTCATCGACTGGCCGGCGCGCAAGCCGAGCTGGCGCGCCGCTGCATTCACCGCTTGCAGCACCCGGCGCTGGGCCGGGCCACTGAGCAGCACCAACGGCTCATCGCGATCGGCACGCTGACGCAGCACGGCGTCGAGGGCCAATTGCGGGAACAGAATACACACCCAGCGCATGACGACCTCAGTGCCCCACGGCAAAGGCAATCGGCGCCGTGCGCGCCAGTCCGCCACGGCACTTGAGCACGCGCAACTGGGCCGGTCTGGCGTCGATGGCAATGCGCAACGCGGCCGGCGACGGGTTGATCGCCTCGCTCAGCGGGCGCCAGGCAAACGCCAGGGTCTGGCCGGTTTCTGCCGCTACCTGCAAACGCCGCAACGCACGGTCATCGGCCTTGTGCGGCCAGCACAGCACCGCGCCGCAACTGCCGGAACGCAGGCATTGTTCCGCCGCCCACAAGGCATCGCGTTCGCTGGCCTGAATCACCGACAACTGGCGCAGATCGACCCCGGCGTTCGCCCACGCCTGCGGGTACGGCACGAACGGTGGCGCCACCAGCACGATGCGCTCGCCCGCCGCCGACAGCCGCGCCAGCGTCGGCCACACCAGTTGCAACTCGCCAACCCCGGGGCCGGCCAGGAGGATTTCGCTCAGCGCCGCTTCCGGCCAGCCACCGCTGGGCAGTGCCGCATCCAGCGCGGCATGCCCGGTGGGTTGCGGGCTGGCCGCCGGTGGCGCAGGCCGGCCCTTCCAGACCTGGCCGCCATTGAACAGCGTATCGAGTGCAACGACGGCGCCCATCAGCCTTGCCTCACCAGACCGCAGAACACGCCTTCGATGGCCAGATCCTGATCGTCGCGCACGACAATCGGCTGGTACGCCGGGTTACGCGGCAGCAGGCGCACCGTAGCGCCGACACGCTCGAAGCGTTTGATCGTCACCTCACCGTCGAGTCGCGCCACCACGATCTGGCCGTTGAGCGCTTCGGGATTGCGCTTCACTCCAACCAGATCACCGTCGAGAATGCCGTCCTCGATCATCGAATCGCCCTGCACCCGCAGCATGTAGTCAGGAGTGCGGGAGAACAGCGCCGGGTCGAGCATCAAGCGGTTATGGATGTCGGCATCGGCACCGATCGGTGCACCGGCAGCCACCCGGCCGAGCACCGGAATGTCCAGCAGCTCCGGCCGCGCGGGTTGCCCGAGCAGGCGAATGCCCCGGGCCTGGTGCGGATTGACCTCGATATACCCGGCTTCGGTGAGCGCCAGCACGTGCTTGCGCGCCACGCTGCGCGAGGCAAAACCAAAAGCCTCGCTGATTTCAGCGAGGCTTGGGGGCTGACCGTGTTCGGCGATGCGTTCGCGGATAAAGGTCAGGATGGCGGTACGGCGGGGAGTCAGATTGGTCATGGAGTACATTTGTACTCTTTCGCATTTTTGCTGGCAATGACCGCCAGTCAGTTCAATCCACGCTCGGCCAGAAATGCCGAGATGTAATCGATGAATGCGACGACCTTGGCCGTGGCTCGCCGATGGCTCGGGTACACCGCGAGAATGTGCGGGCCGAAGCTGTCCGGGTCGATTTCATAATCAGCCATGACCCGCACCAGACGTCCGTCGGCAATGTACGGCGCGGCGCTCCACAGCGGTGTGTGCAGCAAGCCGCGTCCGGCCAATGCGCTGGCCAGCAGCAGGTCGTAATTGTCGCTGCGCAAGCGCGGCGCCGTCGGCTGTGGCAGGCTCAGCCGCTGGCCGTCGCGCTCGGCCCACCAGAACTCGCGGCTGAGCAACGGGTGCTGATACAGCAGCCATTCATGCTGTTCGAGGGTTTGTGGGGTGACCGGAAAACCCTTGCGCGCCAGATAGTCCGGGCTGCCGCACAAGGCCAGGCGATTGCTGCCGACCACCCGGGCGATCAGCCCCGGCAGGTCGTCATGGCCCTCGCGCAAGGCCAGGTCATAGCCGCTTTCCAGCAGATTGACGAACGCGTCGCACAGATCCACTTGCAGGCTGATCTGCGGGTATTGCTGCAAAAAGCCGTCACACACCTGATCGAGAAACGCCCGCCCGTACGCCAGCGGTGCGGTGATTTTCAGGCTGCCGCGCAGACCGTGCTGCAACTGCTCGATTTCCTCGCTGGCCTCCTCCAGTCGCTGCAACACCAGCCGCGCGGTTTCCAGATAAACCCGGCCGATTTCGGTGAGCAGAATCCGCCGCGTGCTGCGTTCGAACAGCCGCGCGCCAAGTTCCGACTCCAGATGATTGACCGCTTTGGTCAGGGCCGATGGGGTCTTGCCCAGTTGCTCCGCCGCGCGGCTGAAACTGCCGAGTTGCGCGGTAACCACGAACATTTTCAGTGCACCCAGCTTGTCCATGCTTTTTCCATTCAGGCAAAAACGTTTTTCGTGAGGGAGGCGTTCTGTCGGCCAGTGTCAGCCACTAATCTGGCCATCAGACGCAATAACAAGGAAATCTTCAATGAAAAGATTCATCCCGAGTCTGTTGGTGAGCGCTGTAAGTTTTGCCTCGATGGAAGCCATGGCCGCCACCGATCTGGTACTGGTCAACGGCATGATTTTCACCGCCGACCGCTCGCAACCAAAGGTGCAGGCGCTGGCCGTGGAAAACGGCAAGGTGCTGAAAGTCGGCAGCGATGCGCAGATCAAGGCGCTGATCGAACCCGGCACGCAGGTGATCGACCTCGGCGGCAAGACGCTGATGCCAGGCTTGATCGACAGCCATTCCCACGCGATTTTCGGTGGCCTGGAAATGGTCTCGGCCAACATGGAAGACGAAGTCGTCGCCCTCGACGAACTGGAAAAACGCTTGCGCGCCTGGCGTGACGACGGCAAGGCCAGACATGGCGATGTGCTGAGCATTGCCGGCATGAGTTCAGCGTACTGGGCGCAGGCCGAAGCGCTGGGCAAGACCTTCAACCACGGCGAATGGGCTGACGTGCCGGTGGTGTTCACCGGCAGCGATCACCACACCGCGTGGGCCAACAACGTGATGCTCAAGCGCGCCGGTATCGACGCGGCGTTGCTCAAGACCCTGCCCGCTGCGGAACAAGACACGATCGGCGCACTGGCCAGCGGCGAGCCCAACGGTTTTCTGGTCGATGCCGGTTGGGACCGGATGGCCGCGAAAATGCCGGTGCCGAGCCCGGCCGATATGCTCACCGCGGCCAAATCCGCCGTGCGTTTCAACAACAGCCTCGGCATCACCGCGTGGATGGACCCCGCCGCCAACGCCGCACCGGGCGAACCGGTCTTCGCCCTCAAACCCACTGAGAAAACCGTCGGCGTGCTGCCGGCCTACAAAGCGCTGTCGGAAAGCGGCGACATGAGCGTGCACGTCGCCGCGCTGCTGGTAGCCAACCCGAAAAGCCTGCCCGCCGACCTCGACACGCTGGATAAGGTGCGCCAGCAGTTTCAGGGCATCCCTAACCTGACCCTGCCCGGGGTCAAGATCTTCGCCGACGGCGTGATCGAGTACCCGGCGCAGAGCGCGGCGATGATCGACCCGTACAGCAACTCGCACAAACAGGGCGAACTGCTGATCGATCCAAAACATTTCGGCGAGCTGGTCAGCGCCATCGACCAGCGCGGCTGGCTGGTGCACATCCACGCCATCGGCGACCGTGCGGTGCGTGAATCACTCAATGGCATCGAACGTGCGCGCAAGGATCGGCAGAGCGGCATCACTCACTCGATCACGCACCTGCAGATGGTCAATCCGAAAGAGTTCGCCCGCTTCAAGCCGCTGAACGTGATCGCCTCGATGCAATTGCTGTGGGCCAGTGCCGATGACTACACCACCGACATGATCAAGCCCTACGTCAGCGCCCTCGCCTTCCGTTATCAATACCCGGCGCACTCGCTGCTGAAACAGGGCGCGACGATTGCCGGTGCCAGCGACTGGCCGGTGTCGTCGCCCAACCCGTTCAACGCCATGGCCCAGGCCATCACCCGCGTCGGCCCGCTGGGCGTGCTGAATGCCGACGAGCGTCTGGATCGCGAAAGCATGTTTTACGCCTATACCGCCAACGCGGCGCGAACCATAGGCCTGGACCAGCAGATCGGCTCACTGACGCCGGGCAAACAGGCTGATTTCATCGTGGTCGACCGCGACGTGTTCAGCGTCGACGAAAAAGCCCTGCATGACACCCAGGTGCTGCAAACCTGGTTTGGTGGGCGTCAGGTCTACACCGCCAGCCCATAACAACAGGATCCCCCCTCGCTTTTGTGGGAGGGGGCTTGCTCCCGAAGGCGTCCGGTCAGCAAACATTTCGATACCTGACCCATCGTCTTCGCGAGCAAGCCCGCTCCCACAGGGACTTTCACCCTACCCAAGCATTTCCACTGCATTTTCCAGCCCCTAAAACAATCACAACACCGGGACTTCACATGAAAGCCTTGCCCTTGCTCGCCCTGAGTTCCTTGAGCCTATTGCCCCTCAGCAGCTACGCGATCCCCCTGAACGACGATTTCGCCGTGCTGCTCGACCTAACCCTCGCCAGCGACTATCGCACCCGCGGCATCTCGCAAACCCAAAATGACCCGGCCGTGCAGGCCGGTCTGACCCTGGCCCATAGCAGCGGCCTGTACGTGGGTGCCTGGAGCTCCAACGTCGATTTTGGCGGTGGCCTGAAAACCCGGCAGGAAGTCGATTACTACGCCGGCTGGCTGTGGCAGGCCACCGAGGATGTCAGCCTCGATCTGGGTTACCTCAAGTACGCCTACCCCAGGGAAAGCCAGTTCAACCAGAGCGAGGTCTACGGGATTCTCGGTGTCTACGGGGTGAAGCTGGCGGCGTATTACTCCAGCGATGCGCCGGGGATCGACAGCAAGCAGAGCTCGCTCTACACCTATGTCGGTTATGAAACCGGGCTGCCATTCGATTCGGGGCTGAAACTGCGTTACGGCAACATGGACTTCAAGGACCCGCACCTGTACTCGGCGTCCGGGCATGGCGAGGACAGTTACCGTGAATGGGAGGTCAAGCTGACGCACAACCTGGCCGGGGTGGTGTTGGGCCTGAGCTATATCGATACCGATCTGTCGCAGAGCCAGTGCCTGAGCAACTGGGGGTTCAAGGATGTGTGCACGGCGACGGTGGTCGCGAGCGTGAGCAAATCCTTCTGACCCACCAAAGTACCCACTGTAGGAGTGAGCCTGCTCGCGATGGCGGTGTGGCATTCAACAACGATGTCGGCCGACCCACCGCTATCGCGAGCAGGCTCACTCCTACAGGGTTTTGCGTTGACATGAGTGTTTGTTACAGGATGTTTACGAATTTTTTACTATTGTTCTTCTACAGTTACGCGCGTTTCCGCGCGTGATCTATTCGAGTAGAGGAATGTCTGTAATGGCTTTGGGCAAAGGACTGCGTTTACCGTCCATCACTTCCACCCGGCTGGTGTTGCTGTTTTCCCTGGCACTGGTGGCGCTGTACAACCTGGCGACCTGGAAGGCGCTGGGTACGCTGATCACCCTGCAAGGTGCACACAAACTGGCGTTTTTCGCTTCGTTCGGCCTGTTCCTGTGGGCGGCGATCACCCTGCTGCTGACCCTCGTTTCGTTTCGCTGGACGCTGAAACCGGCGCTGACTGTGGTGGCCCTGCTCTCGGCCTGCGCTGCGTATTTCATGAACGAATACGGGATCACCATCGACACGGTGATGATCCAGAACGTGTTCGAAACCAACCCGGGCGAAGCCGCTGCGCTGTTCAACGGCAAGCTGCTGGCTTACGTGTTGCTGCTCGGCGTGCTGCCGGCGGCGCTGATCTGGCGTTGGCCGGTGAGTTATCGGCCGTTCTTCCGTGGCCTGCTCAACAAGCTGTTGGTGATCGCCGCCTGCGTGCTGCTGATCGGCGCCTCGGTGGGCGCGTTCTATTCGACCTACGCGCCGATCTTCCGCGAAGAAGACAAGCTCACCCACTTCATCAACCCGACCAACTACATTTACGCCATCAGCAAATACACCAAGCAGCGCCTGGGCATCAAAAAGCACTTTGTGGTGCAGGCCATCGGTGAAGACGCGGTGATGAGCGCCAAAGCGACCAGCCGCGAGAAGAAGTCGTTGATGGTGTTTGTGGTCGGCGAAACCGCCCGCGCCGATCATTTTTCGCTGAACGGCTATGCGCGCGAGACCAATCCCGAGCTGAGCAAACTGGACATCCTCAACTTCACCCAGGTGCACTCCTGTGGCACGTCCACGGCAGTGTCGGTGCCGTGCATGTTCTCGATGTTCCCGCGTGAGGACTACAGCGACAAGAAAGGCAAAACCTACGAAGGCCTGCTGGATATCCTGCAACGCGCCGGTGTGCAGGTGCTGTGGCTGGACAACAACAGCGACTGCAAGGGCACCTGCCTGCGCGTGCCGCACCGCGACATCGCGAAGAACCAGCCGGGGCCGTTCTGCGACGGCAACAACTGCCTCGATGAGGCGCTGCTGGCCGACCTGCAAAGCTACATCGACAGCCTCAAGGGCCACGCGATCATCGTGTTGCACGCCGACGGCAGCCACGGCCCGGAATACTACGAGCGTTATCCGCAAGCGCTCGAACGCTTCAAGCCGATCTGCCAAACCAACCAGTTGGGCAGTTGCAGCCGCGATGAACTGGTGAACGTGTACGACAACACGATCCTCTACACCGACCACTTCCTCGCCAAGGTCATCGAATTGCTCAAGCGTAATCAGGACACGCTGGATACCTCGATGCTGTATGTCTCCGACCACGGCGAATCGCTGGGTGAAAACGGTTTGTACCTGCATGCGGCGCCGTATGCATTGGCGCCGGAAGCGCAGACCCATGTGCCGATGGTGATGTGGTTTGGCAACAATACCCTGGCGCAACTGGGCATTGATCGCGATTGCCTGCAAGGCAAGACCGGGCAGCCGGACCTGAGCCATGACAACCTGTTTCATTCGGTGCTGGGGTTGTTTGAGGTGAAGACCGCGCTGTATCAGCCGGGGCTGGATGTGTTTCGCGGGTGCCGGCCAACCATGACGGCTGGGCAGTAACCCGGATATTGCACAAATCCCTGTGGGAGCGGGCTTGCTCGCGAAAGCGGTGGTTCAGTCAATATTGGTGGCGACTGATCCACCGCTTTCGCGAGCAAGCCCGCTCCCACAGTTGGTGGTGAACCTAAGAATCGAGTTGGGCCAAATAGTCCCACGGGTAGATCCCGCGTTGATGGCCGTCACTGAACACCAGTTGCACGCCGTAGCCCTGCGGGTTGATCTCGATCAGGCGAACACGCTCATCCACCAGCGGAGTCACACCTTTCAGGCGAAACGCGCGGCACTGCGAGCACGGGCACTGGCGGCGCAGTTCGGCGTGATTGAACAGTGATTCGCGGCCGTCCGGCCAGCTCAGGCGCAGCGTCCGCTGGCTCTGCGAATTGCCGACTGACAGCGGGTTCATTGCAACTGACTCAAGGCAATCCGCACTGCTTTGCGCACTTCCGGGTCGCCGTCATCCTGCGCCGCCTGCAACGCCGCCACCGCGCCGCGATCATGCAACTCACCGAGGGCCAGCGCGGCTTCCTTGCGCAGGTTGCTGATGCGATGGCCGAGGGTCTCGATCAAGGCGTCCAGCGCCGGTGCAAAACGCAAGCGACCGAGGCTGCGGGTAGCACGCAGGCGCACTTGCCAGTAGTCATCGCCGAGGGCTGCGATCAACGCCGGACCAGCGTCGCTGTGGCCGACCTTGCCCAGCGTCGTGGCCGCTTCTTCGCGCACTTGCCAGGCATCGTCCTGCAGCGCTTGACGCAAGGCTGGCAGCACGTCGGCGCCGGACGCCAGACCGAGGGCGCCGGTGGCGGCGCGGCGCACTTCGGTGTCCGGGTCGGCGCTGGCCAGTCGCGCCAACGCCGGCAGTGCGTCGAGCTGCTTGAGCCAGCCGAGCACACCGACGGCTTCGCGACGCACATTGGCATCGGCATCGCTCAATGCGGTGATAGCTGCCGGCGCGGCATCGGCAAAACGCAACTCGCGCAGAGCCCGAAACGCGGCGATTCGTACACTGACTTCGGCGTGATCGGTCCACGGCAGAATCACCCGGCCTGCCGCTTCGGTTTTGAGCAGACTCAGGCTTTGCGCGGCGGCCGCCTGCACGACCGGAGACGGATCGGTCAGCGCCCGGCACAGCGCAGCCACCACCGGTTCGTCCTCCCAGGCTTCCAGCAGCCGCGCGGCTTCGGCGCGGACTTCTTCGGCCGGATCTTCGCTCAGTCTTTCGACCAGCCACAGCAATCCGTCTGGCTCCTCCAGATCCGCCAGTTCGATCAGGGCAATACGTCGCACACCGGCATCGTCTGCGGTCAGACGCGGTTGCAGGGCGAGGATGTCGTCGTTATCGGTCACAGCAAAAAATGAGGTCATAGGGCAAATCGCGGCAAAGGGTTTTCGGGAGGCAGGCCGAGCGGGTTGAGGCGCGGCAGCGGGCGGGGGTTGTCGTGGCGCAGCAGGTCGAGGCAATGGCGCTTGAGGCGGGAGAATTCGGCGCTGGTCACCAGCTCAGTGGTGCGCGGGCGCGGGAAGTCCAGGCGCAGGTCTTCGATGATTCGCCCAGGGCGTGCGCTCATCACCAATAGCCGATCGGCGAGGAACAGCGCCTCGTCGATGTCGTGGGTGACGAACACCACGGTGGTGCGAATCCGTGTCCAGATGTCCAGCAGCAGTTCTTGCATGTTCAAGCGAGTCAAGGCATCCAGCGCGCCGAACGGCTCGTCCATCAGCAATAGACGCGGACGGTTGACCAGCACCCGGGCGATTTCCACCCGTTGCTGCATGCCGCCGGAAAGCTGATAGGGCCAGCGCTCGGCAAAACCGTCGAGGCCGACCAGTTTGAGCATTTCATCGGCCTCACGCTGGCGCTCGGTTTTGCCGATGCCGCGCATCTTCAGGCCGAAAGCCACGTTGTCGCGCACCGTGCGCCACGGAAACAGCGTGTGATGCTGGAACACCATGCCGCGTTGTGGCGACGGCCCGGACACCTCGCCGCCATCGACTTTGAGGCTGCCGGTATGGGCGCTCAAGTGTCCGGCGAGTGCGCCGAGCAAGGTCGATTTGCCGCAACCGGACGGGCCGAGAATGCACACGAACTGGCCCGGTTCGATCTGGCAATCCAGCCCCTGCACGGCTTCGAAGGCTTGCTGCCCCTCACCGAGAACGATCGACAACTGGCGAATATCGATTCGCCCTTCCGGGGTTTGCATTGCGCTCATCAGGCTTTTCCTCGTGGTCGATGCCAGGGCGTGAACAGCCCGCCCAGGCGCTTGATCAGCAGACTGCTGCCCATGCCCAGCACACCGATCAGCAGCATGCCGACGACGATGTCGGCGTAGTTCTGAATGGTGTAGGACTCCCAGGTGTAGTAGCCGATGCCGAACTGGCCGGAGATCATTTCCGCCGTAACCAGACAGAACCACGAGGTGCCCATGCCGATGGCGAGGCCAGTGATGATGCTCGGGGCGGCACCCGGCAAAATCACTTCCAGCAGGATCGCCCGGCGCCCTGCACCGAGGCTTTTTGCCGAGGCGATCAGCCGTGGGTCGACACCCTCCACCCCGTGCACGGTGTTGAGCAAAATCGGGAACAGCGCACCGGTGAAGGTGATGAACACCATCGACAGTTCCGAGGACGGGAACATCAGGATCGCCAGCGGAATCCACGCCACCGCCGGAATCGGCCGCAGTACTTCCAGCGGTGGCAGCAGCAGGTCTTCGGCCCATTTCGAGCGGCCGATGGCCAGGCCCAGGGCAATGCCGATGATCAATGCCGCGAGATAGCCAGCGAACACGCGGCCGAGGCTCGCGCTCAGGTGCTGCAGCAGCTTGCCGGAGTCGCCCAGGCCCAACGCCGCTTCGATCACCGCCAACGGGGTTGGCACGTTGGCGAAGGTGACCAGGCCGAGGTTCCAGTGGTGGCTCGCGGCGAGTTGCCAGAACAGCAGGCAGAGCGCTATGGAGGTTGCTCTGGTGATCCAGCGGGGTTTTGGGATTTTCATGAATCGGGTTTCCATGTTTGGAGCGGTGTGATGGCTGAGATCGCCCCCCTCACCCCAGCCCTCTCCCCCAGGGGGGCGAGGGGGAAAGGGAGCAGATCTTCAAGCCTTTCAAAATCTCGGTTCGGCTCGCTAGCGAGCAGATATTCATGATTTTCAAAAACTGAGTTCGGCTCGATATTTCAGGTCGGCTTAGCTCCCGCAAACACCTCGTTCAGTCCCCTCTCCCTCCAGGAGAGGGCTAGGGTGAGGGTGAGTTTTTGATCTTCAATTAGCGGGCAGCCACGGCCTGGGTCGTGGCGTCAGTAAAGTCGAAGACCTTGCCACCCTGCGCCGCCGCATATTGCTGGGCCTGGCCCTTGAGCAGAAACGCGCTCAAGCGGCCCTTGGCATCGCTGGCGAACCACGCCTGATCAGCAAGCAGCTTGATCCCGCTGTCACTGGCCTGGGCATACACCGCGCGGATGTTTTTGCCTTCCTGTTTCAGAGCGGCCAACGCGGTGAAGGCCGATTCGGCGGAGGCGTACTGGCGTACTTTGTCTTCGCCCCGCACCCAGATTTCGGCGACGTGGCTGAAGTCGGTGATGGCTTTGCCGGTCACCGCATCCAGCGCTTTCAACGGCGTTTGCGCGTAGTTGGCGAGTTGCGCGGTGTAGTCCAGATTCGAGGCCTTGAAGGCGGCGCGGATGTACTGATCATCGATGAAGGTGTTGAGGTCGAGGCCACGATCGGCCTTCTTCAGCAGCTTCAGGGTGTCGATCGCGGTGCCCACCGCCTGACGGTATTCCGGCTTCCAGCTCAGGTCGCGGGTCTGCACGCCAAGCGGGCCGTGGAACAGGTAGTTGACCTCGGCATCGACGCCGGTGACTTTGGCGATCAGCTCGCTGTACTTCTCAGGCTCAGCAGCCAGCAACTGATTGGCCTCGATGCTCGCCCGCAGGTAGGCGACGACGATTTCCGGGTATTTTTTCGCGTAGGCCTGATCCACCAGTGCACCGTGGAAAGTCGGCGCGTTGGCCTGAGCGCCGTCGTAAATCTTGCGGGCGAAACCACGGCTCGGGAACAGTTCGGCGAACGGCACGAAATCGGCGTGGGCGTCGATCTTGCCGGCCTGCAATGCAGAGCCTGCGACTTCCGGCGGCTGAGCGATGATGTTCACGTCTTTGAGCGGGTCCCAGCCCTGCTCCGCCACCGCGCGCAGCAACATGCCGTGGGCGGTCGAAGCGAATGGCACCGAGATGGTTTTGCCCTTGAGCTCACTCAGCGCCTGCACCCCGGACGCGCTCGGCACCACGATGCCGTTGCCGCTGCCCTTGATGCTGCCCGACAGCACGCTGATGAACAGGCTGTGCTTGCCGGCGGTTTCGAACGCCACCCCGTTGAACGCGCCGGGGAAATCGGCCATGGCGCCGAAGTCGAGTTTGCCGGCGACCATCTCGTTGGTCAGCGGCGCACCGCTGGTGAAGTTCTTCCACTGCACATCGTATTTCGCGTCTTTGTAGGCGCCGTCGTGCGGCAGGTATTTGTCGAGCAGGCCGAGTTCACGAATCAACAGGCCGCCGGCGGCGCAATTGATGGTGGTGTCCTGGGTGCCGATGGCGATGCGGATGGTTTCGGCCGAGGCCGACAGGGTCAATGAAGCCAGTACCAGACCGGCAATTGCTGCACGCAACATGGTGTGTTTCCCCTCGAATCATTTATTGGATGTTCGTCTCCGCCGCGATCAGGGCGGTGGGAAACGAGGGGGTCTGTAAATTAGCGTCCGGGGTTTCCGGGTAGCTTTAGGGTGTCGTAGATCTCTGTAGGAGTGAGCCTGCTCGCGATAGCGGTGTATTGGATGTCGATGTGTTGTCTGACACACCGCTATCGCGAGCAGGCTCACTCCTACAGGGGAAAGCGTTTAACGCAGGAGATAAGGGATGTCGACTTTGACGGCGCCAGTCGGACAATCCTTCTCACACGGCATGCAGTACCAGCATTCATCGAACGCCATGTAGGCCTTCTGTGTGGCCGGGTTGATCGCCAGCAGGTCCATCGGGCAGACATCGACGCACACGGTGCAGCCCTTTTCGGCGATGCATTTGTCCTCGTCCACAGTGACCGGGGCATTGGAGCGGAAGAAGATTTCCTGGGCTTGATAGGCCATGGTTCGGACTCTCTCTGGTGATGCATCAAGCGGCGAACGCGCCCACCCGCAAGCGGTCATAGGCCTGCATTTCTTCGGCATCGAGCGGGATGATGTACGGCTCGACGGGTTTCTTGAAACTGGTCATCCGGCCGTCTTCGCCCTTCTTCAAATGACAGTGGCAGAACCAATCACTGTCATTGCGCTGCGGGTGATCGACGCGGTAGTGGTACAGGCCCCAGCGGCTCTCGGCGCGGAACAGCGAGGCGCGCGCAGCCATTTCCGCGCAATCGCGGATCACACTGGTTTCCATCGCGCGCATCAGTTCGTGGGCGTTGTTGGCCTTCATCTGATCGAGGTCGCGTTCGATGTCGCTGAAGCGCTGCAAGCCGATCTGCATTTTTTTGGTCACTTTCGGCGGTTGCAGGTAGTCGTTGACGAAGCGCCGCAGCTTGTACTCGACCTGCGCCGGCGGCAGACCCTGTTCGCGATCCAGCGGCGCATAGACCCGCGCTTGTTCTTTCTCGATCTGCGCGGCATCCAGCGTCGAGAACTCGCGCCCGGCGACAAAATCCGCCGCGTTGTGCCCGGCAAACCAGCCGTAGGTGAACGCGCCGAGCATGTAGTTGTGCGGCACGGCGGCCATGTCACCCGCCGAGTACAAGCCTTTCACCGAGGTCTCGGCCCGCTCGTTGACCCACACCCCGGACGCCGAATGGCCGCTGCAAAAACCGATCTCCGAGATGTGCATCTCGACCATCTGCGTGCGGTAATCGGTGCCGCGATTGGCGTGGAACTGACCACGACTCGGGCGCTCGTTACTGTGCAAGATCTCTTCGATGTTCTGGATGGTTTCCTCGGCCAGGTGATCGAGTTTGAGGAACACCGGGCCGTTGCCGCTTTCCAGTTCCTGGTGAAACTCCCACATCATCTGCCCGCTCCAGTAGTCGCACTCGATGAAGCGTTCGCCCTTGTTGTTGGCGGTGTAGCCGCCCAGCGGGCCGGTGACATAGGCGCAGGCCGGGCCGTTGTAGTCCTTGATCAACGGGTTGATCTGGAAGCATTCGAGGTTGGCCAGCTCGGCCCCGGCGTGATAGGCCATGGCGTAGCCGTCGCCGGCGTTGGTCGGGTTTTCATAGGTGCCCATCAGGTAACCCGAGGACGGCAGACCGAGGCGACCGGCCGCGCCGCACGCAAGAATGACCGCTTTGGCCTTGATCACATGGAAATCGGCGCTGCGGCAATCGAAGCCCATCACCCCGTTGACCGCGCCCTCCTCGTCGGTGAGCAAACGGGTGCAGACCAGACGATTGGTGATGCTTACCCGCGCGCGTTTCAACTGGCGATAAAGCACCTTTTTGATGTCGTGCCCTTCTGGCATCGGCAGCACGTAGGCGCCCATGTGGTGGACTTTTTTCACCGCGTAATCGCCGGTCTCGTCCTTCTCGAACTTCACGCCCCAGCGATCCAGTTGCTCGATGGTTTCGAAGCTGTGAGTGGCGTAGGCATACACCGCCACCTGGTTGACGATACCGTCATTGGCAATGGTGATTTCCTTGGTGTACTGCTCCGGCGTCGAGTGCCCGGGGATGATCGCGTTGTTCAGGCCGTCCATGCCCATGCTGATCGCGCCGCTGCGTTTGACGTTGGCCTTGTCCACCAGCAGCACGCGCAAATCACGGTTCTTCTCTTTGGCCTTGATCGCCGCCATCGGCCCGGCAGTGCCGCCGCCGATCACGACGATGTCGTATTCCTGTTCCAAGGTGTTGCGCGTCATGCTTGCTCCCCTTTTTGCCGGTCGATCCGCAGGCGGTACTGGAACGCATCGCCACGGTAGTAAAGGTGTTCGAAGTCCAGCGGCTGGCCGTGGGCATCGTGGGTCAGACGCTCGATGCGCATGATCGGCGAGCCGGCTTCGACGTTCAGCGCCTGGGTCAAATCGCTGTCGGCCAGCACCGCGTCAATCGCCAGATCGGCGTGGCCGAGGGCGATGCCGCAGTCGTTTTCCAGAATCAGGAAGATGTCGCGAGTCACCAGATCGGCCTTCTCCAGCCGTTCGCCGACGGCTTTGGGCAGGTAGGTGATTTCCAGCGAGATCGGTTCGCGGTTGATCAGGCGTACGCGTTTGATCTGCGCCACGGTCTCGCCTTCGGCCACCTGCAAGCGCTCGGCGACACGTTTGTCGGCGGGGATGAATTTGAAACTGCGCAGGCGGTTAATCACCTCGTAACCGCGCCCGGTCATGGACTCGGCGAGGCCTTGCAGGCTGCTGACGTTCTGAAAGGTTTTCGGCTTGGCGACGAAGGTACCTTTGCCGTGGATCTTGAAGATCAGCCCTTCTTTCTGCAGATCGCCCAGCGCCTGGCGCACGGTGATGCGGCTGACTTTGAACAGCGTGCCGAGTTCGCTTTCGGACGGCATCTGGCTGTCTTGCGGGTATTCGCCGTCGAGAATGCGTGCGCGCAGGACGTCGCGCAGTTGGGTGTGCAATGGGACGCTACTGAGGGACAGGACGTTATCGGTCATCAGGGATCACTTGTTATAACGAGTTATGACGTGATCTTAGAGACGTTATGACAAGCTTGAGAAATATTGTTTGGGCATAACCTTAGACACGACGACACACAGACCCTTGTGGGAGGGGGCTTGCTCCCGAAGGCGGTGTGTCAGGCGATGGAAATACCAGCAATGCCGGCCTCTTCGGGAGCAAGCCCCCTCCCACAAGGAAATGGTGTTGTGGTCTGGAGGATCAGTGCCGTTTGAGGATCTGGTCCATCACCCAATCGGTTTTGAGGGCTTGTTCGGCGACGGCCGGATGCTGCGAATCGCCACGAATATGCGCATTCATGCCCAGCACGTGATGCCACTGAATGTGCTCGTGATGGGGGATTTCCAGGCTGATCTGCTCATCGGCGAACAGCTGCACCGGATGCTCGTCAAACACGGAGAACGCAATGCGCCCCTGACTGCCGATAATCTCCACCCGGTCCTCACGCCGATCCGCAACAAAGCTCCAGCATCCCATGCCCAGCGCTCCAGAGGCGAACCGCCAACTGGCGCTGACCGCGTCTTCCGCCGCATACAAACCGGCCTGACGCGCAGTGAAACCGGCGACTTCGACGATATCGCCGAGCAGGTACTGGAACAGGTCAAAACCGTGGCTGGCCAGATCGGCAAAGTAGCCTCCGCCGGCCACGCTCGGGTCGGTTCGCCAGTTGGCGCTGCCGTCCAGATCCGCCGCCGAGGGGGCCTTGGTCAGCGTCCAGCTCAGGTGCCGCACCTCGCCGATGCGGCCCTGCGCCAGCCATTGCCGAACCTGGGCAAAGCGCGGCAACGAACGGCGGTAGTACGACACGAACAAGTGCAGACCGGCGTCGGCAAACGCCTGCTGCATTTCGCGGCTTTGTCCGGCGTTGAGCGCCATCGGTTTCTCGACACAGCAGTGCTTGCCGGCGGCGGCGACTTTCAGGCTGTAGGCGTAGTGGCTGTCGGGTGGCGTGGCGATGTACACCGCGTCCACCTCGGGATCGTTGATCAGCGCATCGACATCGGTGTAGGCCCGGGCGATACCGTGGCGCGCCGCGTAATCGTTCACCGCTTCAAGGCGGCGGCCCATCACCGCCACCAACGCCGAACCGGGCGCCTTGTAAAAGGCCGGCCCGCTCTTGCGTTCAGTGACGCTGCCGCAACCGATCATGCCCCACCGCACCACATCCATGCTCAACTCCCTGTGTTTGAAACACTCAGCCGATGCGCAACGCGCGCAGATTGAGGTGGCCGTCCTTCAGCGGCGGGCACCAGTAGTAGCCGCCAGTGATCGGTCGGCTGATGCGATACAGACCGTCAGTGATGCCGTCTTCCAGACCGCTCATACGCCGCAGTTGGGCCTCGAAGGCGTCCAGCGAAAAACCGAAGGCGAGGAACATCAGGCCGGCGCGATCACCGTCGATCCACGGCATCGAACGGCGCACGACGAACGCTTCGGGGGCGAAGCTTTCCTGGGCGGTACGTTTGACGTGGGCGGAGACTGGCGCGTCGTCAATCTCTTCGTTGTCGCTGAGGCGACGGCCCATGATGTTGTCCTTGTCGTCGGCGGACAGCTTATGGAACCCCTTGAGGTCGTGCTGCCACTGCTGGATCGCGGCGAAGCTGCCACCGACCAGACCATCAGCGCCCTCGCCCAGCAACGCGGCGGCAATCGCGGCGTCATCGTGCGGATTCTCGGTGCCGTCTTCGTAGCCGGTCAGGTCATGGCCGTCCTTGTGGCGGAAGGCTTCCTGCATGTCTACCAGGCGCAGCGCCGGGGCCAGCGCGGCTTCGAAAGCGTGGCTGCGATTGAGCAGTTCGCCACGGTCGACCCCGTGCAGCCAGACCCACAGCGCGTGCTGGGTCGACGGGTTTTCCACGCCGACGCCGCTCATGGCCGGAAAGCTGCGCAGACCGTCGATCTGCACGTTCAGGGCTTTGGTCAGGGATTCACCGAAACCGATCACAGCCGACTTGCCGTCCACCAGATTCATCAGGTTGTCGATCGCCTGCGGCAGTGCTTCAACCGACGCAAGGGCAAAAAACAGGTGACGTGCTTGCGCAGGAACAGGGGTGGCGAGAATGCCCGGCTGGTAGTAACTCATGTGAACTCCTTGGGAAAGTGCGCGGGAGTTTACCTGTGGCCGGAGGGTTTGTGTGGGTTTGGAGAATGCTAAAAACCCCTCACCCTAACCCTCTCCCAGAGGGAGAGGGAACTGAACGGGGGAAGCTGTAGAGATATGCCGACTTGAAAATGATGTACCGAATCCATAATCGACAAAAATCTTTCAGGTCGATGTATGACGCGACACACCTCGGTCGGCCCCCTCTCCCTCCGGGAGAGGGCTGGGGTGAGGGTTTGTGTCATGCCGCCACGCACTCGGGCTCATCCCGGTCCAGCGCTTGAACGCCCGGCGAAAACTGCGCACGTCGCTGTAGCCAACCTCTTCGGTGATACGTTCAATCGGCATCTCAGGATTGGCCAGCAGACTCATGGTCCGCGCCTGACGCACCTGTTCCAGCAGCGCTTCAAAGGTCAGCGCATGCTCGGTCAAACGGCGGCGCAGGGTGCGGCTGCTCATGTTCAGGTCGCCGGCGATTTTTTCGATATGGCTGCCTCTGCTCAAGTCCCGGGCAATCGCCCGCTCCACTGCTTGAATCAGATCGAGTTTCTGATGCACCTGCGCCGCTTCCAGCTCCAGCAACGCAACCGCCTGACGCAGCGCCAGCGAATGGTGATTGGGCAGGTTGACGTCCAGCCATCGGGCATCGATCAGCATGCGATTGTGCAGACAGCCGAAGCGCACATCGGGCCCGAGCAAGCGGTGGTATTCGCTCAGATAATCCGGTGCAGCGTGCACAAACTCCACGGCGATCGCCTTGAACTCATGGCCCGCCAAGGCCCGGCCGTACACCAGCAGGCTGGCGAAAAACTCTTCGACCGCGAACACCTGCACATCGGCAAACGGTAAGCGACATTCGGCATCGAGGTGCACCTGATCGCCGATCACATCGACGCTGGACACCACGATTCCGCCGGAGGTGTGCTGGTGGCGGATGCCGAGGGCAAAGGCATCGCGCAAGGTCTTGCATAGCGACAGTACGTGGCCGAGCAGCCCCAGCGTACCCAACACATTCTGCGCGCCGACCCACAGCCCCAGGCCCTGATTTGGCAGTACTTTGAGCGCACGCTGGATCATCGCCACGGCCTGGCGGTAGGAAATCCGCTGCGCCGGATCCTGCAGATCTTCAAGGGTGAAACCCAGGCCACGACACAGGCTTTCAGGGTCGATGCCTTTGTTGTGCACGACTTCAGCGAGGGTTTGCAGGAGAAACGGCGAGACCAGCGCCAATTCAAAAGTGGGGTCTTGGACTTTTACGTTCATGGGGGCTGACATTCCGGATCACGCTTGATTGTTATTTTTGTAACCGGTTATGTCGAAAGAAGTTAGCACAGGGTTGGCCGACTGTCCGCAGAAGTCCCCCTAACTGTCCGCCAATACCCTGCCCCGGCGGGCGCCAAGCGCTTATTTCTATGGTGCCGGACGTTCTGCGTACCGGCGCCACGTCCCACCACAATAATAATGAGGACAGCCATGAGCCCGAACCGCGCCACTTTCCCCTTGCGTCTGGCACTGACTTTGCTCGGATGCACCGCGTCCCTGCCGGCCCTGGCCACCGAAGCCGGCGTCGACAACATCGGCCCCGGCACCGACGGATTCTTCATGCTGCCGCTGGAAGTCGACAGCCTTCCGCAGAACATGGTCGCGTTCAACCTCTACTACAACCATTACAAGTCGACCAAGCTCAACATCAGCTCGTTGGGCGGCAAGGTGCCGAATGTCGAAATCGAATCCACGGCGGTGATCCCGCGTATTGATTACCTGAGCCCGGTGCGCGTGTTCGGCGGACGTCTGGCCGGCTACATCGCCCAGCCCTGGCTGAAGCAGGAAGTCTCGGTATTCGGCCTCAGCGATACCCGCGAAGGCATGGGCGACACCACCGTTGCGCCGATCATCCTGTGGGACATGGGCAAGAACCTGACCCTGGGTGCTGCCGTGGAGATCACCGTGCCCACCGGCGAATACAGCGTCGATCGGCTGGCCAACACCAGCAACAATTTCTACACCTACAAGCCGCTGTTCTCCTTCACCTGGCTGCCGACCGACAAGACCGAAGTGTCGATGAAGACCACTTACAGCTTCAACGAGAAGAACAAGGACACCGACTACAAGTCCGGGCAGATCTTCCACTTCGATTACTCGGCCAGCTACAAGATCACCGACGATGTGATGCTCGGCCTTAACGGCTATTACCTCAAGCAGACCACCGACGACAAACAGTACGGCCACACCGTGCAGTTCGCCGGGCAGGATGTGGACGACGGCGTGCGCGGCCAGGTATTCGCGATCGGCCCGGCGTTGCATTTCACCTTTCTCAAATACGCCAGCGCGGAGATTCGCTGGGCCAAGGAGTTTGACGTGGAGAACCGGCCGGAAGGCGACATGCTCTGGGCCAAGGTCAGCATCCCCTACGCCTTCTGACCTGCGCCGCCATGCCATGTGGGAGCGGGCTTGCTCGCGAAAGCGCCGTGTCAGGCAACGTATTGGTTACTGACAGATTGCTTTCGCGAGCAAGCCCGCTCCCACAGGTGTGATGAAGCCTACAGACCCCGTGGAAATGCCCACTTGATCCACGGAAACGTCTGACTGCGTTATCGCTCGCACCAATGGATACTTCGCACTTCGTCTTGCCAGTGACGACAGCGAGCCACATCCCCCTTAGACTGCTTCACATTGATCATGGAGGTCACTATGAGCGCCGAACTTTCCCTTATCGTTTCAGACTTTGAAACCCCAGAGCAGGCCGCCAGCTACGATCGCTGGTTCCGGGCACAGGTACAGTCCTCGATGGATGATCCGCGGCCCAACATCCCCCACGAGCAGGTGATGGCCGAGATGCGCGCCCTCATCGAATCGAAACTCAACAAAAACAGTGCGGGTTGACTGGCGACCTGAAGCTCGCACTCAACTCTGGCAAACCCTGAACTACATCGCTGACCGTAACGCCGTTGCGGCCAGTCAACTGAACGCCGCCATCGAAGCGGCTATCTCCGCCCTCCCACTTCACCCCTACCTTTATCGCTTCGGCAAGGTCGCCGGCACCCGGGAAATCGTTATCCATCCCAACTACGTCGTGGTTTATCGGGTGACCGAGCGGATCGAAATCCTGAACGTATTGCATGCTCGACAAGGGTATCCCTGAACCTTCCCGCCTACACAAAAAAAGGGCGACCAACCGGTCGCCCAAAGTACTACACGAGAGTCTTTTACAGCGTCAGTTGCCCCCGCTCCTCCTCGGTCAACTGCTGCTTGGCCTGTTCATCCAGCGCGCCGGCACCCAGTACCTGCACCGGGCTATTCGGGTTGTAACCCGGCGCCGGCGCACGACTGGCACCATCACGGCTCGGCGCCAGTTGTTCGTTGCCGAAGCTCAGCACCTGCACGGTGAACACCGACGCCTGGTTCTGCCGCGCTGCTGCTTGCTGCTGACGCGCCACGTCCTCAGCGGCCTGGGTTGCCGAAGATGCCGCCGAACTGGCCGAGGTGATCGCCCCGGTGTTCACCGCAGCCACCACCGGTACGCCACTGGTCTTGCCTTGCACGGCGATGTTGGCGGCGTTGACCACGGTCAGCGCGGCGATGTTGACGTTGCCCGAGACGCGAATGCCCGCCTCGCCCGCATCAATGGTGCCCAGCGGCGCGATCAGGTCGATGTCTCCCGGCGCCACTTCGGCAATCGGGTTAAGGGTGGCGATACCGGCACCGGTGCTCGGCACCGAAGGCGACAGGGTTACATTGCCCCAAGTGTCATAGACACGTTTCGGCGGGGTGTAGACCACGGTGGTTTTCGAGCCGCGACCGGCGTTGATGTCGCCCTCGGCCGACCAGCCGAGGATCGAGCCGCCGAAGGTGGTCATGATCCGGCTCTGCCCCAACAGAATACTGCCCTGCGAGTAGAGCTGAATGTTGCCCGCCCCCTGCGTAATGATCCCTGCCGTGGACGGTGGCGCCGCGCCTTCGATGCCGAACACCTGACCACCACCCGGTGTGAGCATCTGGATATCGCCGCCGAACAGCGTCTTGACCCCTGCTCCGCCATACAGCGTGATGTCGCCGTCGTAACGGAGTGGATTGCCCGCCACATCGGTGCTCGGGAACAGTGCGGCGATGGCGTTGCGACCGCGCAGATAACTGCCCTTGCGCGGGCCGTCAGCGTCGTTGTATTCCAGGCCGCCGGCGCGCAGTTCGGCGAAGTACACCTGGCGAGCGAAGATCGCCTGCTCGGCACTTGGCAGCGCGGCATAGAACGCCTGTGCCTGCTCTGCGTTGCCGCTGAAGCCGTAGCCGAGCGTCAGCCAGCTCTGCAACTCGTCGAGGTAGGTCTTGACCACTTTGCCCGGCTGGCCGTTGAGAGAGGCATTCGGATTGGCAAGGTTCTGCGGATTCAGGTAACGCGCGATGAACTTTGTGTAATCCGGCCCCTGCGCGCCTGCGCCCGCCTGCAATACCACGCTGGCACCAGGCCGCAGATCCCCGGCCACTATCGAGCCGAGACTGGTGATGCTGGCGCGGTTTTCCATCAGGATGTTGCGCCCGGCATTGATATCCAGCGTTCCAGGTCCGGCGATATCGAAGCTGCTGTAGAGAATGTCGCGGCCCGCCGAGACGCGCGATACATCTCGCAGGTCATTGTGGACGAACAGGTTGCCGGTGGAAAAAATGTCCTCCTTGCCGCTACTCATTTCCACTGTCGGCACGGTCGCAGGCTGCCCCAGGGCAGTGCCAGAGGCAACGATGTCGCGTCCGGCGATCATCCACACTGGCCCCGCCGCTTCGTACCAGGTGCGTCTGGAAGTGGAAAAGCTCAACGTTTCGCCACTGCGAATGCCCACCAGGTCCCCCGTCAGCGCATAGAATCGCGCCGGCCCCTGTACGTCGTTCGATCCCGAGTAGCTGTTGGGACCATAGGCAAACAGCGGATATCGCACGTTGCCCTCTGCCGCCACGCCATCGTCGCTGTAGTTGGTGCGCAGCGGTTTTCCGGCGTTGCTGTTGGTGTAAGCATTGAATGCCGGGTTGAACGGGGTAGCCACGGCCATCGGGCTGGCCCCCGACTGGTTGATCGCATAGCCACCGGCGTAGATAGAGTCACCTGCCAGCAGTTCAAGCTGCCCCGACTTCGACGGCGCCAGAAGCAGTGAGTAACCTTGCAGCGGGTAGTTGTTTACGCCAATGAATGTCGCGGATGGCCCTGCATAAACGGACCCTTGGCCCGCCACCGCGCGCAGAATCGATGGGTAGACAAATCGGCCGTCGGTAGGCGAGGTATTGCGGCCCGTGATCAGGCCGTTGGATGTACTGAATTCTGCTATCTGTGTGCCCGGCGTCAGGTTCCCGCCAGCCGAGAACAGATCGATTGCCGTGTGGTCAGTCCACAATGAAAAGCCACTGAGGATACCGCCCTGCTCAACGCTTGCGTCGGCCGCCATGATCGGGCTGGCGTTCATCAGACTCACTCGCCCAGGATCCGCGGCACCGCCCAACACCAGATCACCGCGGCTGCTCAGGCTCATGCCCGAGTCACCCGGAATCAGCACCACGCCTCCGGAAGCACTACCGGTGGTCGAGGTAAACGGATCAAGTGCGCGGGTTTCCCGAAGATCATTGAACACGGCGCCGGCGCCGTACTGCAGGTTGATGCCGCCGAGTGCTCCACCCGTCATGTGTGCCGCGCCGCGCAGGTTGATCAGCGCGCCCTGCAGATCATGATTCGGTTGGCCGAAGCCGGTTTCTCCGGCCCGCGCTTGCAGCGAAGGGTTGAGCGTGCCGCCGATACGAATGTCCATGTCACCACCACCGGTCATCTGCACGCTGCCATCGCTGGCGACTCGACCGGTGCTGCCTACCGCGACGATCAGCCCCTGACCTCGCGGGTAGTTAACGGCATCGCCTACCGGTTTGAGCATGCCGGCATCACCACCAGCCCGCAGGCTGATATTGCCACCGCCCAAGGTACCGAAACCGGTGAAACCCACCAGGTAGGGTTCAGTGTTGATCACCCGATCTGAGTTCATTTGGGTGGAATAACTGCCGAAGTTGATCCACCAGGCCGTGGGCACATCCGGGTTTCCCGTGCCTTGACGCCACAGCCAGTTGCCCACTGCCACACTGGCCATCTGCTCGCGGAACCCGCTCGCTGTCGATTGGGCTTTCGTCCCGACCGAATCACCGGAAACCGAGCCACCGGCATTGATTGTCAGGTTGCCCCCCATCTGCGGATACCAGGCCTGATAGAGGCTGTCGCTGCCACCGTCGACCCATTTTTCATAAGCGGCACCGGCGCTGCCCAACACCGAATTGTTATCCGAAAGATGCCCGCGCGGCAGGTTATAGAGCGGATCGATATTCGCTGATTGGGTGCCGGCGGTGTAAACGCCGAACGGTGAATCCATGCTCAGATTGCCTGCGGCGATCAGGTCGAGATCACCCGTGCCGGTACGCAGAACACTGAACATCTGCGTATGGGCCTTGGCCGTTTTCCCGGGATTGTTGCCGATGCACAGTTCCGGCTGCAGATCACAAATGAATTGGGCCTCCTCGGGAACCGGTTCGTAGTCCGGCCCCATTCCACTGCCTGGCGCCCAGACCCAACGGGCCATGGGTACGCACAAGTCGGCAATCTGCTGGCAGTACTCGAGCATGTCATCAGGGACCGGCTCGTAGGGCGTAAAGAACGGATTATCCGGAGCCCAGACCAGCTTGCCCGCAGCGGTGGTGATGTTGACGCCGTAATGACTGTCCGCCAGCCGCAGATTGCCTTCCGGGGTCAGCGGTTTGACCGCGCGACTATCGGCCGCAGCCAGATCTGCACCGGCGACCACGCGCATCGACCACGACGCACTGCCCGACGGCAGCATGCTGGCCAGCGCCCAGTTCTTGCCCTGTTGTGTGCCGTTGAACGGCCGCAACTCGATCAGCGAAGTGCCTTCGGCGAGCTTCACATCGGTCATCGACGGAATCAGCGAACCGCGCAACAAGGCCAGCTCGCCCTTTAATTTCACCCCGGAGGAGGTCGTCAGATCTGCATCGTAAACGCTGGGTAACGGCACACCCTTGGGCCAGTTCATCGCTTGCAGGGCGGTGGCCTTGTTCAAACGGATCCCGGCACCCAGGCGAGTGTCGGCAGGCAACGTCACGCTGTCGCTGAGCAGCGTACCGGCGGCGTACAGCAGATGACCGTTGCTGTCGTGGATCGCCCCCGCCAGCACGGTGCCGGCGCTGAAGGTATACGCCTCGTTCAGCACAGCTTGAGTCGGCAGCAACGTGCCACTGGCCAGAACCGCTGGTTGAATCATCACGTCGTAATTGAGTGTAGCCCCCAGCGGAAACTGCGTGCCCTCGGCCAGCGTCACTCCACTGCCCGGCACGATCAGATCGCCGCCGAACGGCTGCACACCGGCAATCAGTTTCCACCCGGCGTCATCCTGGGTTTCCGGTGGCGGCGCGAAGCCGTCATTGATGCTGCCGTAAATATCGAGGTTGCCACCGGCACGAATCACCAGGCTGCCCGCTTCCCCGGAACCATATACGGAGGGGTTCAACTGCGTGTGCGGATTGAGGCTGGCATAGCGATAACCTGAAAGGTCCAGATCACCCTCCACCACCAGATCACCGTCGGCAGTCTTGCTGGCGATCTCCACACCGGGCCGCAAATGGAACGCATCGGCATACGTGGCGTTATTCAGCCCGGCGAGCTTGCGTTGCAGCAGATCGTTGTTGCCCAGTGCGGCGTTGATAAAGTCGTTGCTGTCGCCATGAATGCGCTCGAGCATGGCCTGATCGATGACTTGATACGCTCGGCCACTGACCGCCGGATCGACACCATCGCGGGCATCGGTGTAGCGGCGCATACCGTTGAGGCCGATGGAGCGTACGCCCTGAATGGTCAACGCACCGCTGGCGTCGATGGCGATGTCATTGCTGCCCAGGCGCGGCGCGTTCAGCTCCAGCGTACCGCGCAGCATTCCATCGTGTTGCCCCGCGAGGAAACCGGGCACGGCATCGGTGCCGTGGCGCAGGTCGATGCGCGCGCCGCTGCCCAGCGTGAGCAAGCCATCACCGGAACTCAGTTCGACCGTGGCGCGGTTCGGCGCATCGATGATCTTGCCGTAGCTGTCGACCCGCAGCACGCGACCATGGGCATCGAGCACGCTGCTGCCAGTCAGCGTCAGGCCATTTTTCGCCGACAGACGAATGCTGCCGACACGTTCGCCACTGGCGTCGATCAGACCAGCCACCGTCAGGCTGCCATTGTCCACCGACACATTGACCTCACCGGCCTTGAGGCCGTCGCCGATCACCAGGTTGCCTTGCTTGAGCTGCAGGCTGCGGCTGCCGTAAACCTGCCCGGCATTCAAGCGCTGGTTGAGCGCGGCAAACTGCTCAGTGGCGTCACCGCCCAGGCGTTGCGCGCGAATGTCCACGCCACCGGCTTTGTACGGCACCAACGTGCCCCCGGCGTCGTAGTAACCGCTGCTGCCGCCGACAATCTCGCCTTGCAGATCGACCATCCCGGCCGCGTCGGCTAAGGCTACGACGCTGAGATTACCGGCCTGATTATTCTTCGCCGACAGATCGATCCGCGAGCCCGCGGCCTGACGGATATTGCCGTTGGCGCTGTACAGCGATACGTCGCCGCCCCAGCTGTATTTGCTGACATCGTTGAACGGCAAGGTCCGCCCGGCCATGTCCAGCACGGCACTAGTGCCCAGCGTCAAATCGCCCTCGGACTTGACGGTCAGCTTGCCGCTGGCCAAGGCGATACGGCTATCGAGCACGACATTGCGGGCTTCAAGGTTCAACTCCGCCCCCAAGGCATTGGCCACCCCGGCAGCCCCGGCGCCGCTGAGCGTCAGGCTGTTGCCGGCCTTGAGCAGGCTGACCGATGCCGCCTCACCGGTGAGCAACGGCGTGCGCAGGTTCAGATTGCCGCCACTGTAGCTGTAACCCTTGAGCGGATCGTAGGCGCCCTGCTCCTGATACACCGCCAGGCTGCCCTTGTGATTGGCGGTGATGCGTTCGCTGGCGCTCAGGTTGACGTTGGCAAAACCCAGCGCCAGACGATTGTTCTGATCCAGTCCGCTGGCCTGAGGCATCGGGCCGTAACCCAGCTCGATCCGCTGGGCCTGAATGTCCAGCGTGCCGCTGCCCGTACCGGCGCCACCGGTAATGACGCTGCCGGCGCTTTGCGTCGCGCCGTTCCAGATCAGGTTGGCCGTGCGGATACTCGCCACATCGTTGGCATCGCCCAGACCATAGATCGCCGGGGTGACCAGCACCAGGTTCTGCAGTTTGCTCTGACCGGTCTGTGGATCGATCGTGTCGAGGCTCACGCTGCCGTAGAAATTGAAGGCGTCGCGAGTGGTCAGGCTCAGGGTTTCCAGGGCCGGCGCGGCAAACTGCGTATCACCGCGCAGCAAGCGGTCGAGTACGTTCTGGTTGAGCGTGAGGCCGGCGGGCACGCGGCTGCCCGCCGCTGCAAGTGCTTCGGCGCTGCCGGTATTGACCGAGCCGACCGACAATGCCAGATGACGGGTGCCGAAACGCACCGCTTCACCGAGTTCGAACTGGTTATCCGTAGCGGCCGTGATACTGCCGTTCGAATACAGCAGGGCCGGATTGTTGCACGCACTCGCTGCGCAAGTGCCGATCCGGATGCTGCCCGCGCCGCTGATTCCACTGGCCCGTTCCGGTGCCAGTACCTGCGCCCAACCGTTGGAAACCAGCAGCAGGCTGGAGCCTTTCGGCTCATAAACGTAACCGGCCAGCGAGTCGTATGCCACGTTGCCACGGCCCAGCGTATTGATCCCGCCCCCCGCCTCGACGGTGATCCCGCCAAGCGTTGACGTGGTGCGCAGCAAGACTTGCGGCGCGGACAGAATCGCCCCTTCACGCAAGACAATACTTTCACTCGCGCCCAGGAAGCCGATGATGTTAGCGGTCGTGTTGTACAAGACATTCGGCATCGCACCGATGGTCAGCCGCCCCGCGTTGAGGCTGTTGAGCGTGTCGGCGTACAGCGACACACCGTTGAAACCCGGTGTCGATGCACGGCCCGCACCCAGTATCTCGAAGCTGCTCCCGGCGTTGCCGCCACGTACCACCGCTGTGCCGGCCATGCCGCCCTCGGCAGCCTCGAACAGCGTGCGCCCGTTGAACTGCAAAGCGATGTCTTGCTTGCCGCCGGAGGCCAGGCGCAGATCCAGTGTCTTGCCGTCCATGGGTGCCAGCGCACGCGGCACACCGCGCCGGGCGGCGTCGCTCTGGATGAATTGAGAGAAACCGGTTTCGTTGTACTGCGAGTAACGACGCAACACATCGGCTGACGTGAGAATCAACTGACTGGCCAGGCTGTCACGCAGGCCGGTATTGGCAATCGACATCTGCCCGCTGCTGGTCCATGAACCATTGCGCAGTGGCAACGCCCCCGTTGTCACGCCGGGTGCTGCCTGACCGTTTACCTCAACCCGGAACGCACCAGGCATCAGGGCAAACGTTGACGGCAACAGTGTGTAAGTACCCGCCGCCAACCCCGGCACACCGGCGCCAATAGTGATCTGCTGGCCAATGCGCGGATCGCCCGCACCCGCTTCGGCCAGCATCGGCGCGTAGCTGCTCTGGTTGCCGGGCACGATGGCATACACCGGGTTGCTCGCCAGCCCCGGCAGGCTGAAGGTGCCGTCAGTCGCAGTGCGCACCAGCGGGTTGAAACGTGCATCGGTGGAACCCCCGCGACCGGACACGAAACCGGCGCCACGCAGATCGCCACCGCCGGACAGGTCGATGACCGCACCGCTTTGCACATCGGCGAACTGCGTGCCGATCGACACGCCTGATGTTTCGCCGGAGATGCCGTTGAGCACCACGGATTTGCCGTTATAGCGATAGTCGATACCGTCCGTGGTGCCACCGTACGGCATGACCAGACCGGCACCGCTGACCGAAGTCAGACTGCCCGGCAGAAGACGAACCTCCTGAGTGGTGCTGAGCAAATCGTCACCCAATACGATCTTGCCCAGCGGTGCACGCAAGACACCGCCCTGTTCGATGTACGCGGCGGAAAAAATCAGCTTTCCGAATGCCGAATACGGCACCGCAGTCGGTGCCGCGCCGTGGCCGCTGATCCGCAAGGTGTGTTCGGAAACCGGGACGGCGCCCTGATAACCGGCACGCACCTCAGCCTGAATGCCGGTGGCGGGATAGATCTGCGCCGCACCGAGGTTCAAGTCGCCCGGCGTCCACAGCCTGGTTTTCTCCGCACCATCATTCGGCGCGAGGAAGCGCAGGTCGCCGCTGCTGTCGAGGCTCACCAGACCGAAAGCCCGACGGCTGTATTCAACGGCCGGCGCCTGCCGTTGCAGGATCGAACCCTGAGTCCCGAAGGACAGGCCATTGCCCACGTCCAACAAATTCGCGGAGGCATTGAACGTTGCATCGGACGATCGGGCCGTCGGGCCAGGGAGCAACCGTGGACGCATCATGTTGAAGCCGGCGAAGTAGGTGCCCACCCCTGACAGACGCAGGTATGGAGCACTCAAATCAACCCGTGCCGAGCCTTTGGAATCCTCGGCGAGAGACAGAGCTGCGGCGAAGAGACTGAGGCTCTGATTCATGCGCAGATTGACGTCACCGTCAAACGACAACAGACCGTTGCTCAGCAGGCTGAGATTGTCGAAACCGCCCGTCATCAAGCCATCGGCACTCAGACGGGCTTGACCGTAACGCAAGCCATCGGCGCCTTCGCCGGGTTGCAGGTTCGCGGGCAGCAGCTCGTTTTCTGCCGCTTGACCAATGATCATTTCCCTCGGCGAGCGCACCGCGTTGCTCGCCGAATCGGAATACAACGGCGTCTCCAGCGCCAGTTCCAGACGACCACCGGCCGCCCCGACGCCACCCGCCGCCGCACGCAAGTTGCCTTCAACGAAAAGACCGTTATAAGAACTCAAACTGATGCGCCCGCCGTCCGTTGCGATACGCGTCGGGCCTTGACCGGCGATATCCAGAACAGCCTCGGTGCCCGAGGCATCCAGCCGGGCGCCCTGACGCACGATCACATAGGCATCGGCGGCCGTGGCGGTGGCCAGTTTCGCATCGATTTCACCGCCGAGGATGATGCTGCCACCCTTGCCGACCTGACCGTAAGTGCGGCCCAGCGCATCGACTGCCGTAGTGGCGCGTCCGGCGACATCCAGCACAGCCTGTTCACCGATCCAGATGGAACGGTCATGCGCGTTCGGATCGGCCACGACAATGGAGGTCGCCGGTTTGTTCGAACCAAACTGCTGCTGCCGGATATCAATCGTACCGCCCCAGGCATTCAGTTCACCTTCCACGGTGATCTGCCCGGCACCGCGCAGTTTGATGCTCTGCCCCGGATCGACGCTGATCCGCGAACCGCGGCCCAGCGTCAACGTGCTGTTGGCGGCATCGATCAGACCGATCAGGCTGGCCCCGCCCTGCAAGGTCAGGCTGGCGCCGGCACGTTGAGTCAGCAGGCCCTTGGTCGGGTTTTCCTGGAACAGCGTCGGCGTCCACAGCTCCAGCGCCGTTTGCGGATCGACACCACTGACCTGATTCGGCGCGGCATCAGCGAAACGGTACACCGGCATGTGCACATCGATCGCCGTACCTTCAGCAACGCCCAGCCCATTCAGGCCAATCAGGTTGTAGGCGGAAAAGCCCTTGCGCAACAGATCGGCAGACAGCTGCAGGGTATTGTCAGCCAGCGCCTTGTCGGTCTGACCGATGAGAATCCTGTTGGCCTGTACCGTCAGCGTGCCGCCGCCAGTGACACCGTAGCCACGCAGATCGCCCGCAAGGTTCAGGTGGGTTTCACCGGGCGCCGAAATCGCACTGGATTCCAGCGTCAGGTCGCCGCCCTTGCCACCCCGGGTCTTGCCGTTGGCCAGCACAGCGCCGCCGGAGGACACATCGAGCAGACTGCCTGCGCCCATATCGATGTCGCCACTGCTGCGGATCGACAGCAAACCGCCATTGAGGTACGCCAGACTCGCACCATCGTCCGGGTTGGTGCGCAGGTTGCTCCACACGCCACGGGTATCGAGTTGCACACCGTCGGCCACGTTGACCTGCGTCGCCTTGCCGACCTTCGCCGTGAGCCGAGTGTCAGCGGTGTCGCTACTGAGAAACTGATTGAGCACGTTGCCCAGACGCAGGCTACCGCCACGCGCGCTCAGGTCGGCGCCGATCTGCACATCCGGGGAATACAGGGTGATGTCACCACCGTTATCGACCGTCAGCGCGCCGTCAACAACCACCTGATCCCTGGCTGCAACCTTGAGGGCACCCAGACGGACGCCGTTGAGTTGATCGTTATCGAGATACAACTTGCCCTTGCGCGACTCGGACACTGCGGCGCTCAGGTTCAGATCACTGCCGGCGAGCGGACGCTCGCCACCAATCTGCACCTGATCCAGCGTCGGATTGAGGGTGTAGAGCAGGCCATTCGACGCCGCGACGAAGGTCGGGTCGTAACTGCCGACGATCAACTGCGCACGCCGGGCCAACGCGCTCTGGCTCTGCTGATAGCCGTCGAGCACCGGTTTCGGCGCCTGGTTCTGCCGTTCGCCCTGATACACCTCGCCGATCATTTGCCCGTCGAGAACGGCGTTGGCCGTGGCGATCACCAGTTGTCCGGCGTCACGACCCACGGTGTAACCCGACTCGAAACGTGAACGCGGGGCAATCAGCGGGCTGTAGTAATAACGGGTCTGGCCCCAGCGTTGACTGCTGTCTTCATAGCCTTTGTAGAGGCCGGTGTAGAGCAGGTCCCCCGGCGCGCGCGACACTTCATACAACTTGCCGTCGGCGCCACGCAGCCAGCTCTGGCGGATCTCGCCGCTCTGCACATCCAGGGTGCCGCCGGACAGGTTGATCAACGAACCTTTTTCCGTGACCACGTCGTTGCCGGCAAAACTCACCGTGCCACCCTGAGCCATCCATTCGCCGACGCTGTGGCCCTGAGTGCCGAGATAACCACCGACTTCCAACAGGCCACCGGCGGTGTACCAGCGATCCGTGGCGTAGCCGTTGGTGCCGGCCGGCACATACACCAGATCGCGCACATCGACCCAGATGTCATTGCTGTTGAGCGCGCCTTTCTCGCGGTTGACCGAGGCATCGCGCTGCTCATTGCCTTGCACGTTGATCTTGATGCTGTTGTTTTCCATCGCCACTTTGACGCCGAGGGCACCAGATACATCGATCATTGCGCCGTCGCGCACCAGGCTGCGGCGTTGTGCATTGACCGCGATCTGGCCGCCGGTGGCCAGGGTGATCGAGCCATTCTGGAACTCGACACTGCCGCCGCTCTGAATCTCGACGCGTGACTGATCGCCACGGATCCGGTTGTTGGCCGTGACGCCCGTCAGCGCGGCCTGATGCTGGCTGTCGAGGGCGGTCAGGTCACTGCTGTCGAGCATGATCGCCGTGGCACTGCCCTGTCCCAGCGTCACGCTGCCGTTAGCATCGGTGCTCGGGTTGAAGAGGTGAATCGTGCCCCGCGTCGCCACTGACGTGCTGGCGAGCAATACGCCGTTTTGCACGACCTCGTGCCCAGCCATTGTGATGTCGCCGGTGGCGGACTGGATCAAGCCGTTGTTGGTGACATTGCCCGCCACGGCACCGGTCTTGAAGCCCGGAATGACTTCGCTGCCGAATGTGGTGGACAGCGCATTGCCTTCGGTGCCCGAGCCCTTGCGGATGTAGAAACGGTCACCGGCGGCGAGCACGGTCTGGCCCTTGGCGGTGCTGATGCTGCCGTCGTTCTGTACGTCGCTGCCGAGCAGCAAGGCATAACCACCGGCAGCGGTAGACGATGCCGGCTTGTGGGTGTCGATGGAGGCACCGCGTTCCACCAACACCTTGCCGGCGGCATCGGTGAAGGTCGGCTGGGTGCCGGTGCTGTCGAAATACAGACCCCGATCGCGAAACTGGATATCGGTGATGTTGGCGGCAGCGGCCACCAGGTTGCGCACGTTGACCTGACTGCTGCCGCTGAACACGATGCCGTTACGGTTGATCAGCATCACCGTGCCGTCGCCCTTGATCTGGCCTTGGATCTGGCTGGCCCGGGCATTCGGATCGTTGACGCGGTTGAGCACCGCCCAGTTCGACTGCTGGGCGAAATCGACCGTGGTATTGCGACCGACGTTGAAGGTTTCCCAGTTGAGAATGGCCTTGTCGGCGGTCTGCTCGATTGTCACTGTGGTTTTGCCATCGACCTGGGTCTGCTGCGGGCCCTTCGCGTTCTGCCAGCCTTGAGTCAGGCTGTTGTCGACCTTCAAGCCACCCTCGCCCAGGCCGTCCGGCACGAACTGCACCGTGCCCAATGCGGCGGCTCTCCCGGCCGCCTGCGCCGCCTGTTGTGCGGCAATCGCGGCAACCGTGTTGTTCAGCGTCTGAATCGAGCGCTGCAACTGCGCATTGGCCTTCTGCTGCTGGGCCAGCGGCGGTGTCATGCCCGGCAAGCCACCCACGCTCGGACGCGCCGCCGCAGCCTGTTGCGCTGCGCCCTTTGCCGCAAACCAGCCCGAACTGAACGCCGTCTGCGCCTGCGCACTGCCCGCCACCAGACACAACGCCACCGCGTGCGCCAATGGCTTGAGCAGCCACAGCGCCGGCTCCACGGCATCACGCTGGAAGGACTGAACGTGGGTACGACGACGGGATGGGCGAGCGGGCATCACTACGAGATCCTTTTTTGATTGCCACATATGGCCGCAGGCGCGCAAAAACCTGCTGTTACGACATAGGCCGTTGGCGGAGGGCGCGACCGAACGGATGTCACACAAACTTCATGTTCGGCGTGTATTCGAGCCAAAAAAAATGACGGCAACCCGAAGGTTGCCGTCATCGGTGTTACGACCGCGCGAGCTTACAAAGGACGACCGATAGCGTTGCAGACGCTGGCGTTGTTGATGTCCAGGTTGTTGCCCGAAGTGTTGGTGATGAAGTTGGCGGTCACAGCGGTTTTCCAGGCGTTAGGTACAGCGACGAATTTGTGAGCCTGAGTCGCAGTGTTGTTGCCCGGGTTGCTGTAGTGCTGGGTCAGGAAGGCTTTGACGTCCGCGGCCACGGCTGCATCCTTGTAGCACTGACCGAAGATGAAGTTGGTGTAGGCAGCCAGTTTGTAACCCGAAGCCGGGTTAGCAACCACTGGCGACCACTTGGACGGATCGGCAGCATCGATAGCATTCGCCGGAGGATTGACCGACGACAGCGCCAGCGTCACGTTGAGCGCAGTCGGCTGAACACCGTTGACGCGAGCAACAACAGCGTTGCTGGTGGCATCGACGCCGTCCGGACCTACATAACCGATGGAACCGTCAACCGCGTTCACGGCAGTGGCAACTTCGGAAGTGTTGGCGACGCCGACCCAGTTCGAAGGCAGAGCGATGCCGCCGATACGAGCGCTGGTGAAGGTGGAGTTGGTCGCAAACTGAGTCGGGCAGACCGAGTTCAGGTGACGAGTCAGGATTTCCGAAGTGCCGCTGGAAACGTTGCGATAAACAACGCGGATCGTGGTCGCGTCGGAAGTACCCAGCAGAGCACCCCAGGTGGTTTTCTGGCCCGAGAACACTTCGCACAGCTGAGCGCTGGTCAGGTTCAGCGCGGTCTGGCCGGCTTTTTTGTATGGGATGGCAACCGAAGTGGCCACCGACGGCAGTTGAATCAACGGGCCGTACGAAGCGTTGTAAGTGTTCTTGTAGGTGCTGAGTTCCGCAGCGCTGAGGATCGAGTCGCTACCGGCGAAGTGCACGGTGCCGGTGGTGCTGAAGCCGGCCGGGTTGTTGGTCAGGAAAGCGGTCTTGCCACCGCCGCTGCCGATGGCCGCGTAGCTGAAGTTGGCAGGCAGGATGCTGTCGGCCGAACCTTTGTACAGAGCGGCTGGCAGAGTTGCACCACCACCGGTAACGGCCATGGCTTGAGCGGAAGCCAGGGCGGCGACGGTCAGGGAAGCGGCGATCAGAGTGCGCTTGAACATGAAGAATCTCCTTTTCAACGATGGTTGTGAACACAGGTTTTCAGGGGTCTTGCATGACACTGGGAAGACTCACCGCTGACCTTCGCAAGCGGGGTCCGTGGTTAAGTCGCACTGAGAAATTCGCAGTTTCCGGTGACAGATAAAGGAAAAAACCTCGGGAGCTGCGCGCTGATTTTCCGACGCTTTTCTCGGGTGTTTGCGGGGGATTGCGAGGTGTCTGGATCAGCGGTTTGGCGCAATCAGGCTACAGCCGTTGAAGGCTGGTTGCAGATGACAGAAAGGAGAACCCGAGGATGGTTCTTTTGAGGGTCGGGTGATGCTGAAGTATTGGAAAAAATTCTGAATTATTTGCTGTTCTGACGGGCGCCTTCGCGAGCAAGCCCGCTCCCACAGGTTCTTGCGGTGTGACATATATTGCATTAACAACTCTGTCCCCTGTGGGAGCGGGCTTGCTCGCGAAGAGGCCAGACCAGACGACCTCGGAATCAGCTACTGCACCAACTGGTTGATCTCAATGATCGGCAACAACACCGCCATCACAATCACCAGCACCACCCCGCCCATCACCACAATCATCAGCGGTTCGAGCAACGCGGTCATGCCCATCGCCCGCCGTTCGATATCGCGGGACAGCGTTTGCGCCGCACGTTCGAGCATCGCTGGCAGTGCGCCGGTTTTCTCACCACTGGCGATCAGGTGAATCAGCACCGGCGGAAACACGTTTTCCACCCGCAACGCCGCCGCGAGGTTCACCCCTTCGCGAACCTTGGCCGTGGCGTCGCTGACACTCAGGCTGAGCCGATCATTGGATAGCGTCTGCCGCGCCGCCTCCAGCGCCCGCAACAACGGCACCCCGGCACCGCCGAGAATCGCCAGGGTCGAGGCGAATCGCGCAGTGTTCAGGCCCAACACGAACCGTCCGATCAGCGGCAGTTTCAACACCCGATGATGCCAACTCAACCGCGCCGCCGGATTGCGCAGATACAGGCGCCAGCTCCAGAAAGCACCGGCGATCAGCGCCGCACACAACCAGCCCCACGCCCGAATGAAATCGCTGGCGGTGAGCATCGCCAAGGTCAACCCCGGCAAGTCCTGCCGCGCCTGGGAAAACGCACTGACCACCTGCGGCACCACGTAACTCAGCAGAAAAATCACAATGCCGATCGACACCAGCCCGACCACACCCGGATAGATGAAAGCGGTGAGGATCTTGCCGCGCAGGTTGTTGCGCTCCTCGATGTAATCCGCCAGCCGCTCCATCACCTGCGCCAGATCGCCGGACTCCTCCCCCGCAGCGATCAACGCGCGGTAGATCTCCGGAAAATCCCGTGGCCGTGCGGCCAACGACTCGGCCAGACGCATGCCGCTGCGCACATCGGCGCGCACCGCACTGAGGGTGTGGGCGATGTGTTTTTTCTCGGCCTGCTCCACCGTCGCGCTGAGCGCTGCTTCCAGCGGCAGGCTGGCGCCGAGCAGACTCGCCAGTTGCCGGGTGGCCCAGGCCAGGTCGTTGTCCGACATACGCGCACTGAACAGACCTCCGCCGCCATGCTGGGCGACGTTGCTTTCCTTGTGCACCGACAACGCGGTCAAGCCACGGCTGCGCAACACGCCGAACGCCGCGCCCTGACTGTCCGCTTCCAGATGCCCGGACTCGATCTTGCCGGTAGCGTCGGCGGCTTCAAAACGATAGCGATTCATCAGGCGTCTCGGGTCACACGGAGGATTTCTTCAGGCGCGGTGGCGCCGCTGCGAATCCAGCGCTCGCCGTCCTCGCGCAGGCTGAACATCCCGGCCTTCGCCGCCGCCGCACGCAAGGCCTGCTCCCCTGCCCCTTGGTGAATCAGGGTGCGGATGTCGTCGTCGATACAGAACAATTCGTGGATGCCGGTACGGCCGCTGTAACCGGTGTGATTGCAGGCGGTGCAGCCCACTGGACGCCACGTCCCAGGCGCTGCGGGATCCTCTTGTTTGCACTGATTGCACAGGCGTCTCACCAAGCGTTGCGCCAGTACACCGAGCATCGACGACGCGAGCAGAAACGGCTCGACACCCATGTCGATCAAGCGATTGACCGCCGACACCGCGTCGTTGGTGTGCAGCGTCGCCAGCACCAAGTGACCGGTGAGCGACGCCTGCACGGCGATTTGGGCGGTTTCCAGGTCGCGGATTTCGCCGATCATGATGATGTCCGGGTCCTGGCGCAGAATCGCCCGCAAGGCCAAGGCAAACGTCATGTCGATCTTGGCGTTGACCTGAATCTGGCTGATCCCCGGCAAGTCGTATTCCACCGGGTCTTCGACGGTGAGGATGTTGCTGGTGCTGGCATCGAGGCGTGCCAGCGCGGCATAGAGGCTGGTGGTCTTGCCGCTGCCGGTGGGGCCGGTGACCAGTACGATGCCGTGGGGCTGGCGGATCAGGTGATCGAGTTTCGCCAGCACCTGCGCGTCCATGCCGAGGGTTTCCAGGTGCAGACGCCCGGCCTGTTTGTCGAGCAAACGCATCACCACCCGCTCGCCATGCCCGGTGGGCACGGTCGACACGCGAATATCGATCGGTCGCCCGGCCACGCGCAGCGCGATACGACCGTCCTGCGGCAGGCGTTTTTCGGCGATGTCGAGTTGGGCCATGATCTTGATCCGCGACACCAGCGCACCGTGCAGCGCCTTGCGCGGCGAAACCACGTCGCGCAGGGTGCCGTCGACCCGGTAGCGCACCACCGAATGGGTTTCGAACGGTTCGATGTGAATGTCGCTGGCCTCATCGCGTGCGGCCTGGGTGAGCAAGGCGTTGATCATGCGGATCACCGGCGCGCCGTCCTGGGTGTCGAGCAGGTCAGTGATTTCCGGCATGTCCTGCATCAGCCGGTCGAGGTCGACTTCGTTTTCTGCTGCGCCAACCACAGCGGCGGCGCTGCCGGTGTCGGCGTAGGCCGTGGCGAGCAGGCCGTCGAGTTCGTCGTCGCGCACACGCTTGAGCGACGTCTCACCGAACTGCCGCCGCACCTCGCTGATCGACCAGCCCGGCGTCGACGGGCACACGGTCAACACACCGTCGCACAGCAGAATGCGCTGGGCCTTGGCCCAGGCGTAGGGCAGTGAACTCATCTACACCCTCCCCCCATGACAATACAATCCCGCGTAGGAGCTGCCGCAGGCTGCGATCTTTTGCGTTTAAAGATCAAAAGATCGCAGCCTGCGGCAGCTCCTACAGGTCCAGCGTCGCCCCGACTCACTATGGTGAGGGGAATTCTTGTGGTGAGGGGATTTATCCCCGATGGGCTGCGCAGCAGCCCCGAAACCTGACATCCGAATCCATCTGACTGACCGCGTGCATAGGCTTTAGGGCTGCTGCGCAGCCCATCGGGGATAAATCCCCTCACCACAGGTTTACTTCTCAGATTGAAGGTCGGATTCAAAAGCGTGTACTCCCTTCGATCGGCACCGCTTTGATCGTCGCGCGAGGTCCCGAAGCCGGAACCGGACTCGGCACCCCCTGCGCCGCTGTCGGCAACTGCGGCGCCTGCATATCCGGCATTGCCCAGCTGCGCTCCGGTTGCAGCCCACCCTGGGCGCGGCGCATGAAGTCGTAGCGGTTGAGGGTGATGCTGCGCCCCGCTTCGCTGTCGCGGATGATGTACGGGCGCAGGAACACCATCAGGTTGGTCTTGGTGATCGCCCGGCGTTCGTTGCGAAACAGCGCGCCGATACCCGGCAGGGTCCCCAGCCATGGCACCGCCTCATTGCTCTGGCTATAGCCGTCCTGCAGCAAGCCGCCGAGGACCATGATCTGGCCGTCGTCGAGCAGGATGCTGGTGTCGATCGCGCGCTTGTTGGTGACGATCCCCGCCGACGTCGCGCTGGCCGACGCGCGTTCGTCGATGCTGCTGACCTCCTGATAGATATCAAGCTTGACCGTGCCGCCCTCGGAAATCTGCGGCCGCACATTCAGCTTCAAACCCACCTCTTCCCGGGTCACGGTCTGGAACGGGTTGTTGCTGGTCCCGCCACCGCCAGTGACATAGCTGCCGCTGACAAACGGAATGGTCTGGCCGACAAAAATACTCGCCGCTTCGTTGTCCAGCGTCAGCAGGTTCGGCGTCGACAGCACGTTGGTGCCGCCCTTGCTCTTCAGCGCCCGGGCCAGCACTTTCAGGTCGAGGATCTTACCGATGCCAGGGATATCGACGGTGCCGTTGACATAACCGAGGTTCAAGCCTTGCGGCAGCACATCTAGGCTGGTCTTGCCGTTGAGATTGATCCCCGACCCGCCAAGGTTGGCCCCGCCGATCACGCCTTTGCCGCCGAGATTGCCAGTCTGCCATTGCACGCCGAACTCGCTGGCATCGTCCTCGCCGACCTCGACGATCAGGCTCTCGATCACCACTTGCGCACGGCGCTGGTCGAGCAGATCGATGACCTCGCGCAGGTTGCGATACAACGGATCCGGCGCGGAAATCAGCAAGGTGTTGGTGGTCGCATCAGCCTGAATCGTCACCCCGCCAGCGCTAAATGCAACGTTCTGCTCGCTGGCCTGATTGCCGCCGGTGCCGGTCGAACTGCTGCCCTGCGCATAACTGCCGCCGGTGCTGCCAGTGCTCGACGTGGTCGAGGTGTTACCACTGGTTTGCGTGCCACTCTGCGCACTCGAACCGCCATTGTTATTGCCGTTGCTGCCCATGGCACTGAGCACCGAGCGCGCACTGTCGCTGGTGCCGCTGTCACTCTCGCCAGTCAGCAGGCCGCGCAAGGCCTGCGCCAGTTTCGCCGCTTGCGCGTTACGCAAATAAACCACGTGCAGATTGCTCGGATTGCTCTGCGCGTTGTCGAGTTTGTAGATCAGGTTGCGCGCCAGCTCGGTGCGCTCGGGGCTGCCGGCGCGGATGATGATGGTGTTGGAACGCGGGTCGCCGATCACCGCGATTTTCTGCGTCGGGTCGTTGCCCGGCGCGTCGAGCAGATCGGCGACCATCGGCGCGATGTCGGCGGCGATGCCGTTCTGGATCTGCACCACGTCGGTGTCGATCGCGCTCGGGGTGTCGATGGTCTGGATCAACTGGGCGACGCGCGTGAGGTTCTCGGCGTAATCGGTAATCACGATGGTGTTGTTGCCCGGATAGGCATTGATCGGGTTGTTCGGCGAGACGATCGGCCGCAACACCGGAATCAGGTTCACCGCGTTTTCGTATTGCAGGCGAAAGGTGCGGGTGAGCATGCCGTTGCCGGCGGGTTTGTCCGGGCTGTAGATCGGCCCGCCGAGCAGTTTTGCGTCGGCCTCCGGCACCACCTGGGCGACGCCGCCGACATCGACCACGCTGAAACCCTGCATGCGCAACGCCGCGAGCAACATGTCGTAGGCCTGGCGTGCCGGCACCTGACCTTCCGAGACCAGCGTCAGGCTGCCCTTGACCCGAGGGTCGACCAGAAACTGCTGGCCGGTGGAACGCGACAACGCGCGCACCACCGCCTGAATATCGGCATCGACAAAATTCAGCGTCACCGGCTGATCGCCCAGCGGATTGCTCGGCAGTGTGCTACCGCGCGGGACGCCGCCACTGCGCGCGCGTTCGGTGATGTTGTGCATCTGCCGTGGTTGCGGTGCGGTTTGTGCCTGGGCGCGTTGCCGATCGAGCAGCGCATCACCGCTGCGTTGGGTGTTGGCCAATGGACGGCCAAGTTCGCTGTCCACCAGCAACGGCGGCTGGTTCGGCGGCGTGGTGGTGTTGCTGCACGCGCTCAACGCCATCAGCAGCATCGGCAACGCCATGCGCGCCGGTTTGGATCCTGACCCCTTCATGAAGCTTCCTTAGCGCCCAGCGCCTGATCCATGCGAACGGTGCCTGACAATGTGCCGGCAGTGACTTCAGTCGACGCGTTGTCTGCGCGTTGCAGACGGGCCTCGACCACTTGCAGAGAAAGTTGTGCCGGGTTGCTCAACAGCCAGTCGAGCACTGCATCGGCCGGCGCCGCGTCGAACGTCAACTGCCACGCGCCGGCCTCCCCGGCCTGCAATCGATAGTGCCCGGTCAGGCCGCTGGCCTGCAGGGTCTGCTCAAGAGACTGCTCGATGCTTTGCCCCTGCGGACGCACGCTGACCTCGCGCAACAGCACTTCGAGGGCTTCGGTCTGGGCGCGTAACTTCGGGGTTTCGGCTTGCCAATAGCTGATTTTTTTCAGCGGCGGCTGAATCAATGCGACCCACACCAACAGCGCCAGCAGCAGCGCCGCCATGCCGCCGACCATGCGTTTTTCGCGCAGGGCCAGCGCTTGCCAGCGCGCCTGAAGTTGCGCGCTGAAACGCTGCCAACGGGCGCGATACACCGCGAGCCATGCCTTATTCATCTTCTGCTCCGCTGTCGTCAGCGCTTTCGTCGGGGGTCGTGACTTCTTCGCTCGGTCGCAGCAGCCAGCCCTCATCATCGGCCGTCGCACTGATCCCGACCTGAGCCAATGCGGCTTGCCAATCCTTGTCCTTGTCATTGGCGCTGCGCCGGGCATCGGCCAGCAGACTCAACTGCAACGTGCCGTCAACAAACGTCAGGCGCTCGACCGTGCCGGCCATGAACGGCATGCCACTGCCGGCCTGCAACACCAGCCGATTGAACGGCTGCGCCGGGTCCTCCGCCGCGCCCTTTTGCCGCGCCGCCAATTGCTGACGCGCCTGTTGCAGCGGATTGAGGATTACCGGCAACTCGGGAAAGGCCTGCTTCACCCGCTGGGTCATCAACGTCTTGAGCTGCTGACCCTGACTCGCCTCGCGAGCGGCATACAGGTTCAAGCCGATGACCCACACCGCCACCGCCAATGCGCAAAGCCCCAGCGCCCGGCCCCAACCGCGATGCTCGCTGCGCTGCTGTTGCACCGCACCCTGCAAGCCCCAACCCGGCAACGGCCCGGTCCAGCGTTGCGCCTCGGCCATCGGCAATTCTGCATCCGGCGGTGGCGTCGAGCCGATCCAGTGCAGCGGCGTGCCGCAGGTCAGCAGCCAATCGCCAATCTCGTCGTCGAACAGCGGCTGCACCCGCGCCACCTGCACGCTTTCGCGCAGCAACAAATGGCCGTCCTGCCGACAGGCCACCGTGCCCGGCAGCACCGGCAAGCTGTATGCCGCCGGGTACAGACCGCGCAGATTCAGACCGGCCTGTTTCAGCAGTTGCCCCAGGTGCAGCAAACGCTGACGCGGCGCCCAGGCGATCTGCACCTGCCCCGCTTCGTCCCGTGGACTATGAGCGATGTGCATGTCATTGCAGTCACCGAGCATCAAGGCCTGCGCCGCACATTGCACGGCTGCTGCGGTCTTGTTCGCCGGCAGCGGTGGCAAGTCGATGCTCGCCAGCAGACTGTCCGCCGGGTGCAGAAAAGCGCTCAGCGCTGGCTGCTTCGCTGACTGCCCCAGTTGGCTAAAGGTCTGGCGCTGCTCACGAATGACCTGCCCCTGCCGATCCAGCCACGCACAGTCCAATTCACTGTCGAGACTCAACTGCGCCAACGGCGGCAAACTCACACGCAACTGGCTCATACGCCCACCCGCGACCAGATCACCTGTGGCAGACGATCCTCGCTGCGATGCAGCAACGCATCGAGGCTGACCCGACGCTGATCCCGCCGCGCCTCGCCACGCAGGCGAAACCAGTCACTGGTGATGCCGACCTTGACGCTGGTCAGCTCCAGATTGGGCATGCGCAAGCGGTTGACGAAATCGCCACGGTTGATGAACCAGCGCCCGGCGTCACGCTCATTGATCAGCGCCTGCGCCCGCTCCAGCGACAACCCCGGCACATAGGCGGCCAGCACCGGCGCAGAGGCGGTATTGCCGTTGAGCCAGGTGGTCGCCGGGATCACCGTCAGGTACGGCGCCAGTTTGCCGATGACCACCTCATTCACGCCCTCGACGCTGCGCAGATCCTCGACACTGCGCAGCATCGGCAACTTCGGATTCTGTGGTTTGCGCGACGCATTCGGCGACGTGGCACGGCCACTGTCAAAGCCGTTTTTGCTCGCGGTGTTTTCGGCAATCTGCGGATTCAACAGATACGGATAAGAGCCAATCACCCGCTGACTGATGCGCTGACTCAACCCGGCGCTGATACCGATCAACTCGCAAAGCCGCTGAAACGCCTGCACCTGCGCCTCATCGACACGCTCATTGGCCACCAGATTGCGCAGGTTGAACTTGCCCTGCTCATCCTCCAGCCGCCCCTCGAAACCCTGCGCGTTCAAACGCTGCGCCCACGGCTGATCGAGTCGGGTCAGCGGATCACGCTGCCGCGCATCCCAGAGCAATTGCCGGCTGATCTCCAGCCCACCGTGCAACAACCAGCGCCCCTGCACCCGCTGCTGATCCGCCTCCAGCGCGCGGGTCGAAACGCTCTGCCGGGTCAACATCCCCGCCGCAATCACCGCGACCACCGCCGCGATCAACAGCGCACTGATGATCGCCATCCCCTGCTGGTTCGATTGGCTGTTCATCACCGGCCTTACAGCTGCCAGGAACCGATATCGGCATTCACGCCGTCGCCGTCAGGCTGACCGTCGGCACCGAGGGAAAAAATATCGATCTCGCCATTCGCGCCGGGATTGAGGTACTGATAAGGACGACCCCACGGGTCATTCGGCAAACGCTCCAGATACGAACGCCAGTTGCTGTTCTTCGCATCCACCGGCCGCTCCACCAGCACTTTCAGCCCCTGCGTCATGCTCGGGTAAGTGCCGTGATCGAGGCGATACAACTTCAGCGCCTGCATCAAACCACCAATATCCTGCTTGGCCGCCGTGGCCCGCGCCTGATCCGGCCGATCGAGCACCTTGGGCACCACCATCGCCGCCAGAATCCCGAGAATTACCACCACCACCATGATCTCGATCAGGGTAAAACCCTGCTGCCCACGGGGCATCCGGCTCGGTCGTCTGGGCTGTTTGAACTGCGCGATATCCATCTCGACATTCCCTTGGCTTAATTCGATTCGACGCGCAGTGTTGCAAGAAGATATGTCAGGGATGTTGAAAATTCTCGGGAGTTTTCGTCGTCAAGCCGTCAAGGACGCGGGTTAGGGTCGAGGGCTGTGTTCTGGTTTTGGGCCTTATATGCCTACGCGCTCCCGAGAAAGCGGATTCACCCTGATTGAAGTGCTGGTGGCGCTGGCGATCATTGCCGTGGCGATGTCGGCGGCCGTGCGCGTGGCCGGGCTAATGACCCAAAGCAGCGGAGTTCTGCGTGATCGCTCAATCGCAATGATCGCGGCGCAAACCCGCATGGCGGAGCTGCAATTGGAAGGTCGATTGCCGACTGGCGTGAAAGCTGTTGATTGTGATCAGGGACGGTTGGTGTTGCGGTGTGAGCAAGTAATCGCAGCGGCTGAAAATGGCCGACTACTCAAAATCGCCATCCAAGTCTTCAACCGCAACCAGGACGCCCCGCCCCTGGCCCGCCTGGAAACCCTATCGAATCGCCCCCTGTAGGAGCTGCCGAAGGCTGCGATCTTTTGATCTTGTTTTTAAACATCAAATCAAAAGATCGTCCGATCGCAGCCCGAGCCTCCGGCAGCCCCTACACAAACATCTCAGGCAACAAAACAACGCATGCCCCACACGATATCCGCAATCAACCTGAAACCCTGTGGGAGCGAGCTTGCTCGCGAAGGCGTCAGAATGAACACCCGATCAATCACCGGGTGTCCCGACACCTACATCACCCCGGCAACTGCAAATTATCCAAAGCCCGATTCACCGCCAACTCCCCAAGCATGATCAACTGCGCAATCCCCGCCAGCGCATGACGCTGCGACACCGGCAACAAGCTGGCGATGTTCTGCGCGAGGGTTTTGGCCGAAGCGAGTGTTTCACTGGCATCCACCAGCAGCTCTTCGGTTTTGTTGTCCGCCGTCACGGCATACATCCCACGGTGTTTACGTGGCGGCGGTGTGGAACCGGGCGGACAGAGGTAATGGTCGAGCGCGCGGTCGGCGGCTTCGTGCAGTTTTTTTGAATCGATGGATTCGTAGGGGGAAACCGAGGCGGTTTCGGGTGGGTTGGGTGTTGGTTTGATCATGGTGAAGCTCCTTGATTAATGGAGCCGCCACGGTTCGCTGCGAAACGACGGAGGTGGCAGCTGTACGCAGGTTCGCAGACCGGGAATCAAGGAACCCGGCATACCAAAAGGTATCCCGCGCACAGCCGCCATGAAGCACCATTGCCAGAAATGGCAACGATTGGGAGCGCTGTGGCCTTGATTAATCCGGGCTGCGAAACCCGATCGCTGATTCGTCAGCGACCGAACCACAATAGAACCCGCACCTAAGGCGCACAAGCCGGCGGATTCTGGCGTAGCTGTAGGCAACGGCGCAAGGATATGTAGCCTGGGAGAGTGTCTGGAGATGTCTTTTTAAACGATGGTGTTTACCTAGACCTTACTGCGGAAAATCTCCCCTATATAGAGCCATCCACTCATCGGACCAGCTGACTTGCGTTTTCGGACTATATTTCACACCCGATGGCTGCTTTCGGCCAAATTCGGTCGTTCAACATCTACGAAACAGAGGCCGCTCAATCCTGGTGTCTAACCGTCATCTACCACTATTTTTTCACGACGTCCTAAACAACAGCTTGTGATTGATGGCTTTTTGTTATCATCTGCACAACAAAACGGTCTCGAAAGGTAGCGCGATGCAAACCATCAATATTGTCGTATTTATTTTTCTGAGCTTGAAGCCAACAAAAGTGTAAGCAAAGTGGACAAAACTGTAGAGAGGCTCTGACTGCGCTCTGCAGCTAAAGTGTTTTATATTCATGCCCTTGGTATCTAGGCTTGAAATGCAAGTATTGCACTCAAAAATTAGAGAGACTAGCCTAGCATTCGTTATGCTGCTGAAGATAACTTTAAGGTGGAATTTTATGGGGCGCTTAATATGAAATTTTATTCAGAAAACCCACCTCTATTTGCAGGTGAGCCATATTGCCTACTGACTCCAGACTCTTGGAACGATTGGTTTAAATGGCAGACGATGTTTAAAGTGACAATAGTATTGAGCGCCTATGAGACTGTGAGTTTAGGCTATGTAAAAATAGCTAAGAGGGGAATGACTGAACAAGACGGCACCACGAAATTGCCACCCTCTTTCGAAACGTTGAGCTCAGAATATTTCTCTATCGGACAAGATGAGAACTATTACGAAACTCTGATCTCGCTTGGAGATAAAATTCGAATTAGCTATTTGAGCGCAATTCGTGACTTTGCGTTCGACACAAACATATACACTCAGAATGAAAAAGAGTTGGTTTTGAACGACTCATTACTAAGAGACATTCTTCTTGACAGAGTTAGGGATCGATTTAGACTGTTAGCTCATGCACAAATATTGCTAACGCCATATAGCTTCGAATATGAATTCCCGAAAGATCCGCAAGCGATAACGCCTGCACCTCTTCTTAAATTCCAGGTTGTACCAGGATCTCTTCCGTCTACCAATACCCATGTGATTATTGGGCGAAATGGGGTTGGAAAAAGTAGATGTTTCGATTTACTTGCACGTTCCTTTCTCGGCATGCCCGCTGAGGATGGATCGGGAACAGTTGGAGTTCTTCGAAGCAGTTCACTTCCAAGCATTCCATTTGTTAATAGCGCTCGACAATTGGGATTCGCGGGCCTGGTCGCCGTTTCCTTCAGTGCTTTTGATTCGAAGGGCCCACTTGGCGGAGTATCGTTGGGGGATGTCCGCTACAGCTATATAGGATTAATCACCCGAGAAGCTTTGCCTCTATCACCAACAGGGGCCCCTCCATTAGCCGAACCTCGCGTCAAAGGATCATCTGAACTCGCAGGAGAGTTTGCAAAAAGCGTTCTAATTTGTTTGGAGGGTGTTCGTCGAGAACGATGGAAGAATGCACTCCATACTTTGGAGTCAGACCCGCTATTTGCTGAAATCAACGTTTCTGATCTTTCAGAGACTGCCCCGGCAGACGTAGAGGATCAAGCTATTCGAATGTTCAAAAAATTAAGCTCAGGTCACGCTATTGTTATACTAGCCATAACTCGACTTGTAGAGCTGGTTGAGGAAAAGTCATTAGTATTGATTGATGAACCAGAATGTCATTTACATCCGCCCTTGTTATCTGCTTTCGTGCGAGCTCTTTCTGATTTATTAGTGAATCGAAACGGGGTAGCGATCATCGCGACGCATTCACCAGTGGTTCTACAGGAGGTTCCGACTTCATGTGTGTGGAAACTTTCCCGCTCAGGCCATGAAGTCACTGCCGAGCGACCACAAATAAATACGTTTGGTGAAAATGTAGGAACGCTGACTCGAGAAGTATTTAGTTTAGAGCTAACTCAAACTGGCTATCACAAACTTATTGCGGAAATGGCGATTGGGCACACTTATGAACAGATCGTCTATGAGTTTGGTGATGAACTTGGTGCAGAAGGCCGGGCGCTAGCAAGAGCACTCAGTTTAATACCACCTTCGGACGTATAATCATGAAAACCTTGCCGAAGCCTTTTTTTACTTTTTCTCAGGTCATGAGTGCCTGTATAGATGGTACTGACGATGACGGATTGGCGGACAGACTCCGAGGCATTGAAGCGTCCTTGGCAGCTACGGCTGCTACATACGATGCAAGAGGTGCCGCCCAAAGCCTGTATTTATTTCAACAAGTGCTGTCGGTAGGTTCCGTAACGAAGGCGGAGCTTGATTCGCTGTATGCCACACATCTAAGCGCCACTCGTGGTAATGCGAGAAGATATTACAATCTATTACGCAGCGCGTCATCCACATGCCCTTTGTGCAGCATTGGCACAGTGACCGTGCTAGACCATCATCTACCTAAATCTAAATATCCTGACTTGGCGGTTCTTCCGAATAACCTGGTACCTGCATGTGACTTTTGCAACAATGCTAAAAAGGCCAAGTTCCCTAGTTCTGCCGAAGAGCAAACATTTCATCCTTATTATGACGACTTCACACGAGAACAATGGATCTCCGCTACGCTAAATACCCAAGGTATTCCTGCACTACAATTTCACCCATCTCCTCCTGCGCATTGGGACGACATTCTCAAGCGAAGAGTTGCGCGGCATTTTAGCGTTGTAAACTTAGGACACAGTTACACTACAAATGCAGCCCACGACTTGACGCTTACACGGGACTACTTAGTTGGACTGCATACTGCCCACGGTTTCCCCGCCGTTAGAAGTTTTTTGCAGGAAGAGGCTCAACGGTATAGCGTTAGGGTTAATAGCTGGCAGTATGTAACCTACAAAACTCTTTCGCTTGACGAATGGTTCATCAATGGAGGCTTTTACAATATTCCCTGTTAGCATTGACGTATTCTATTTCTATTATCTAGAACCGCCAGAGCCTGTATAGCCACAGGATGCTGGCGGGGTCCAACTGTCGTGAGCCAGAGATTGACTAAATGGTGAGCCGAAGACAGGCTTCGCCGAACCGGTTAGTTACTTTACTAAAACTAATGAGCAAAACTCGTAAACCGGCGAAGTTTACAGTGTGCGCAAGATTCTATGTAACCCTAACGATGAACGAAATTGCGCTCTCCCTGATTATGATTCCCCTTGTCGAGGAAAGATTTAATCCAAAGCAGCGGCTCGCAATTGTCCGTTTCTGGCCGGAATCCGCCCCTCAAGTATGACCGCTGACGGCCAGAAACTGCCCTTCGCGACCGGCAGCAATCGACCAATAGCGGACACTCGCCATCTAAAAATCTAGGGCTATTCACTACAAATGAAATTTAAGAAAATACGCGACTTTTCTTGATGTAATTTTCGATAATAATCACAAGCTCTTTATTTCTAGCCAACTCATGCCGACGCCCCATCCGCTGTAGAAAAATCTGTATGGCGAAAACAGCGAGGAATGCAAACGGAGCGTAGAAAATATTTGTGATGTAGTTTGCAAGCAGAAGAAAGAGAGACCTCATAAAAACGAAAGTAGCGGTAAGCGTCGTCGAGTTATCAACTTGAGATGACAGTCTCTCGTTGTGAATTTTTAAAAAGTGAACAATCTCCTCCCACTGGGGTAAGCTGATTTTTTTTATTTCTCAATTTTGGAATAGCATCAAGTTCAAGCTCGAATGCCCTGTAAAACTCCATCTCCTCATCAAAGTACTCCTCATCTCTTGGGTAGTCTGACACTTTCATAAAATCAAGCCATTTTGGGCTTTTCGGCAAGGTTTCTGCAATAAAATCTTCGCGTTTTGTGCCATATCGCGTGATAATGTCTTCAAATACAGTTTTCATTAGCACTTGTATCTCATGATTAAAAAGCTAAAATGGGACGCCCATTAGTCACTATCTCTGGCCAAATACCGCCCATCGTGACAGGCAGAGCGAAAAATGGGAGCGGATTAATTTTCTGAGAAATGAATCAGTTCCCTTTTTGTGGCTTCTTCAGTTAATTGTTTGGCATACCCACTACGGAGCAAGCTCAAACACAGCAGCCTCAATTGCTCGAACGTGACCTATTGAATAGGTCGGGACGCCATTAGTTGCCAGACGAGCAGAATAGGCAGAGCAAAACTCAATATAGAATTCATGGAATCCAGTCTCCCTCCGAATGCTATGTACTTCCCCAACATAATCCATATACTGAGACACGCTGGTTATATCCGAGTCAGGTTTTTTACGAAACACTTCAATATTGCTGTCCCAGATTGGAAATACGTCAGGGTTTGCAAAATGCAAAAGTTTTGAGGCCCCCACAACCGAGTGCAAGCAGTCTGAGATCCTCTTGACTGGAATAGACTTATAGCTCGCGTCGGTAACCCACAATGCTGCGCCAAGGGTATCCACCGCAGCAGAGGTATATAATGGATCTATTCGCACAACTCTTGGCATCCAGCCATATACTAGCGTGGCAAGCTGGTGAAACTTCACATCATTCGTGACTCCCCTCGCCGCACCAATCGATATCATTCCGGGATATGTCGCTAAGTATGTGCGCTCCCGCAGATCCGTTACCGCAAGACTTGCGATAACGGATCCAATTGCTGGTTGAATGTCTACAAGCTTCATATGCCCTTCCTTTAGCATCTGTCCTCCAGCTACGCAGAGAATTTTGCTGAGCTAACCGTTAGGCTCTGTCAATAAATCTAACATGGTTATCACCCATATTTATTAAAAAAGCCTTGGGAATAAATAGCTGGCTTAAAGGCATGAGTCGATGGACTTCTTTTCTGTAGTAAAGAGTGAGTAGAACTAACAATCCGCCCATGGCGTCTAGCAAGTTCTCTAGAGTGGCTTGATGGAAATGGCTTTCGCGGTGATGTTTTACTTTGTTTGTGGCTGACCACCACTTTGGCGGTGTTCTGGCTGCAACCCACTCAGACCAAGGGTATAGCTCTATTCCATGCCTAGGAATGCTTGCAAGCGCTTTCGGTATTGTTGGGAAGGACGCCGATATTTCTTGTTGATATTTCCCAATAGTATCAGCCTTAGAGGCTGGATTAAGGTTTTTGCATAGTAGCCTTGCTACTACATCAACCTCAGCTGATACACTCATCAAGAGTCGGGCTATCTCGATTGAATAGCAATCAAGGTTTCTTTGAGAAAACTCCACCCACCGTGAAAGTCTTATCACATCGTCTTCTAAACAGAGAAAATAGTTCCAATGAGGAAAAATGAATGGTTCTTTGACTATCACGGAGCCTCCTGCAAGAACAAAGCCGGGATCAGGAATAAATGGGGACGGATTTATTTTCCGCAAAAACAAATCCGTCTCCATTTTTTGCATTTTTTATTGAATACTCAAGCAAAGTACTCGCTCTACATGGGGTTCGCAACAGAAGTGGCGAGCACAGGTAATCGTCATTAAAAAAAGAGGGCTGATTTATTTTCAAAATGCAAATTATTTTCCTTTGACGATGATTGTCTACTCAGAAGTTTCTCAAGGAGCATTTGCTTTCTCGAACCTTGCAAGTTATTGAGTGCTTTTCCAGAAACATCTCCAGCCCTTTTCGTGCAAGCGACATATTAATGTTTGGGCCGATTGTAATCTCTTTTATCGATGAGTGCTCGATAGGATATTCAAAGTATGGAATTATTATTCCAGCTCTTGTTCGAAAGCTTGCTTCATGAGTCTTTTCCATTCTTGAATGAATGACTAGTCTAGTTTCCTGCTCATCGTAAAACTCTTTAGGTTTTACAGCGCAGCAATGAAAAAATAGTTCATTAGCCAGACTTAAAAAGACCTGTTCCAAATTAGCCAGCGCAACTTCGGTAGAACTGAATATTTTATTCAACACGAGAATTTCATTGATTCTTTCTTCGTGATAGTCCACCTCTTCAAGTCGACACACTACTTTTTTCTCATATTCTAACATTCCGTCTGCGAGTACTTTGTTTGAGTCAAGCTCTATCGAATAACCTGCGTTTTTCGGGCAGTAAGACATCCATTGCCGTAAGTTGTCTCTAGCTTTTGAAAATGAAATAATATAAATATTTCTTTTTATTAGATTTTTTTCAACGAACTCTGGGATTTGGCCGTAGAACTCTCTAATTGCATTTTGGATTTTTTTATCGGTAGTTTCAATGGTGCTTATATGATCGCACCTTCTTCGGATAAGATCGATTCCAGCAAACATTTCTCGAGAATCGTTTAAAAATCCTATGTCGGTAGCCCATAGCGCTTGCCTCTGTATGATGCCGGTTAGGCCATTAACATCTGTGTAGTGGTGGAGTTCCATTTAGTGGCCTTTTGGCTAACACGCGTAACGATTAATAGATGGGGCGCATTGCCATCATGCATGGCTGTGTTTTCTACAGCAAGATTGAAATGACATAGTAATAAGTCGCCGGCCTTTTATTGACAGCCTCGGCTGGTCGCTATTGGCCGATAGCTGACATTCTCGACTACCTGCATCAGGCCGGAAGCGACAAGAAGCACTCGCTTGCGTCTCGGATCCCTGCGTTTGGAGGCCTTGAACCGGCATTCAACACGGCAAAAGTAACGACTCCGATCCTACAAATTACGGCCTCATAAGGCTCGGCAAAACCACCCCCTCCCCCAACCTCTCCACCCCCAGCCTCACCCTCTCCCCCCCCTGCTCAATCACCACCCCATCCCCCTCCACCGCCACCAACTTCACCCCAGGCCCCACCCTCTCCCCCTGCAAAAAGCTCCTCGGTGGCCCATCGTTCAAACTCAAAATCGCCACCGCCCCGCGACTCCCCGCCATCACCCCGCTCACCTTGATGTCCACCGGCGCCGTTTGGTTGGAAAACCACTGCAACGCCGGGCTGTCACTGCGCGCGGCGAGCATTTGTGGGGGCGCTGGTGGGGTGTGGGATTCGGCGGAGGTCAGGAGTAGCGACGACCAGGTCGCGACACCGACCAGGGCGGCGAGCAGTGCGAGGGCCTGGACGGTTTGCGGGGGGGAAATGCGGGTGGTGAGCATCATGGGCTGAATCTCCTTTTAGTCCCTGCTGACAGGCTACGCGGCAATTCTCACGGTTTTATTTCACACGCCTTACATGTTGGCCGTGCAGGATGTTTTTTTGGGACGGGGCAGGACGCAACGGAGTGCGCAACCGATGAATGTGGGCAAGCAACAGGGTTTTACGCTGATCGAGTTGATGGTGGTGCTGGTGATCATCGGGATCGCCAGTGCGGCGATCAGCCTGAGTATCAAGCCGGATCCGCTGCAGTTGCTGCGCAAGGACGCCGAGCGTGTGGCGCAGTTGCTGCAGGTGGCGCAGGCCGAAGCGCGGGCGGATGGCCGGCCGATTGTTTGGGTGAGTGATGGCAAGGGCTTTCGCTTCAGTCGGCGCAGTGACAGTGGTCGGGGGTTTGAGCATTTCAAGGATGATCCGCAGTTGCGGCCGCGCACCTGGCAGAGTCCGAAGCTGGAGGTGCGGGTGGAGCCGAAGCAGAAGGTGGTGCTCAACGCCGAGTGGATCAATCCGCCGCTGCAATTGACCTTGTCTGATGGGCTGAATCGGCTGAGTGTGCTGCGTGATGCTAGTGGAAGGATCAGTGTGCAATGAACGATCAACGGGGCTTTACCCTGATCGAGGTGATGGTCGCGATTCTGCTGATGGCGGTGGTCAGTTTGATTGCCTGGCGCGGGCTGGACAGTGTGACGCGGGCGGACAGTCATTTGCAGGCGAGCAGTGAGCAGAGCGACGGTTTGTTGCGGGCGTTGAATCAGTTGCAGCGTGATGTGGAGATGCGTGCGGGTGTGGAGTTGACTGAGCCGAAGAAGGTTGGCGTGGATGATGAACCGCCGAGTGCGCCGCCTGCGCTGACGGTGCGGAGCAGTGATAGCAAGGGGTTTCGGCTGGATATTATTCGTAGTGCGGCGGATCAGGCTGGGGCTTTGCAGCGGGTGCGTTGGTGGGTCAAGGGGGATACGTTGTATCGGGCGGTGGCTGAGGCGCGCAGTCGCTATCCGTTGCCGGCGCCGGGGGTTGGGGTGGCGGTGTTGGATGGGGTGAGTGATGTGCAGGTGCGAGTTTGGGAGGTGGATAAGGGGTGGCGGCAGTTGAGTGGTAATCGGCGGGAGGATCCGTTGGGGTTGGAGGTTCGGTTGACGCGGGAGACAGCGCAGGGGGTGGAGCGGTATCGGCAGGTGATGGGGCCGCTGCAATAATCTGAATCACTGCAAAAACCTGTGGGAGCGGGCTTGCTCGCGAATGCAGTGGGTCAGTTGATGATGATTTGGCTGAATGGACGCCTTCGCGAGCAAGCCCGCTCCCACAGTTGGATTGGGTTTGGTCAGTTGGGGAATGGTTGGCTTGTGAGCTGTCATCGCTGGTAGGTCAGCTCCCACAAGCCGGTAGATATTGGTCGGCTGTCGGGCCGTCATCGCGAGCGGGCTCACTCCTACAAGTGGATGGTATGCAGTCTGAGAGAGATGAGTTGGCTGGAAGGTCGTCTTCGCGAGCAGGCTCGCTCCCACAGGGGGTGGTGGGGTTGGTGGGATTTGGGTTAGCTGAGGACGACGACGCCGCCGGGTAGTTCGGTGCATTTGACGCCGTAGGCGTCGCGGATCAGTAGCGCGACGCCGGCGAGTTGGTCGAGGTTGAAGCGGGCCTGGACGCGGCGTTGGCCGAGGTCGCGGTTGAGCAGCAGCAACATGCCTGGGCGGTAGCGGTTGATCTCGTCGATCATCTGGCTGAGGGTTGCGCCGTTGAACACCAGCACTTGTTGGCGCCAGTTCATCACTGCGGCGGTGTCGACGCTTTGCACTGCGCCCACTTGCTGCGCGTCGTAGCTCAGTTGCTCACCCGGCTGCAAGCGCAGGCTGCGGCCATCGACATTGACGTCCACCGAACCATCGAGGCACGTCACGCACACTTGCTGATCCGTGTTGCGCAAGTTGAACCGCGCCTGACTCGCCCGCAACCACCCTCCTCCGGCCTGCATCGCCAATGGCAACCGCGCGGTCTGCACTTCAACCTCACCGCTGACCAGCTCAAAACCTTGCACACCATCATCGCCAGAGCGCTGGTTGATACGGGTCTGGGTGTTGAGCTCCAGGCTTACGCCATCGGCCGGTTCGAAACGCTTCTGCTGGCCGACCTCGGTGATGTAATCGGCGCCGAGTCCTTCGAAGCCACCGGGGACCGTCCCGCGCACCAGCAGGAACGCCGCCGATGCAGCGATGGCGCCACCGAGAAACGCGCGCCGGCCGAAGCGCCGAGGCGACTGCAGCATTTCAGCGGCAGGTTGCAGGTTGTGCCACAACACCTTGGCCTGCTCGAAAGCCTGGGCATGTTCGGCGCTCTGCGCGCACCACTGGCGTAACGCGCGGGCGTCGGCCACGGTGGCGCGGCCGGAGGTCAGCAGGACCAACCAGTCGTGGGCTTCGCTGTGCAGATTGTCGGCCGCCGATGGCTTGGCAGGTGTCAGTCGAAAGATGTTCAAACGCGCAGGTTCTCAACGAATTGATCGGGCACTATTCAGAAGACGGTTTTCCGGCCCCGCGACCGAACCGCTGAAACACTTTTCTTTCCAGTTTCGCGGCGCAGAAGCCCAATGCAGCTTTGATTTCCTTCTCGACCATGCGTGTGGAGATGCCGAAACGCTGGGAGATTTCCAGGTGCGGCGCCTCTTCCAGTCGCGCCGCGATGAAGATTCGGCGACGCCGCGCGGGCAGCTCGTAGAGGGCGCTGAGCAGCGACTGGATTTCCTTTTGCCCACCGACCACCCGCGCCGGATCCAAAGCCTCGTCGCCGACTTGCAGCAGCTCTTCGACTTCCTCGCCGGTGAGCAGGCGCGCATCGGCCTGACGGCGGTCGGCGGCGATGTTCAGGGCCATGCGATAGAGGTAGGCGTTGGGCCGCAGCAGGTTCGGCGGCGTTTCCATGCGGTCGACCCGCAGGTAGGTTTCGTGCAGCACGTCGTTGGCCAGGTCTTCCGAGCCGAGACGGCGGCGCAAGCGCACCCGAAAGTCCTCGTAGGACGTCAGGAACAGCTGGACCATCGAACCTTGTCCGGTGTCTTTCATCCCCCGGAAACTCCTTCCCATTTGGTGCATTCCATGCGTTTCCCTGACGACTCCGGTAACAACAGCAACGTGACCGGCTGACGCAACGCGCTGGGCGTCGGCCGGTCGATCCTGAGATTGCGAAAGCTCTCTACCAGCGCGGTATCGCGCCGTACATCTCCGGTGGTGGTGACCAACCGGTTGTGCTGCACCACGCCGTCGCGCCCGACCCAGACCTGCAACACCGCGCGATAACTGCCCGGACGAGTCAGTGGCGAACGGCACAGGTTGCGCTCGATCGCCGCTTGCACGGCGGTGGCGTAGCTGCGACTGACAGCGGCACTGGCCGGGGTGGTTTTATCCAGCGCCGATGGCACGTCCTCGACCTGCGCCACTTGCAAGGTGAACGCGTCGTCGCGGGCATAACGCGCCATCAGGCCACTGCCGCCGAGCAAACGGCGCAAGGCGTCGGCAGCGGTGTATTCGCCATCGACTGCCAACGAGCGCCGGCCACGACTCAACTGACTGTCGACCAGCACTGCAATGCCCGTGGCATGGCTGTACTGATCCAGCGCCCGGGCCAGGTCTTGCGCCGGGATGTGCAGTGTCATGCGCAAGTCGGCGGGCGCGGGTTCGGCTGTCGCCGCACCGCTGAACCAGCCAAGCAGCAGCCCCAGACTCACCCGGCGCACGAGAGTCGCTGAACGCTGAAGACCGTCCCTGGAACTGCCTCGCTGCACGGCTGACGTACCCCTGAAAACCGTCATCCTGATGGCTGTTTATGAATCTGGTGTGACGGGCGGTGCAAAAAAACCATCACGGGATTCGCGCGAGGCTTGCACTAGACTGCAATCAGAGAACGGCCGCTTCGGGCCGGCCAGGAGGCTTGCATGAAATCACTGTGGAAATTCGCCCTCGGCGGGCTGCTGCTGAGCGCCTTCGTCAGCGCCCACGCCGAACAGCCGCTGGGCTGTGTGGAGGTGACGGTGGGCGGCTACAAGGCGCCGAATTACGACTGCCTGAGCCAGCAGATGGGCAACAATCCGGAAGGGGCTGCCGCCGCGGAAAAGAATCAGGAAGCGCTGAATGTGCCGGTGAACAAGCGGCCACCGAATCAGGTTGGGCTGGCGACGCCGGCGGCGACAGGCACACGCATGGGCAACACTTTCGGCACTTCAGTCAAACCGCAGCGCCCACCCGCCAATAACGGAACTTCCCCATTAACCAATAAATGAATCAAACACCTAAGGCTAAGAAACTCACACACCTATACGAAGGGGAAACACACCTGTGGCGAGGGGATTTATCCCCGATCGGCTGCGCAGCAGTCGTCAATCCCGCTGACTCGGTTTATCTGACGGACCCGCGTCGGATTGTTATGGGCCTGCTGCGCAGGCCATCGGGGATAAATCCCCTCACCACAAGGAATACCTCAATCACTAGAAATACCCCAATCACAGGGTATGCACGTCAGTCGCTTGGGGTTTGGCGGAAGCTTACTGCAAGGCGATTCCAGCTGTTGATGGTGGTGACGGCCATGGTCAGATCCACCAGTTCAGCCTCACTGAATTGCGCTTTGGCCAACTGGTAGACATCATCCGGCACATGACTCTCGGCCAACAGCGTCACCGCCTCGGCCCAGGCCAACGCAGCGCGCTCGCGGGGATTGAAAAAGCCGCTGTCGCGCCACACCGCGATCGCATACAAACGCCGATCACTCTCCCCGGCCCGCCGCGCGTCCACCGAATGCATGTCGGTACAGAACGCGCAGCCGTTGAGCTGCGAGGCGCGGATCCTGATCAGTTGCAACAGCGGCGCCTCGATGCTCAGGTCGCTGGTCAGCGCCTCCATGGCGATCATCGCTTTCATCGCCTTGGGCGATGCGTTGTAGTAGTCCAGACGCGGGGACATGGCAGCTCTCGGGGAAGCGGAGTGATGAGTTCACGGTAAGCGCAGAACTGCCAGCGTTACAGCCCCAATTCCACGGAATATTGCTACACCACTGCCCAACAGATACACATAGAACCTGTGGGAGCGGGCTTGCTCGCGAAGGCGGTGTGTCAGTCAATACTTTAGTGCCTGACACGACGCCTTCGCGAGCAAGCCCGCTCCCACAGTAGGACGGTGACCAATTTCGGTTTTTTGTGCTGCGCAACTACTGCCAATCACCCAACAGCGTTAATCTGGCCGACACTTCAATCGCCCTCCGGAGCCGCGTCGGTATGGAACTTCACGTCGTGATCAATGGCCGCAAGGACCTGGCCGGCCAGTTGTACAAGCAACTGCGCGGCGCCATCGAGTCCGGGCGCCTGGCCGCCGGCACGCAGTTGCCGCCCAGCCGTCTGCTGGCCGAGCAACTGGGGATCTCGCGCAAGACCATTTCCGACACCTACGCGCAGCTGACTTACGAAAATTTCCTCACCGGGGTGATCGGTAAAGGCACCTACGTCAACGCCCGCCCGGCGCAGATCCAGCGCAAGCAAAGCCACACCGAACTGGCCAGCGCCGAGGTGATCGAGCGCTGGCGCAATCTGCCGGTGTTTTTGCGCCACCCGTCGCTGGAAGGTTCGTTGCGCTATGACTTCATCGGCGGCGCCACCAGCAAGGGCCAGTTCCCGCATGACGACTGGCGCCGCTGCGTGTCGCACGCGATGCGCCAGATGGCCGGGTCCAAAGGCTTCTACAGCGTACCCGAGGGTCTGCCGGCGCTGCGCAATGCGATTGCCCGGCACATCGCGTTCTCGCGCGGGATCAACTGTCAGGACGAAGACATCGTGGTGTGCAACGGCGCGCAACAGGCGCTGGACCTGATCACCCGCGTGCTGATCAGCCCCGGCAGTCGGGTGGCGATGGAAGATCCGGGGTATCCGCCCGCGCGGTTGCTGTTCGGCACCCACGGCGCCGAAGTGGTCGGAATCCCGGTGGATGCCGAAGGGATTGTGGTCGAGCAGATTCCCGAGGGCACGCGGATGATTTATGTCACGCCGTCGCACCAGTTCCCGCTGGGCATGCCGATGAGCCAGGCGCGCCGCGAAGCCTTGCTCGCCCGCGCTTATGAGCTGGGCGCGATCATCGTCGAGGACGACTACGACAGCGAATTCCGCTACGAAGGGCGGCCTACGGACTCACTGTTCAGCCTCGATCAGCGCGGCATCGTTGCCTACGTCGGCACCTTCTCCAAGACCTTGCTGCCGGAGCTGCGTCTGGGTTACGCGATCCTGCCGCCGGCGATTCTCGAAGCGGTGATCCGCGCCAAACAGCTCACCGACCTGCACGCCTCGACCCTGCCGCAATGGGCGTTGGCCAAGTTCATTGCCGAAGGTTGCCTGCTCAAGCACATCCGCCGTTGCCACGGGATTTACGCCCAGCGCCGCGAGCGAATTCTGGCGCGCATGGCCACCGATCTGGCGCCGTGGCTGGAGGCGATTCCGCCCAGTGCCGGGTTCCACATGGCGGTGCTGTGCAAGGTGCCGATCGACCTGGCGCTGGTGATCGAACTGGCGAAAAAAGTCGAGGTCGGGCTGTATTCCATCGACATTTTTCATTATCAACAGCCGGTGAAGAGCGGCCTGTACTTCGGCTTCGGCGCTATTGAAACCCTCGATATCGACACCGCTCTGGATCGCCTGCGCGACATTCTGCAACAAGTGGCGTGAATGATTGGTCTGGGCGATTAACCGCCGATTGGTTATTGGTGATCACGGGGTGCAGGCCTATTCTGCACTGGCGTTATCCCTCAATGAGCAGGATTCGTCCGGCCTGATTCAGGAGTGTGAGCAATGTCCAACGAAGTGATCAACACCGTGCAGGTGCGCGCCGCCGCCGGCCGTTCTGAAGAGCTCGGCCGGCAGTTGCAGAAGATCGTCGACACTTTGCGCCAGACACCGGGCTGCGACGCCTATATGGTCGACCGCTGCCCCGAGGACAGCCAACGCTGGGCGGTGAGTGCGCGCTGGCAGTCGGAAGCGGCGATGCAAGCGCACTTCAACCGGCCTGAGGCACAGGGGTTTATTGACCTGATCGATAGCCGCTTGGCCAATAGTGTGGATTTCAATAGCTTCCCAATCGTCTGATCTGCCCCCTTCGCGAGCAAGCTCGCTCCCACATTTGGAATGCGTTCAACTGTGGGAGCGGGCTTGCTCGCGAAGGCGTATTCAGCCGCACCGCCGAACGACTGATTGGTCACCCGATCTTCCCGAATATTGGCCGTTTGCTTGACCCACTCCGCAGACTACTGTGGTCACCACCCCCTCCTCCCACAGGTGATCCACCATGAAAGCCCTGCACCTCTTCACCGCCGTTATCGCCCTGTCCATGTCTGCCGCCGCCCTGGCTCACGACCCATCCGAGAAAGTCACCGTCCTGCAAGACCAGATGCTGAAAAACGCCCCCGGCAAGAAAGCCATGATGATCGAAGTCGACTACAAACCCGGCCAGTCCTCGATCGCCCACAAACACGACGGCACCGCCATGGCCTACGTGCTCGAAGGCGAAGTGATTTCCCAGGTCAAGGGCGAACAGGCGATCACCTACAAGAAAGGCCAGTTCTGGTACGAACCGGCCGGCTCCGAACACCTGGTGTCGAAAAACGCCAGCAACAGCAAACCGGCGAAGTTGCTGGTGTTCATGGTATTGGCCCCGGACGAGCAAGTACTGATCCCCTTGAAAAACTGATGGTTGTTGGCACAGCCATAAATAAAAAGGCGCAAAACACTGTTTTGCGCCTTTTTATTTCCCGAGGCAATTAACCGCTTTGCTTTAAAGCCAATAAAACTAATGCATCGCCACAACTCGAAAAATTGTCAGCTTATTTACAGGTTGGCGGGTTTAGTCTGAATCAACTGTCGTGCGCCCGTCACCCACAGCCGCGACAACGCTGACTTTCCGACTGAAGTTGCTTCACGGGAGACTCATCATGAAACTTGCTTTTGCCAGTACCTTGGCGATATCGGTTTTAGCCTTGTCCGCCTGTTCAGTACCCACCGCGCCGAAAGCGGTGTCGTCCCTCGATACCCTGTTCACCCAACCGGTCGGCCGCAGCAGCGCCGCCCAGGTGCACAGCGGTCCCGGCGTGTCACTGGGCGTGGTCTACAGCCCGAGCACCCAGACCAACCGCGAATACCTGCGTGACTATCAGGCCAACGCCGGCACCGGTTTCGGCCAGAGCCTGCTGGTGCAGCCGATCCACGACGCCTACGTCAACACCTCGAAACCGGACATGGCGGTGGACTGGGTGAAGGCCTCGCTGCAACGGCAGTTCGGCTCGGTCACGGTGTACCCGGACATGCAGAGCCTGCGCGCGGCGCACCCCGATGTGGTGGCGATCGTCGATACCCACAGCCAACTGATCACTTCGCGCAGTTCCGACATCAAAGCCGATGTGAGTGCGGATTTTTATGATGCGAAGTTGAACTACATCGGCACGGCGAAAGGTTCGGAGGCCAAAGAACTGACACCGGTTTGGGCGGACTTCAAACGTTCGGAAGAGATCGTCGCTGATATTAATCAACAGCAGGATGTGCAAGTTCGGGCGCTGCAGAAGTTTGATCAGTCGCTGAGTAATTTGTTGACCAGACCGACAGATAAAGTGTCGATGCTTGATAACAAACAAGCACCTGACTTGTATTGATCCAGAGGGCCTCTTCGCGAGCAAGCTCGCTCCCACAGGGGGAATGCATTTCAAATGTGGGAGCGAGCTTGCTCGCGAAGGGGCCAGACCAGGCAACACAAAACCCACAGACACAAAAAAGCCCCGGCATCTCACGACACCGGGGCTTTTTCATTCAACCACTACTCAGGCCAGTTCAAGCTCGGCATTCGCAGCAGCCGCAGGCACCACCGCTTGCCCGCTCAACGCGAGGTCCAGCAGCTCTCGGTTGGCCACGGCATACATGGCGTAATCGGTGCCGCTCGCAGCGCGGATTTCCACCAGCATGGCGCGCCAGCGCTCGATCATGCTTTCGTGCTGTGCCATCCACAGCGCCAGGCGTGCTTCCACGTCCTGAGTGCCGTCGCCCTGTTGCAGGACAGAGATGGTGATCGCACGTTGCTGCCAGTCCACATCGTCACGGAACGCTTCACGGGCCAGGGCCTGCCAGTTGTTTTCAACCGGCAGCGCGCTGATCTGTTGCAGGTACCAGGTGATGTCCAGCGCACTGCCCACGGCGAAGTAGGCCTTGGCCACTTCGGCCGGATCCTGGCCAGTGACGTCGGACGCTTCGATGATCGGCAGCAGGGTGTACAGGTGCGAGGTACCCGCGACCATACGCGCCAGCAACTCCGGAACACCGGCCGCGACGTAAGCCTGATAACGCGCCTGCCAGTTTTCACGGATTTCGCCGCTCAGCAGTTCGTCGAGCTTCAGGCCCAGCTCCTTCAGGTGCGGACCAAAGTGCGCGACGTCACGGGCAGCGTTCTGCTCGTTGCGACGGGCACGCAGGAACCAGCGGGTAGCACGGCGGCCCAGACGCATCAGCTCGTCCATCAGCTCCAGTTGCACGTCAGCGCTGACCTGGTAGTCCAGCGCTTCGATCTGACGGAACCAGTGCGGGAGGTGGAAGATGTCACGCACGATCACGTAGGCGCCGGCCACGTTCGCCGGGCTCATGCCGGTCGACTCTTTGAGTCGTTGCACGAAGGTGATGCCCATGTGGTTGACCAGATCGTTGGCGATCTGGGTGCTGACGATCTCGCGCTTCAGACGGTGACGACGCATGGCTTCGGAGAACTTGCTGACCAGGGTCGGCGGGAACGCCGTTTCCATGTCGCGGGTCAGGTAGTCATCGTCCGGCACCAGCGAGTTCAGCAGCTGTTCCTTGAGGTCGATCTTGCTGTACGAGATCAGCACCGACAGCTCGGGACGGGTCAGACCATGGCCTGCCGCAACGCGCTCGTTGATCTGCTCTTCGGTCGGCAGGAACTCGATGGCACGGTCCAGCTTGCCACGGCCTTCCAGATCGCTCATCAGACGCTTGTACTCGGCAATGCGCTCGTAGGCACGACGCGCCGCCAGGGACAGAGCCTGGGTCTGCTTGTAGTTGTTACCCAGCACCAGACCACCGACTTCGTCGGTCATGCTCGCCAGCAACTGGTTGCGTTGCTTGTCGGTCATGTCGCCGGCCTGAACCACTTCGTTCAGCAGGATCTTGATGTTCACTTCGTGGTCGGAGCAGTCCACGCCACCGGCGTTGTCGATGAAGTCGGTGTTGGAACCGCCGCCATTCAGACCGAATTCCACACGACCCAGTTGGGTCATGCCAAGGTTACCGCCCTCGCCCACTACCTTGCAGCGCAGCTCGTTGCCGTTCACGCGCAGTGCGTCGTTGGCCTTGTCGCCCACGTCGGCATGGCTTTCGGTGCTGGCCTTGACGTAAGTACCGATACCGCCGTTCCACAGCAGATCCACCGGCGCCTTGAGCAAGGCGTTCAGCAGTTCGGTCGGGGTCAGCTTGTCGGCCTTGATGTCGAAGCGTTCTTTCATCTGCGGCGAGATGGCGATGCTCTTCGCGCTGCGCGAGAAGATGCCGCCGCCTTCGGACATGATGCTGGTGTCGTAGTCGGTCCAGGCCGAACGCGGCAGGTCGAACATGCGCTGACGCTCGACGAAGCTGGTCGCCGGGTTCGGGTTCGGATCGATGAAGATGTGCATGTGGTTGAACGCGGCAACCAGTTGCAGCTTGTCGGACATCAACAGGCCGTTACCGAACACGTCACCGGCCATGTCACCGACGCCGACCACAGTGATGCTGTCTTCCTGGACATTGATGCCGCGCTCGCGGAAGTGGCGCTGTACGCCGACCCACGCGCCCTTGGCGGTGATGCCCATTTTCTTGTGGTCGTAACCGGCGGAACCACCGGAGGCGAACGCGTCACCCAGCCAGAAGCCGTAGTCGATGGCGATGCCGTTGGCGATGTCGGAGAAGGTCGCAGTGCCCTTGTCCGCAGCCACCACCAGGTACGGGTCATCGTCGTCATGACGCACGACGTTGGCCGGCGGTACCAGCGCGCCGTCTTTCAGGTTGTCGGTGATGTCCAGCAGACCGGAGATGAAGATGCGGTAGCAGGCGATGCCTTCGGCCGCGATCTCGTCACGGCTGCCGCCCAGTGGCAGGCGACGCGGCAGGAAGCCGCCCTTCGCGCCCACCGGCACGATGACCGAGTTCTTCACTTGCTGGGCTTTCACCAGACCGAGGACTTCGGTACGGAAGTCTTCTTCACGGTCGGACCAGCGCAGACCACCGCGCGCAACGTTGCCGAAGCGCAGGTGCACGCCTTCGACACGTGGCGAGTAAACGAAGATTTCGAACTTCGGTACCGGCTTCGGCAGCTCAGGGATCGCGTGCGGGTTGAACTTGAAGCTGAAGTACGACTTGTTCTGGCCGTTGGCGTCAGTCTGATAGAAGTTGGTACGCAGAGTGGCTTTGATCAGGTCCAGGTAACGACGCAGGATGCGGTCTTCGTTGAGCACCTGAACGTCGTCCAGTGCGGTCAGAATCGCCTGTTCCAGACGCTGTTGCTTGTCTTCCAGATCGTCGCTGCCCAGCTTGCGCGCCAGGTAGAAACGGGTCTTGAACAACCGGGTCAGCTCGCGAGCGATGTCGGTGTGGTTGTTCAGGGTGCTGGCGATGTAACCCAGGTCGAAGCCCAGACGAATCTGCTTCAGGTAACGGGCGTAGGCACGCAGCAGCGCCACGTCGCGCCATGGCAGACCGGCGGTCAGCACCAGACGGTTGAACGCATCGTTCTCGGCATCGCCACGGACGATGTGGACGAACGCGTCCTGCAGGGTGTCGTTGAGTTGCTGGATATCCAGCTCCAGGCCTTCCGCCGCAGTGAACGCGAAGTCATGAATCCAGAACTCGCGGCCATTGGTGTGACGCAGGCGGTACGGGAACTCACCCAGCACGCGCAGGCCGAGGTTTTCCAGAATCGGCAAGACGTCGGACAGCGCCAGCGGGGTGTCGGCGTGGTACAGCTTGCAATGCAGCTCGCGCTGACCGGACACCTGGCCCAGCGGCTGATAGAAGCTCATCACCAGCGGATTTTTTTCGTTCAGGCTCAGCAGGTGCTGCATGTCGACCACGGCCGAATGCGCCGCGAAACGCTCGCGGTAACCCGCCGGGAAGCCTTTCGGGAAATCCGCCAGCACGTTGGTGCCGTGGGCTTCGCCGAAGCTTTCGACGGTCAGTGCGGCGTAGTCGTCCTGCCAGCTGCGGCAGGCCTGTACCACTTCTTTTTCCAGCAGCAGCGGATCGATGTCGATGCGGTTCTTCGGATCAACACGCAGGATCAACTGCACGCGGGCCAGCACGGACTCGGAGAAGAAGGTCCAGAACTCACAGTCGGTGGCCTTCAGGCGCTCCATCAGCACCTGCTGGATCTTCTGGCGCACTTCGGTGGAATAGATGTCGCGCGGCACGTAGGCCAGGCAGTAGCAGAAGCGACCGTACGGGTCTTTGCGCAGGAACACGCGGATCTTGTTGCGTTCCTGGATCTGCACGATCGACATCACGGTGCTGAACAGTTCGTCGACCGGGGTCTGGAACAGGTCATCACGCGGCAGCACTTCGAGTACCTGCGCCAGTTCCTTGCCCAGGTGAGCCTTGGACTGGAAGCCGGAGCGGCGTTCGATTTCTTCGACCTTGCGACGGATGAACGGAATGACCCGCACGCTCTCGCCATACACCGAGGAGGTGTACAGGCCCATGAAGCGGTGTTCCTTGATGACGTTGCCGTCGGCGTCGATTTCACGGATCGACACGTAATCCGGGTAGGCCGGACGGTGTACGCGGCTCGGGTGCGCAGCCTTGGCGAACGACAACAGGGTCGGTTCGCGCAGGTAGTTCACTGCGTAGTCTTCGATGTGCCGGTCTTCGTTGGTCAGACCGGTGCGCAGCAGTTTGGTCAGACCGAGGAAGGAATTCTGGTCGTATTCGATATGACCGCCATCGGCCTGATCGACAACGGTGAACTCTTCGTAGCCGAGGAAGGTGAAGTGGTTGCCCACCAGCCATTCCAGGAAGCTCTTGATTTCGGTCTTTTCGTCGGCATCGACGGCGAATGCACTGTGATCGAGCTTGGTGAGGATCTCCTGCACCTTGGCCTTCATCGGCTCGAAATCAGCGACCGCGACGCGCACTTCACCGAGCACCTGCTCCAGCTCTTTGCTCAGCACATTCAGTTCGGCCGCGTTGGCGCAGCGGTCGATTTCCAGGTACATCAGCGACTCGTGCAGCACGCCTTCGCCGGTGCTGCCCTTGGGCAGGATTTCCAGCAGCTCGCCTTTGCTGCCACGACGCACGCTGAGCACGGTGGTCTGCAGGGTGTGGATGCTGTAGCCGCGGCGGTTCAGCTCGGTGCGGACCGAGTCGACCAGGAACGGCAGGTCGTGGTGCAGGACTTCGACCGCGGTGTGGGTCGATTGCCAGCCGTGGCGTTCGTAATCAGGGTTGTAGACGCGCACTTGCGGTTGCGCGTGATCGAAGCGCTCAAGCAGGCGCCACGCGGAAAGAGTACAGCCAGCGAGGTCGGAGAGGCGACGTTGAGTCAGCTCGTCCAGGGAAATGATGCCGAAGAATTGTTCAGCGAACAGCGCCACTTGTGGCAGTGCCTGTTCACTGATGTGCTGCGCCAGTGCCGCTTGCAGTTGGTGCTGGAAGTCGGCTTTGCTGGCTGCGGTGAAGAACGCCATCTGTGGTACTCCGCTTAAGCTTGTTATTGATGGAAAGCGTCGCGTGCAACACCCCTTTCGGGGCTTGTGTCGCCCTGTTCCTGATTCTCGGGCAGAGGAAACAGGGTGACAGGTGGGTGAAGCTGGACGAGACACTCAGGTCACATTCACCTTCCATTGAATGGGCATCTGCAAAAACGACTGTCGAGGCTGCCGACAATGTCTTTACGGGTGCTCATCCGTTGCGCAGCTTAATGGGTGCGACAATGTGTCTGCTTGCGGTGCTGCGACATATTCGGTCATTGGCACGTAAACGCGGCCCCGCGCACCGGTAAACATTAGCAGCCAAAGAGAATTCTCGCGCTTCAGGTAGCCGCTCAACAGGCAAGCGCACCTGAAATGACCGATTACCTGGAATTCGTTCCTGCCACACCTTTCCTCCTTGGAAAATCACCCAGCCAAAGCTTACACAGCCTTCGATTGTTCGCACCAAAAAACCAATAAAAAACAACAAGTAGAAACACACTAAAGAATCCTTACAAACTGACAAGAAATGTCTCACATAATTTGAAGACCGAATTCCTACAGCACGATTTGAACGCAAAAATCGGCAGTGCTATCTATATAAGCGCACCTCATAAAAAACCAGACATCAGTTATCAAACCGACCCACGGAACGGGTCTCTATCAAAGAAAGGAATCAACACATGCGACAACTTGAACTTCCGACAACAATAATCTACGGCGATGGCTCCTGGGAAATCATCAATTTGAACCCTGGCACCATTCGCGGAGATATTCTCAAGAATTATCCGCTGGGCAACCCGATGCATGGGCTCACACTGGCGATAGAAAGTGACTATCTGGAAAAAAAGCGCAATTTAGAGCAAGGCCTGCAAACAGAGCTGAACATTATGGACAGCAGACACCCACCGCTGATCCACCCCACTCCCGATACATGGCTAAACAAAGCCATCAACATTGTCAATGAATTGCTTTTTCAAAAAAACACCGAACTGCAGCAAAAATTAAGGGATATTAAAACGTCGCAACAATATGCGAAGTTACAAGCCACTTACGACGCCATGCTTCTGAACGAACAAATCGCAAATCTTCAAGACCGCCAGACCAGACTGTATGCCGAAATAGCTCGGCGACAGGCCGAGGCCCTCGCCCAACAGCAGGCCGCCGAAGCGGCGCGACAAGCTGAAGAGGCGCAAAGACAAGAGCAGGCGCGTCAGGCTGCTCTGCGACTGGAGGAAGAAAAACAACGGATCGCTGCCGAAGCGGAGGCCAAACGTATTGATGACTACAAACGCGCAGTGGCTTACGTCGCCGACGCGAACAAATTCATCCTCGAGAAATACGGCGCCAAGCTGCATCAAGTGGTGATGGATCTTCAAAAGGATGTATCAGGGAAAAAGATCAGGAGCTACAACGAGGCGCTGCGAACGTTCGAGCAGGTGCGAACCAACCCGAATGCAAGGCTCAGCCCGCAGGATACCCGTGCGGTTGTCGACGCACTGAACGCGTTGGACAAGGCGACCTACATGGACAGTGTCAATCGGCTCGCCAAAGGATTTGGCGTAACCGGAAAAATCGTGCAGGCGCATTCTGTTGTGGAAAAGGCAATCATCGGTTTTCAGGATGGAAACTGGAAACCCCTGTTACTCGAATTCGAAAGCATTGCCGCAGGAGCCGGAGCAGGGTTGCTGGTCGCTCTCATAGCACCACCAGTGCTAGCTGCTTTTTCGTTTCCACCCGTAATTGCTGTAGTCGCTACCGGCCTCCTCGTGGCTGGCGTTGCCGCTTTACTCGATGCCAAAACCGTAGAAAAGATAAATGACACGATTTTCACGCTAGTTGAAACGACGCCAGCGCATTAATACTCTGCCCGCCGGTTCAATTAATTGAGCCGGCCACCAAACAAGGATTACACGGTGCAAAACACTCCTGAGCCATCCATATCAACCGCATGTTTTATATCCATGCTGGCGCCGATCCTCCTCATCAACCTGATAGTTCCAATCATTAACGAGCACCATCCTATGCTGCTAGATTCTGCTCTACAAAACTATCTGATCGAAAACATCGGCTTCTGGTCGTCCAAACTCCCTCTAAGCTCCAGGATAACCACGAATTACATTGCGGTATTTGCGCCAATATTCAGCTTAATATTCCTGTACAGATGCTTAAAAATATCCGACCAGATATTTGAAAGAGCAAACAAACTCTCACTCATAAAATATTCCTTATCGCTCATTGTCCTGCTTTTATTTTGCTCTTTCTTCACCTATGAAGCGTATTTAAACTCCACCGACCTCATGAGCCGCGACTCAAAACTGAGGATCATGGGTCAGAATTTTCTATTCTATTCAACGTACTCTTCAGGAGTTTTTCTTTTCGTATTCTTACTCCCCCCGATTCTCTTTCAACTCCTGTTTTACGTTCCTTACCGCACTATCATTCACTTTAGAAAACAGCCCTCAGAACTCAAAAAAGATTCAAGGCAACATCCTCAGGAACTACCTCGAAGAAAAAAAGGAAAGCAGCCACATTGAGCTTATGCCTTCCCTTTTCCTGGGCCGCTTAGCCCCCCCACCATCAACATCAGTCAGGCAGCTCCTCGAAAGCCCTGAATTTGCTCACGGTGGCACAGTCGTAACACATGGTTTTCAGGATCAATTTATCCATGCTGGCGTCGATATTGCTGGAGTCACACTCTCGGCAAAACAGCCTCAAATGACCGAGCAGGTCGCTGTCAAAAGCTGCACGGGAGAAGAACTGCGGCACCAGTTCATCGCGCCAATACATTCCCGGCGACTTGGAAAACCCGGCACCGCTGTCCTTGAGCACTACGTCATACAACAACCGATGCAACGCCGATTGCGGTACCCGCGAATCGCGGTGTGCGTTTTTGCGCCAGTTCCGAGTCAGGGCGTCCTGAGCGGTCCCGAGCATGTTGCGCGGGATGGTGTTGGACGCGTGACTGCGACCTTTGGAGTTGCCGGTGGCGTAAAAGTGCGCAGCGTTTTTTACCGCCAGGCGGGCAAAGTAATAGAGCTGGCTTACGGAAAAATCCTGCAGGAGTTGCCCCACAACCGTTTCGGCACGCGCCTCGGCCGTGAACGAAAAACTGACTTCATTGGCCAGCACACGGATGTATTGAAGCGATTCTTCTCGGGCCAGATCGAAAATCAGCCCGTAGAGTTCGCTCTTCCAGGCAACTTGAATGTCGCCGGACAACTCCTGATAGAGCGTCAGATACAGACTTTCCCGATTACAGCGCGCAACGCCGCCGAGTGCCACATTAGGCTGCCAGCGCACTGCGCAATAGTCACTGATACTGCAACCCTCAGTGCGATCGAAGGCCCTGATATCAGAGCTCGTCGCGACCGCTAACACGCCAGCCTCGTGCAGACTCTTCAATCTTTCCTCGCTGGCCTCGACGCTCGGTGCCAGATGTTCGCTTCGGGATGTCGCGCTCAACGGCGCGATCCATTCGGGATGGTTGGCATTGCCATCGTCAAGCAAAGCCAGCAACGTCAGTTTCTGCACAAACCCAAGGGTCGAATACGGCACCGCCGGACTCGGTATACCGAAGCACGATTCAAGTTCGCGGCGATCACGCTCGGCCTGCGCCGCCAATTGTTGCTGATGAACCTGGCAACATGCCGGGCAAGTACACGCCATGCGTCGGCCATGGCGGGCGGATGCAGAGTATCGGTGCTCGCACCGTATGCACTTGTAAGGATGACGCTGCGAGATCGGAGTGCCCCGGGCGTGCCGACGTACCCACATCGGCACATCGCAATAAGGGCACTTCAGATCCTGACTGACCATCGGCGGCAAAACCTTGAGCAAGCTGCGAACAGTGGCAGGGATCTGATACTCGGCCAGAAGCGCAGCGCTTTTTTCCCCGTCCAGATATCGCTGATAAATCTGCTCGATCTGATCGTCGGACAGGTGTGCAATTTCCTCAGCGCGTTCGAAATACGGATGCATTGAAAGAGGTCCTTTTTTCGGTTTGAGTTGACGCACTCCTTTGCGCTCGAACCGCAAAATAATGACAATCGTGGCGATAAAACAAGCGAAAAAGCAGAAAATGGCTGCCAAGTTCAAACAAGTAATTTTCCCTGCGGCGTCCTCGGAAATTTCAACCCTCAACACAGGATTCATCTGTCGGAATTTTCCCTCTTCACCGATTCCGCCAGGTTTCACCCGCCCTCGTATTGCAGGCAGCAACAAAGCAACCACGCAAGAGAGCAGCGCAAATGCGCCAAGGCTGGCAAAATCGCGCTTTCGATTGCACTTAGCGCCCGTCGGCCAGGAATTCCCCCATGCAAATGACCACCGCCCTACTGATCGTCAACCCGTGCGACGACGAAGAAGACAACATGGCCATGCTCTGCTGCCATAGCGACAAGGGCGACATGTTTCTGATGAGCCGCTATCCGGACGAGGACGAGCTGGAGATCACCCTGGATGGCGAGCCTTCGACGCTGGACGGCGTGAAAGTCACCCTGTCCAAGACTCTGCTGAAGATTGAAATCGCGGCGGCGGATGCCGATGCGCTGAATGGCGATGATGTGCTGGAAATTACCTTCAATCCGGACATGGTTGATCTGGCTGAAGTTGAAGAAACCCTGAAGAATATTCTGGATGGGACTGGCACTTTCATTAGCCAGATTTGATGGCGTCTTGAAGGGCCTCATCGCGAGCAGGCTCACTCCTACAGTACGGTGTACGACGCCCCTATGTAGGAGTGAGCCTGCTCGCGATAGGGCCGGAACAGTCAACCAATCACTTCCCGGCTACAAAATTCCAACAAATCCCCCGGTCATTTCCCGCACTTTGCGCAAAATGCCGTTAGTCGCCGCCCCCCTCGATGGATTAAAGTAACGCCCCCAGCCCCGGCGTTATCCGAACGCCTGCGGCCACCCTTTCCAGGAACAGTCACCGATGGAACATCGTGAAGCGCTGCTGGCGCTGCGAACCTTTCTTTCAACGCAGATTCTCGGCCAGGAAAAACTCATCGAGCGTTTGCTCATCGCCCTGCTCGCCGACGGCCACATGCTGGTCGAGGGCGCTCCGGGTCTGGCCAAGACCAAAGCGATCAAAGAACTCGCCGAGGGCATCGAAGCCCAGTTCCATCGCATCCAGTTCACCCCGGACCTGCTGCCGGCCGACATCACCGGCACCGAGATCTATCGTCCGGAAACCGGCAGTTTCGTGTTCCAGCAAGGGCCGATCTTCCACAACCTGGTACTGGCGGACGAAATCAACCGGGCCCCGGCCAAGGTGCAATCGGCGCTGCTCGAGGCCATGGCCGAGCGTCAGGTCAGCGTCGGGCGCAGCACTTACGAGCTGTCGCCGCTGTTTCTGGTGATGGCCACGCAGAACCCGATCGAGCAGGAAGGCACCTACCCGTTGCCCGAAGCGCAGCTCGACCGCTTCCTGATGCACGTGAAAATCGGCTTCCCGGACGCCGCCGTCGAACGCCGGATCCTGCAGCAGGCCCGTGGCGAAGCGCTCAACGGCGAAACCAAACCCGAACGCCGGGTCAGCCAGCAGGCGATCTTCGCTGCGCGCAAGGAAATCCTCGGTCTGTACATGGCCGACGCCGTGGAGGAATACCTGGTGCAACTGGTCATGGCCACGCGCACCCCGGCCAAATTCGATCCGGAAATGGCCGAGTGGATCGCCTATGGCGCCAGTCCACGTGGCTCGATCGCCCTCGACCGTTGCGCCCGGGCCCACGCCTGGCTGGCCGGGCGCGACTTCGTCAGCCCGGAAGACATTCAGGCGGTGCTGTTCGACGTGTTGCGTCACCGCATCATTCTGTCGTTTGAAGCCGAAGCCGCCGGCATCGATCAGGATCGGGTGGTGCAGCGGATTCTCGACGTCGTAGCCGTCGCTTGACCCCCATGAACGCCCCCCTGCCGTCCGAACCGGGCATCCGCATCAGCCTCACCGATCTGATCGAGATGCGCCACCGTGTGCGCGAAGTGCAGCTGTTTTCCACACCCAGTCAGCGCAGTCCGCTGATCGGTCTGCATCACTCGAAATTCCGTGGTCGCGGGGTCGACTTCGATCAGGTGCGGGTCTATCAGGCCGGCGACGACGTGCGCACCATCGACTGGCGCGTGACCGCGCGCACCCAGGAGCCGCACACCAAGCTGTTCCATGAAGAACGCGAGCGACCGATTTTCATCATGGTCGAGCAAAGCACCCGGCTGTTTTTCGGCTCCGGGCTGATGTTCAAGTCGGTGCTTGCAGCGCAAGCGGCGGCGCTGATCGGCTGGGCGGCGCTGGGGCACAATGATCGGGTTGGCGGACTGGTGTTCGGCGACAACGAGCATTACGAAATCAAACCGCGCCGTAGCAAGCAGAGTCTGCTGCAATTGCTCAACCGCCTGGTCAAGGTCAATCAGTCGCTGCACAGCGAACGCGAAGCGGACCGCGACGCCCTCGGCGTGGCGCTGCGCCGGGCGCGTGAAGTGTTGCGTCCGGGCAGCCTGGTGATCGTGATCTGCGACGAGCGCGCGCTGTCCGACAGCGCCGAGCAGCAACTGAGTCTGCTATCGCGTCATTGCGATCTGTTGCTGTTGCCGCTGTCCGATCCACTGGATCACGCCCTGCCTGCCGCCGGGCTGCTGAGATTCGCGGAAAGAGGCGCACAACTGGAACTCGACACCCTCAACTTCGAGCTGCGCCAGACCTATCGCGCCCAAGCCGAAGCCCGTATCGCCCGTTGGGAATTGCTCGCGCAAAAACTGCGGGTGCTGCTGATGCCGTTGAGCACGCAAAGCGAAATGGTCGAGCAGATGCGCGAGTTCCTCAATCCGCAGCGCCCGGGGAGCAGTCGATGAACGGCCTCGAACAACTGCAACCGCTGATTTCGCCGCCGCCGATCGACTTCTGGCCGCCAGCGCCGGGCTGGTGGCTGCTGCTGTTATTGCTGCCGCTGCTGGGCTTCGCCGTGTGGCGTTTGCGCCGGTTCATTCCGACCAGGAAACGCCCGATCGTGCGCGCCGAACAACCGCTCGACCCCGTGCGCATCGCCGCACTGGCCGAACTGGCGCAGATGCCCAAACCCTACGACGGCGCACCCGCCGGTGCCTGGCTGCAGCAACTCAACGGTCTGCTCAAACGCCTGTGCCGCAACCACTACCCCTACAGCCAGAGCCACACGCTCAATGGCCGCAAATGGCTGGCGTTTCTCGACAACCGCTGCCCGGCCGCCGGCCTGACGCGCTGGATGGTGCTGGTCGAAGGTGCTTACAAACCCGAATGCAAGCTTGACGACAAAGCCATCGCCGGCCTGACCCAAGCCGTCGACACCTGGATTCGCAAGCATGTTTGAGTTCGCCTGGCCGTGGATCTTCGTGCTGCTGCCGCTGCCGTGGCTGATGCGTCTGGTGCTGCCGGTGGCCGACAGCGGCGAACCGGCGCTGCGCGTGAGTTTCCTCTCCGACCTCGAAGGTCTGGCGCGGCGCCGGGCCCGCGCCAACCTGCCGGCGTGGCGCCAGCAAGCACCGTTCCTGCTGCTGTGGCTGTTGCTGCTGAGCGCCGCCGCCCGCCCGCAATGGCTCGGCGAACCGTTGCCGATCGCCGCCAGCGGCCGCGATCTGCTGGTGGCGGTGGACGTGTCCGGCTCGATGGACTTTCCCGACATGCAGTGGCAGGACGAAGACGTCAGTCGCTTGTCGCTGGTTCAGCATCTGCTCGGCGATTTCCTTGAAAGTCGTGATGGCGACCGCGTCGGTCTGATCCTGTTCGGCAGTCAGGCCTATCTGCAGGCACCGCTGACCTTCGACCGGCACACCGTGCGCGTCTGGCTCGATGAAGCGCGGATCGGCATCGCCGGCAAGAACACCGCCATCGGCGATGCGATCGGTCTGGCGTTGAAGCGCCTGCGCATGCGCCCGGCACAGAGCCGGGTATTGATTCTGGTCACCGACGGCGCCAACAACGGCGGCGAAATCGATCCGCTGACCGCGGCGAAACTGGCCGCCAGCGAAGGGGTGAAAATCTACCCGATCGGCATCGGCGCCGACCCCGAAGACAGTGGCAGCACCGGCCTGCTCGGGGTCAATCCGAGCCTGGACCTCGACGAGCCGGCCCTCAAGGCCATCGCCAACGCTACCGGTGGCCAATACTTCCGCGCCCGCGACGGCAAAGAGCTGCAAGCGATCCGCGACACCCTCGATCAACTCGAACCGGTGACCCAGCAACCGACCCAGGCGCGCCCGGCGCAAGCCTTGTATCAGTGGCCACTGGCATTGGCCCTGCTGCTTAGCCTGTTGCTGGTCGCCCGCGAATTGTGGCCGGACAACCCGCTGCAACGCCTGTTTACCAAGGAGCTGTATCTGCAAAGTCCGCTGCCTGACTGGCGCGAGCGTCTCAAGCGCCTGCGTTTGCGGAGGCGCCGATGATCGCGCTCTGGCCGCACTGGTTCCGCCCCTGGTGGCTGCTGCTCCTGCCGCTGCTGGGCTGGCTGATCTGGCAACTCTGGCACCGGCAGAAACGCGCCGGACGCTGGCAGATGATTTTGCCGCCGGCGTTCCACGCGACGCTGCTCAGCGGTGGCAATGGCCGCGCCAGCAAGCTGCCGTGGGTCGCCCTTGGCGTGGCGTGGCTGCTGACCCTCGTCGCCCTGCTCGGACCGAGCTGGGAGCGGGTCGAACAGACCAGCCAGAAACCTGCCGACCCGTTGGTGGTGGTGCTGGAGCTGACCCCGGAAATGCTCGCCACCGATTCGCCGCCAACGCGACTGGAACAGGCCCGGCGCAAGCTGTTCGACTTGTTGCAGGCGCGCAGCGATGCGCAGACCGCGATCGTCGTCTACGCCGGCAGCGCGCACACGCTGGTGCCGCTGTCGGATGACCTGGCGACCAGCCACAATCTGCTCGACGCCCTCAAGCCGTCGCTGATGCCGGAAAGCGGCCATCGCGCTGATCTCGGCGTGAGCAAGGCACTGGCCTTGCTCAAGCAAGGCGCGCTCGGCCAAGGACGGATTCTGCTGATCGGCTCCTCGCTGACCGAAGAAGAACGCCAAGGCATCCGCCGCGCCCTTGGCCAGCAATCGGCGCAACTGCTGATGCTCGGCATCGGCACCGCTGAAGGCGCGCCAATCGCTCAGGAGGACGGCAGTTTCCTCAAGGACGAACAAGGCGCGATCCGCGTGCCGCAACTCGACAGCCCGGGCCTTGGCGCATTCCTCGCCAGTGTCGGCGGCGAGTACCACAACGCGCGACTGGACGAGTCCGATTTGCGCGCCCTCGGCCTGCTCGATGGCCCGCGCAGCCTGCGCGACGATGGCCAGACCGTGCGCCTCGACACTTGGGCCGATCAGGGATACTGGCTGTTGTTGCCGCTATTGCTGCTGGCTGCCTGCGCCGGACGACGTGGCTGGTTGTTTTGCCTGCCCTTGCTGCTGTGCCTACCGCAGCCGAGCTACGCTTTCGACTTCGAAGACCTGTGGCTGCGCCCCGACCAACAGGGCCTGCACCTGCTCAAACAGAAACGCCCGGCCGAGGCTGCCGACCACTTCGAAGATCATCAGTGGCAAGGGGTAGCGTTGTACGAGGCCGGCGATTACAGTGGCGCCGCTCAGCGTTTCGCCGAAGGCAGCGATGCCCGCGCCCACTACAATCGCGGTAATGCGCTGGCGAAAAGTGGTGAGCTGGAAGCAGCCATCGATGCCTATGAGCAAGCACTGGAACTGCAACCGGACTTGCGCCCGGCGCTGACCAACAAGGCCTTGGTGGAAAATCTGCTCAAGCAGAAGAACACTCCGCCACCGGCCGAACCACAGCCACAACCGGCGCAGCCGAACGTGCCCGGCGATGAATCGCCACCAGCGACCGCGCCACCACCCGCGGTGAAAAGTGACACCCCGAGCGAGGCCCAGCCCGGCGAGTCGGCCAGCGAACCGCCACCGACCACCCCGCCGCAGCCAGGCCCCAACGAAGTGCCGGGCAACGATGAAGCGGAAGAAACCGATACCGTGCCTACGCTGCGCCCGAGCGAGGACAACCTCGAAGGCGAGCAGCGTCAGGCACTGGAACAATGGCTGGGCAAGATCCCCGACGACCCGGGCGAACTGCTGCGACGCAAATTCTGGTACGAACAGCAACAACATCAGGATCAGGAAAAAACTCGATGACCCGTTTCACCGCTCTCTTGCTGCCCCTGCTGCTCTGCACGGCCACCGCCCAGGCGGCCGAGCTGACGGCCAGCGTGGATCGCAGTCGCCTGAACTCCGGCGAGACGGTCGAGCTCACCCTCGAAACGGATGATGTCACGCAGTTCGGCAAACCCGACCTGGCGCCGCTGGAACCGCTGTTCGAGGTGCGCGGCACGCGTCAGGTCAACCAGTTGAACACCCTCAATGGCGACAACCGCGCCACCACGCGCTGGATCATTACCCTGCTGCCGAAAGAGAACGGCAGTGTGGTCATTCCGCCGCTGCAACTGGGTGAGGTGCAGAGCCAGCCGATCACCGTGCAAGTAATCGAGAGCGACAGCCGCGAAGAGAAAAACAACCTGGACCCGGTGTTCATCGAGGCCAGTCTCGACCAGTCCAGCGTTTACGTGCAGGCCCAGGCGATCCTGACCCTGCGCATCTACCATTCGGTGTCGCTGTATGACGACAGCAGCCTGACCCCGCTGCAGATCGCCGACGCGCGTATCGAGCAACTGGGCGACACCCGCACTTACGAGAAAGACATCAACGGCGTGCGCCATGGCGTGATCGAGATGCGCTATGCGATCTACCCGCAGCACAGCGGCTTGCTGACCATCGCCCCGCAGACTTTCAGCGCCACACTGGTCGACACTCAGCCGGCTCAGGACGCGACCGCGCAAGGCCCGAAACCGGGCAAGCTGCTGCACGTCAGCTCCTCAGAGATTCCGCTGACGGTCAAACCAAAACCGCTGACTTACCCGGCCGATGCGCCGTGGCTGCCGGCACGCAGCCTGAGCCTGAGCGAAAGCTGGAACCCTGAGCCGGATCATCTTCAGGTCGGCGACTCCCTGACTCGCAGCCTGACTTTAAAAGCCGAAGGCCTGGCCAGTTCGCAGTTGCCGGCCCTGCCCGGCACCGAAGCCAATGGCCTGCGCCGCTACCCGGATCAACCGGTGCTGAGCAACCAGAGCGGCGAGCGCGGCCTGATCGGCAGCCGTGAAGAACGCGAAGCGCTGGTGCCCAGCCGCAGCGGCGCGATCGAGTTGCCGACGGTAGACGTGATCTGGTGGAACACCTTCGAAGATCATCTGGAACACACCAGCCTGCCGGCGCGCACCCTGCAAGTAGCGAACAACCCGAGCCTGCAGGTCGACACCCCGGCCGGCACTCTGCAAGTGAGCGCCATCGATAACGATGTGTTGTGGTGGTGGAAACTCAGCACCCTGATCCTCGCCTGCACCACCCTGCTCGGCTTCGGCCTGTGGTGGCGGGCGCGCTGGCAACCGGCGGTGCACCGCGCCGCCCAAACCGGCCCGAGCCCGCGCACTTTGCTGGACGACATCAAACGGGCGTGCCAGGCGAATGATCCGCAAGCGACCCGGCAGGCGCTGGATGCATGGGCGCGGCAGCAGCCGGAGACGCTGGCGGATATGGCAGCGCGGTTTGTGCCGTTGTCGGATGCGCTGGATGGGCTCAATGGCGCGCTGTACAGCGAGACGGGGCAGCATTGGCAGGGCGAGGATTTGTGGCGGGCGATCCGTACCATTCCGGCGGCCGAGCGGGTGCAGGATCCGGTGGGTGACAGCGGGTTGCCGCCGCTTTATCCGAAGTAAACCGCAAAAGATCGCAGCCTGCGGCAGCTCCTACAGGGATCACGTGTAGGCGCTGCCGCAGGTTGCGATCTTTCAGGCGTTGAAGGTGTTATGACGCTTGTTCACTTTCCGCCGCTTCAAGCAGTCGTGTCTCACGCATTCCCAGACCACGGGACAACGCTGTGGCTTCGTAGAAGATTTTGCCATTGAGCTGGTCGGCGACGGCATCGCTGTTACCGCCGGCCGGGCCACGGCCCCAGGTCACGACTTCGCCGCTGGAGGTCAGCGCGGCGAAGGCATGGGTGTTGCCATAAATGGCGCGGACGTTGACCAGTCTTGCGGCAATACTATCCGGGATTTCCCCACCTCGATCAGCAGCCCCCCAGGCTACAACGGTGCCGTTGGCCCGCAGCGCAGCAAAAGCAACTCCCCCGCATACCACCTGGACGATGTCAGTCAGTAATGCAACTGGCGCCGGAATTGCCTGGGATCCCCAACCCACTATCCGCCCGCTGCTCAGCAGTGCGACGAATGATCCATAGTTACCCGTTATCGTCCGGATATCCGTCAGTAATGCGATCGGCGCAGGAACGTTTGCGCCGTGTGCCCCGGCCCCCCAGGCAACAACGCTGCCATTGCTGCGTCGCGCGGCAAAGGCGCGTTCGGTTCCGCTCAGTTCCACAACGTCTATCAGTACTCCAATCTCGGCAGGCACAACTCCCCCTCTACCGGTACTGCCCCATGCCACTACCGCACCATTGGCACACAGGGCGGCAAAAGCATAAGCGGTAGCTACTAGATCAACGATGTCATCCAATGCCCCGATAGCCGTAGGCAAGTTTCCTCCCCAGGTTTGGTGCCCCCAAGCCACTACTGAACCATTGGCCCGTAGCGCAGCAAAGGCGTAGAGGTTGCCAATCACTTTGACAACATCCCTCAGCCCAGCTACCGGCTCTGGAAGTGCTGCCCCCCAAGGAGGGCTTCCCCACGCCACCAAACTCCCATCACGACGTAGCGCGACAAACGCATAACCGTTGCCGCTTACCGCTACGATATCCCGCAAAGGACTGATGGGTTCCGACACGGCTCCTCCGTTTCCACTCAGCCCCCAAGCCACTACCGCACCCGAGGCCTGTCGTGCCGCAAAGGCGTAACCGCAAGCACTCAGCGATATGGCATCAGAAATGGCCGGTAATGAACCTCCTAAATTTCCACCACGGCCTGGCTTACCCCATGCCACCAGGGCTCCACGCTCAGTCCGTGCCGCAAAGGCCGCATTGTTTGCTTCCTGGCCGGATATAAAATTCCCGTTCCCGCACAGGTTCTGCGGATTGATCGTCACCTGATCATCACTGATCCGCACATGCAGCAGCCGATCCGGTCGAGTGTCACGGAACGTCGTGCCACTGACCTCGCCCTCCTCGCCGTTGTAACGCCACGAGGCGTTGATCGGCTGCCGGGTAATCGCATCCAGCGCGGTCAGCCACGCAGTCCCACCGCCATAAATCTGGTAATTGCCGCGCGAGCGCGCGCCCATCACCAGCAGGCGTCCAGAGCCTTTGGAGGCGAGCACGTCGTAAACGGCCACGCGTGAATTAAGCCGCCCTCCCACCTGACGCAGCACCGTGCAATCCAGCGATATTTCCCGCCCGACATTGGCCAGCACCACCGACCTCGGTACGGTCACGAGCTTGTCGCGCCCTGCCTCTCCGGCTTGCACTTGGAACGGTACGGTGGCGGTACCGCCTCCCGGCGCTCCGATCCAGCGAATCTCACCGCTGTCACCCACCTTCAGGCCGTAGGCCGCTGTAAGTCTCACGGTTGCGCCGACACCGGGTACCGCACTTGCGTCGATCTGGCCGCCGCGCGCGCCATCAACGGTTGGTGGATCAAGATCCAGATGAGCAGAGAGGACTCGCAATGTCAGGGGAAACGAGTACGCCAGGGTCTTGCCGCCTCGCACGATGAAGTAATCGATGACGATCAGGTGATTGAGGTTATTGCTCACGAATTGTCTGGCCACTGTGAAAGGCACTTCCTTGCCAGCGGTTTGCGACGTCAGCGATATCGAACCTCTGGTGCTGCCATCACTGGTCGCACCGCGCCAGCGATAACTCACCACGTCGTCGGGCAGTGTCTCCAGGTACGGCACAATCAACTTGCAACCCAGCGGCGGCACGTCCTCCGGATCGATCGAAGACGTTTCGCGGCGCGCCTCTTCCACCCGGGGTCCCTCGAGCAAGGGGACCACCTCCCCGACCTGCATCTCGAACGGCAAAGACTCACGCACGTTGAGTGTCGCCTCATCATCATTGGCAACGGTATAGGACACCGACACCTTCAACCCGTCGAAACGCCGGATCACCGCGTTCGAGACGTTGCGTAGCACTGGCTCGTCATCCGGTACATCGCCAACCGGACGCGGGTCTTCGTAATAGACGATGCCGCCGCCGGGCCGCGTGGCCTCCCAGATCAGCGTCAACAGGTCACTGGCGGCGCGTCCCGCAAACCATGGCATGCGCACGGTGGCCCAATGCTCGTTCGGGTCCAGCGTACCGGCGGGGGCTTCATCCACCGTAGGAGCCGGCAGACGGATGGTCTCACCCTCTACCGTGATACCGACGCTCTTCGACGTCCGATCAGCCTCGCCTGTTCGTTTGAGTACGTAAGAGACACTGGCCCGGCCTTTGGCGATGGCCCACACCTTGTCGTTCGGGACAGTGAACGTCAGCGCAACGCCGACTCGCGTCACCGGCAACTCCAGCGGGCCATGATTGATCGGCGCGCCCTCGGCGTTAGTGCCTTGCCAGGTCAATGCGACAATGTCCTGCAACTTGAAGACGCTAGCGGGGGTATTGACCAGAACGTTCACATCGTCATCTTGCAACTCGTCGAGATCGATGACATTGCTGACAGGATCGGCCTCCAGCACGATAGGCGCATCCAGACGACTTCCTTTCAGATCCACCAAGATGCGGGTTTCCGCCGACCACGGTGACCGTGGATCCGGATAGTTGCCACACTCATCGATCACCTGGTACATCACGATCACCCCGGCGCTATCACCTGCCTGCTCGATCAGTCTCTTTTCGAAGGTCACGATCAGCGGGTTACGCACAGGGTCGTCAATATGTTTTTGCTCGACAAGGACGTTTTTCTCTACGCTGCCCCACGCCACTTTGACACGGTCGTTGATACGCATGAAGGGGTACGGCAGGATCGTGATCGGCACACCCGCCGCGGCCTCCCCGGGGCCGACGCCGTTGTCGATGATGCTTTGGAGAATGTGGTAGCGCAGGTTCTGGTTGCCGGGCGTTGACTGGTCGTCATCGAAGCCGCCGGGGCGATCCAGTTTGACGAAGAACCTTTGCAGCGGTGTTGACTCAGGTTCCTGAAACGGCCGGGTCACTCGATAAAAAACCGGATAGGCCTCCCCTCTGCGGATATGCCCCTCATCGATAACCCCTTTGATGAGTTCGTTTTCATCTTCCGGCTCGATGTCTTTACTCCAGACCGGCGCCTGCAGGTCGCCCCAGAACACCTCAAGCAGATCACCCGCCTCCATGACCAGCCAGGGAGGGACCAGAAAATCGACGCCTCCCTCCACGGCGGCCACCGGCAAACCACCGTCATAGCCCTGCACGGGAGTCTTGAGTTTGGTGATCCTTATGGGCTTGAGCGCGTTCACGCCTGGATCAGAAGACGTAGAGGCTGATGGTGATTGCGTTTTCATACAAGCAACTCCTCAAGTGACAGAAAGCCCCGGCCCGACGCCTTGGCGACTGCGGCAATCCCACCACTCGGTGCTGATGGCTGACTACTGTCAGATCTGACAGTAGCGACGGACGGAAGATTGTTTGCCCAAGTAAAAAGCAAAAAGATCGCAGCCTGCGGCAGCTCCTACATTTAGTCCGTGTAGGCGCTGCCGCAGGCTGCGATCTTTCAGGCGTTGACGGTGTTATGAGGTTTGTTCACTTGCTGCCGCTTCAAGCAGTCGCGTCTCACGCATCCCCAAACCACGGGACAACGCTGTGGCTTCGTAGAAGATTTTGCCGTTGAGCTGATCGGCGACGGCATCGCTGTTACCGCCGGCCGGGCCACGGCCCCAGGTCACGACTTCGCCGCTGGAGGTCAGCGCGGCGAAGGCATGGGTGTTGCCATAAATGGCGCGGACGTTGATCAACCTGGCCGCAATGGCATCCGGGATTTCCCCACCTCGATCAGCAGTCCCCCAGGCTACAACGGTGCCGTTGGCCCGCAATGCGGCAAAAGCAACTCCTGTGCATACCACCTGTACGACGTCAATCAGTAATGCAACCGGTGTTGGAATTGCCTGTTTTCCCCATCCCACGACACGCCCGCTGCTGAGCAGTGCGACGAATGATCCTTTGTTACCCGTTACCGTGCGGATGTCTGTCAATAAGGCGATCGGCGCAGGAACGCTTGCGCCAGCTGAAGGGTACCCCCAAGCAACAACGCTTCCATTGCTGCGTCGTGCGGCAAAGGCTGCTTCGGCCCCGCTCAGTTCCACAATGTCTGTAAGCAGTTTGATCTTGCCAGGCACGGATCCCCCGTAACCGTAGTCTCCCCATGCCACTACAGCACCATTGGCACGCAGGGCTGCAAAAGCGTAGCTGGTAGCGACTAAATCAACGATGTCATCCAATGCCCCGATAGCCGTAGGCAAATTACCTCCATGGGTTTGGTGCCCCCAAGCCACTACCGAACCATTGGCCCGTAGCGCAGCAAAGGCGTAGAGGTTGCCAATCACTTTGACGACATCCCTCAGCGCAGGTATCGGTTGTGGAAGTGTTGCCCCAAAATCAGTTCGTCCCCACGCCACCAAGCTCCCATCGCGACGCAGCGCACAGAACACATAACCGTTGCCACTTACGGCTACGATATCCCGCAAAAGACTGATAGGTTCCGACACATCTCCCCCCATTCCCCTCAGCCCCCAAGCCAATACCGCACCAGAGGCCTGTCGTGCCGCAAAGGCATAACCGCAAGCACTCAGCGATATAGCATCAGAAATGGCCGGTAACGAATCCCCCAGATCCCCACCACGGGCTGGCTTACCCCATGCCACCAGCGCTCCACGTTCGGTACGTGCCGCAAAGGCGGCGCTATTTTCTTCTTGGCTGGCTACAAAATTACCGTTCCCGCACAGGTTCTGCGGATTGATCGTCACCTGATCATCACTGATCCGCACATGCAGCAGCCGATCCGGCCGAGTGTCACGGAACGTCGTGCCACTGACCTCGCCCTCCTCGCCGTTATAACGCCACCAGGCCCTGATCGGCTGCCGGGTGGTTGCATCCAGCGCGGTCAACCACGCAGTCCCGCCGCCATAAATCTGGTAATTACCCCGCGAGCGCGCGCCCATCACCAGCAAGCGTCCCGTCCCCAGCGTTGCACGCACGTCATAAACCGCCACCCGCGAGTACTGGCGACCACCGGCTTGGCGCACCACGGTGCAATCCAACGAGATCTCCCGCCCGACATTGGCCAACACCACCGACTGCGGCACGCTGATCAGTTTGTCGCGCCCCGCTTCTCCGCTCTCCACGCGAAACGGCACGATGGCGGTACCGCCGCCGGCAACGCCGATCCAGCGGATCTCGCCGCTATCGCCCACCCTCAAGCCATACGCCGCAGCCAGACGTACGGTTGCACCTACCGCTGGCACCGCGCTCGCATCGATCTGGTCGCCGCGCGCGCCATCAATTGAGGGCGGATCGAAATCCAGCAGGGCATTGCCGACCCGCAAGGTCAGTGGAAAGGAGTAACCCAGGGTCTTGCCGTCACGCACGATGAAATAGTCGATGACAATCCGGCGATTGAGGTTGTTGGTCACAAACTGTTTAGGCACCGTGAACGGCACTTCCTTACCCGCAGTTTGCGCTGTAAGACGCAGTGAGCCACTGGTGCTGCCGTTACCGCCCGTACCGCGCCAGCGATAACTCACCAGGTCTTCGGGCAGTGTCTGCAGATACGGCACAATCAATTTACAGCCCAGCGGCGGGACGGCTTCCGGATCGATCAACGACGTGCCAGGCACCGCCTCTTCAACGCGCGGCGTCACGAACAGCGGTTGCACTTCGCCCACCTGCATCTCGAACGGCAACGACTCGCGCACGTTGAGTGTCGCCTCATCATCATTGGCGATGGTATAGAACACCGAGACCTGCAAGCCGTCGAAACGCTGGATCTCCGCATTCGAGACATTGCGCAACACCGGCTCGTCATCCGGTACATCGCCAACCGGGCGCGGGTCTTCGTAATAGACAATGCCGCCGCCGGGACGCGTGGCCTCCCAGATCAGCGTCAACAGGTCACTGGCGGCGCGTCCGGCAAACCATGGAATGCGCACGGTGGCCCAGCGTTCGTCCGGGTTCAGCGTACCGGTAGGGGCTTCGTCCACCGTAGGAGACGGCAGTCGGAAGGTCTCTCCCGTCACCGAAATACCGACGGTCTTGGACGGCCGATCGGCCGCACCCGTTCGCTTGAGTATGTAGGAGACACTGGCCCGGCCTTTGGCAATGGCTCGTACCTTGTCATTCGGGACAGTGAATATCAGCGCAACACCGACTCGTGTCACCGGCAGCTCTACCGGGCCATGGTCGATCGGTGCGCCCTCGGCGTTGATTCCTCGCCAGGTCAATGCGACGACATCCTGCTCCTGGAAGGTGCCAGCGGGGGTATTGACCAGAACTTTCACGTCGTCATCATTCAGTTTGTCGAGGTCGATTTCGTGAGTCTCCGGATCGGCCGCCTGCACGATAGGCGCATCCAGACGATTTCCTTTCAGATCCACCAAGATGCGGGTTTTCGCCGACCACGGTGACCGTGGATCCGGATAGTTGCCACACTCATCGATCACCTGGTGCACCACGATCACCCCGGCGCTATCACCTGCCTGCTCGATCAGTCTCTTTTCGAAGGTCACGATCAGCGGGTTACGCACAGGGTCGTCAATATGTTTTTGCTCGACAAGGGCGTTTTTCTCTACGCTGCCCCACGCCACTTTGACACGGTCGTTGATACGCATGAAGGGGTACGGCAGGATCGTGATCGGCACACCCGCCGCGGCCTCCCCGGGGCCGACGCCGTTGTCGATGATGCTTTGGAGAATGTGGTAGCGCAGGTTCTGGTTGCCGGGCGTTGACTGGTCGTCATCGAAGCCGCCGGGGCGATCCAGTTTGACGAAGAACCTTTGCAGCGGTGTTGACTCAGGTTCCTGAAACGGCCGGGTCACTCGATAAAAAACCGGATAGGCCTCCCCTCTGCGGATATGCCCCTCATCGATAACCCCTTTGATGAGTTCGTTTTCATCTTCCGGCTCGATGTCTTTACTCCAGACCGGCGCCTGCAGGTCGCCCCAGAACACCTCAAGCAGATCACCCGCCTCCATGACCAGCCAGGGAGGGACCAGAAAATCGACGCCTCCCTCCACGGCGGCCACCGGCAAACCACCGTCATAGCCCTGCACGGGAGTCTTGAGTTTGGTGATCCTTATGGGCTTGAGCGCGTTCACGCCTGGATCAGAAGACGTAGAGGCTGATGGTGATTGCGTTTTCATACAAGCAACTCCTCAAGTGACAGAAAGCCCCGGCCCGACGCCTTGGCGACTGCGGTATCCCATCACCCGAAGCTGCCGACCCGCTACTGTCAGATCTGACAGTAGCGACAGACGGCATCGGCCACGACCTACTGATCTTTCAAGCCCTTGGGCAAGCCCGCCCGTTTGCCAGTAAACTCCCCCCTCTTTAGCCGCCCATCATTCCCCCGCGGCCATCACCTATTTCTGTAGCGGAGTCCACCTTGCGTCTGTTCCACACCTCCGACTGGCACCTTGGACAAAACCTGCACGGCCAGGAGCGCGATTTCGAGCATGCGTGCTTTCTCGAATGGCTGCTGCGCCAACTGCAACTGGCGCAGCCGGATGTGCTGCTGATTGCCGGTGACATCTTTGACACGGTCAATCCGCCGGTCAAAGCCCAGGAACGCCTCTACGACTTCATCGTCAGCGCTCACGAGCAGCAACCGTTGCTGACCATCGTGATGATTGCCGGCAACCACGATTCCGGCTCGCGCATCGAACTGCCGGCGCCGTTGATGCGCCGCTTGCGCACCCATGCACTGGGGCGGGTGTTGTGGCTGGATGACGGCCAGCTCGACGCCGAACGGCTGCTGCTGCCACTGCCAAATGCCCAAGGCGAGATCGCCGCGTGGTGCCTGGCGCTGCCGTTCCTGCGCCCGGCGGAAGTGACCGGTGCGCATCTGGGCGACAACTATTTGCACGGTATCGGTCAGGTGCATGAATGGCTGATCGAAGCCGCCAATGCCAAGCGCCAACCGGGTCAGGCGCTGGTCGCCATCAGTCACGCGCACATGGCTGGCGGCTCGGTCTCGGAAGACTCCGAGCGCAGCCTGATCATCGGTAACGCCGAAGCGCTGCCAGCCAGCCTGTTCGGGCCGAGCATCAGCTATGTCGCCCTCGGCCATTTGCACAAGCCGCAGAAGGTCAACGGTGAAGAGCGCATTCGCTACAGCGGCTCGCCGATTCCGTTGTCGTTTTCGGAGATCGGTTATCAGCACCAGATTCTCGACGTCACCCTCGACGGCGAAACCCTGGTCAGTGTCGAACCAAAACTGATTCCAAGGTCGGTCAACCTGCAACGCATCGGCCCGGCGCCACTGGCGGAGATTCTGCTGCAACTGGCTGACCTGCCGAACATTGATCTGCTAGCCGAAACCCAGCGCCAGCCATGGCTGGAAGTGCGCGTAACCCTCGACGAACCGCAGCCGGATCTGCGCCATCAGGTGGAAAACGCCCTGCAAGGCAAAGCCGTACGCTTGGTGCGGATCGCCGCCGAGTACGCCGGCAACCGTGGCGCCGATGGCAGCGACGACGGCAGCGCGCTGGTCGAACTGGATCAACTCACTCCGCAGGAGCTGTTCAGCCGCGCCTGGCTCGACAACTATGGCAACGAGGTCGATGAGCAGACCCTCAAGGACTTCGCCGAACTGCTGCAGGACGTACAGATGGAGGGCGAGCAGCCATGAAGATTCTCGCCATTCGCTTGAAGAACCTTGCTTCGCTGGCCGGGCCGTTCGAGATTGATTTCACCGCCGAACCGCTGGCCAGTGCTGGCCTGTTCGCGATCACCGGGCCGACCGGCGCCGGTAAAAGTACCCTGCTCGACGCCCTGTGCCTGGCGTTGTTCGGCGCCGTGCCGCGCCTGAACAACACCGGCCGTGACGCCAAGGTGCCGGACGCCGACGGTGAAATCGCCACCGGCGACCCGCGCACCTTGCTGCGCCGTGGTACCGGTGAAGGTTATGCGGAGGTGGATTTCGTCGGCGTCGATGGCCGCCGTTACCGTGCGCGCTGGGAAGCCAACCGTGCCCGGGAAAAGGCTGGCGGCAAGTTGCAGGCCAGCCGGCAGAGCCTGCGTGACATCGATCAGGATCAACTGCTCGCCAGTCAGAAAGGCGAGTACAAGACCCAACTCGAAGCCGCACTCGGTCTGAACTTCGAACAGTTCACCCGCGCCGTGCTGCTGGCCCAGAGCGAGTTCAGCGCGTTCCTCAAGGCCGACGACAACGACCGCAGCGAACTGCTGGAAAAACTCACCGACACCGCGCTCTACACCCGCCTTGGCCGCCGCGCCTTCGACAAGACCAAAGAGGCCCGCGAAGCGCACAAGCTGCTGCAGGATCAGGCCACCGGCGTCACTCCGCTCACCCCCGAAGCCCGGGCCGAACTGGACGAACGCTTCAACGCTGCCCAGCAACAGTTGAAGTTGCAGCAGGCGCAGCTCAAGCAACTGGAACAACAGCACAGTTGGCTCAAGGATTTGCGCCAGTTGCAGGACGCGCAGCAAGCCGCCGCCGAGCAACTGCACAGTGCGCAGCAACATTGGGAAGGTCTGGCGGGTGAACGCCTGAAACTGACGCGCCTGGAACAACTCGCCCCGCAGCGTCACCAGTTCGCGCGCAAGACTGAACTGGATGTGCAGCTGACGCCGCTGGCGGCACAGATTGCCGCGCATACCCAGCAACACGGCGAGCTCAACGAGCGCCAGACGCAACTGGAACAGGCGCTGGATGCGGCGAAAATCGCCCTGAGCGAAGCGCAGCAGCGGCACAGCGAAAGTGCCCCGCTGCTGCGTCAGGCCTTCGATGAGCAAAGCACCCTCGCCCGCCTCGCCAAGGACACCGCACTCAGCGCCGAGGCCCGGCAGTCCGCCGAGCAAGCCTGCACCGAAGGCCAGAGCGCGATTCAAGCGTTGCAGACGAAACAGGCCGAAGTCGCTGAGCGCTTGCAGAAAATCGCCGCCGAACTGGAACAAAGTGCCGATCTGGCACCGCTCAGCGAAGCATGGAATGCCTATCGCGATCGCCTGCAACAGCTGATGCTGATCGGCAATCGCCTGAACAAGGGCCAGGCCGAACTGGCGACCCTCAAACAGAACGCCGCGCACAGCGCCGACGCGTTGGCCACGCAGAAACAGCAACTGGAAGTGCTGTTCAAAGAGGCCGGCGCCGAGCCGGATGCCGTCGCCGAGCAGATCGGTATCCTCGGCAATCTGTTGCAAGACAACCGCAAACAGCTGCGCGCCATCGAAGACCTGACGCGGCTGTGGGCCAGTCAGCAGGAGCTGGAAAAACGCGGCGCCGAGCTGCAACAGCGCCTGCTCGATGCACAGCAGGAACGTGAACGTCTGACCCAGGACGGGGTGAAAACCAAGGCCGAGCTGACCGTCGCCGAACAAACCCTCAACGTCACCCGTGAACTGCTCGAACGCCAGCGTCTGGCCCGCAGCGCCAGTGTCGAAGAGCTGCGCGCGCAGTTGCAGGACGACCAGCCCTGCCCGGTCTGCGGCAGCAACGAGCATCCGTATCATCATCCGGAAGCACTGCTGCAAAGCCTCGGCCGTCATGATGAAAGCGAACAGGCCAACGCGCAGCAAGCGGTGGATCAGCTCAAGGAAAAACTCACCGAGCTGCGCGCCGACGTCGGTGGCGTGATCGCCCGGCAGAAAGAGCTGTTGCAACAGCAGGAGCAATTGACCGTCCAGCAACAGGCACTAGCGCCGAGTCTGGAGGCCCATCCGCTGGCGCCTCAGTTGCTGAATCAGGACGCCGACAAGCGTGACGCCTGGCTGGCCCGGCAGAACGATCAGTTGAACCAGAGCATCACTCAGGACGAACAACGCCAGAGCGCCCTGCTCACCCTGCAACAGGACGCGGCGCGCTTGACCCAGCAACTGCGCAATGCCGAAACCGCGCATCAGCAAGCGGCGCAGCACCTGAGCAACCAACAACGCGAACTGAGCAGCGACCGTCAGCGTCTCGACGAGGAACTGACTGCGTTCGCCAGCCTGCTGCCGGCCGACACCCTCGAAGCCTTGCGTATCGAGCCGGCGGCGACTTTCATGCAGCTCGATCGGCAGATTGCCGAGCGCCTGGCGCAAGTCGAGCAGCAAAAGGAAGAACTGGCCGAACAGCAGCAACGCCAGCAGACGCTGGAGAAAGAACAGGATCGCCAGCTCAGCCGCGTACAGCAACTGCAAAGCGCCGAGCAGCAATTCAGCGCGCTGGCTGAGCAGCAACAGGCCTGCCAGGCGAAACTCGCGCAACTGCTGGGCGAACACAGCAGCGCCGAGCACTGGCAGCAGCAACTGGAACAGGCTGTGGATCAGGCGCGCAACGCCGAAACCGGCACCGCTGCGGAACTGCAGAACGTGCGCACGCAACGGGTGCAGATTGGCGCCGAACTCAAGGCTCAGCAAGAACGCTTGCAGGCGCTGCAAAGCGAAGACGACGAACTGACACAGAAGATTGCCGACTGGCGCGCACGCCATGCTGAACTGGATGACGGTGGTCTCGAAGACTTGCTGCGCGTCGATGACACGCAGCTCAGTGAACTGCGCCAGCGCTTGCAGCACAACGAAAAAGCCATCGAACAGGCCAAGGTGCTGCTGCAGGAACGTGATCAGCGTCTGGCCGATCATCAGGCGCAGCACAACGGTAATCTCGATGCCGAGCAACTCGCCAGCGCCCTCGCCGAGCTGCAGAACCAGTTCAACCTCAGTGAGCAACAGTGCGCCGAACTGCGCGCCGAACAAGCTGAAGATCAGCGCCGGCAGAATGCCAATCAGGCACTCGCGCAGCAGATCGCCGACGCCTATGCCGAGTACCAGCGCTGGGCGCGTCTGAATGCGTTGATCGGCTCGGCCACCGGCGACACCTTCCGCAAGATCGCCCAGGCCTACAACCTCGACCTGCTGGTACATCACGCCAACGTGCAGCTGCGCCAACTGGTCAAACGCTATCGCTTGAAACGCGGTGGCAGCATGCTCGGCCTGCTGGTGATGGATACCGAGATGGGCGACGAATTGCGCTCGGTGCATTCGCTGTCCGGCGGCGAAACCTTCCTGGTGTCGCTGGCCCTTGCATTGGGGCTGGCATCGATGGCCTCGAGCACGCTGAAAATCGAATCGCTGTTCATCGACGAAGGCTTCGGCAGCCTCGATCCGGAATCGCTGCAACTGGCCATGGATGCCCTCGACGGCTTGCAGGCGCAGGGGCGCAAGGTCGCGGTGATTTCCCACGTCCAGGAAATGCACGAACGGATTCCGGTGCAGATTCAGGTGCAACGCCAAGGCAACGGCTTGAGCACACTGGAGGTGAAATGAACACGTTGTATTCATTCCGCCGCTGCCCGTACGCGATGCGTGCGCGGATGGCCCTGCGTTATTCGGGCGTACCGGTGGAGATCGTCGAAGTCAGCCTCAAGGCCAAACCGGCCGCGATGCTGGCGATCTCGCCCAAAGGCACGGTACCGGTGCTGGATGCGGCGGGTCGGGTGATCGATGAGAGCCTGGAGATCATGCGCTGGGCGTTGGCACAGAATGATCCTGACAACTGGTTGCTCGGCGGTGATTCACGGATTGCCGAGTTGATCGAAGCCAACGATCAGGCATTCAAGCTGCATCTGAATCGCTACAAATACGCCGAGCGCTATCCCGAGCAGCCGATGGAGGTTTATCGGGCTGAGGGCGCGTTATTTCTGCAGAGGCTGGATGGGTTGCTTGAAGGTCGGGATTATTTGCTGAGTGATCATCCGTGTCTTGCGGATATCGCGTTGCTGCCGTTCGTTCGGCAGTTTGCGCATGTGGATCGCGAGTGGTTTGCGCAGACGCCTTATGTGCGGTTGCAAGCGTGGTTGCAGCGCTTGCTCGAATCCGAGCTGTTCACGGCGATCATGAAGAAGTAACCCGAATTCCTGGTGCCGAGCTCCTTGTGGCGAGGGGATTCATCCCCGATGGGCGGCGAAGCTGCCCTGAAATCAGACACCTCGGTGTATCAGAATAATTCGGTTCGCCGGGTCTGGGGCCGCTTCGCGGCCCATCGGGGATGAATCCCCTCGCCACAATGGTTCGCTCACTCTAAGCCAGTACGGCGCACATACCGAGTGCCGAGCAATCCACTTCAAACGGCCCGAGGAAATCGACCTCAGCCTTGATCGGCGGATTGCCGGCCAGCAACCCTTGGGAGTTGGCCCGTTCGATATTGTGCGCAATGCTGTGATTGGCCTCTATGGCCCGCGCTAGCGCACCCACCGAGCCTTGGCCGAAGCCGAGCAACGCCGCACCATTGGTTATCAGTGCCAGCCCGGCGATGACCCAGAGTCTATAGCCTTTCATGCGCCGCCCACTCCTGCGAGTTCAGCACGATCAACCAGCACGTCTGCGCGGTGTTCGAACTGGATGCCGGGGTGCGCGACTTCGATCGGTGCGTCGAAGCTGTGTTGGGTTTGCGCGGCGATGCTGACAAACAGCACCAGGGCCAGGTAAAGACCGATGGCCAGGTAGGCGCCGCGCTTGGCTGAGGTGATGATTGAACTGGCCATGATGTGCTCCGTGGGCATGTTTCAGTGCCGTCAGGATCAATCAAAAAAGCCGAAGCAACCACTCAGGGTTTTCCATAGTGAACATCAGCTTGGTTGATTATTTAGCCGGTCTATCTCAGCTTTGGAGAAAACCTATCGAGCGCAGATTTTTCGATCACGCATACGTGTAGGAGCTGCCGAAGGCTGCGATCTTTTGACGTTGAAGATCAAAAGATCGCAGCCTTCGGCAGCTCCTACAGGGAGTTGTTCGAAGCGGGCATTTCAGTGTTGGGCTTTGTGATCCAGTGCGGCATAGAAGTTGGCGCTCTGTTGCAGGTATTTCTGGGTGTAGCTCTGGGTGTGGGATTTTTTGCTGCTAACTTCAGCGTTGGCACTGGCTGGCAATGCAACGGTGGCAGAGATGGCGGAAGCGGCGATGATCGAGAAGAGATTGAAGTTCATGGCGGTAACCCTCGTATTCGGTTGGCTTGCTTTGCCCGGTTGGGCCGTGAAGCAAACTTAACGCTCGAGGGTTGATCGCTTGAAATGCTTTGTAGCATTACCGGATATCAGCGCGATTAATACAACGAGACAGGCCCCGTAAACCGGGGCCTGTGGCTTATTGTCGCACGAGAAACTTCAGGTCGCTGGGGGCGTCCATCGGCAGTTTTTGCACGGTTTTGCCGAGCAGACCGGTCTTGGCGTCACGCTCGACGACGACAATTTCGTTGCTCTTCTGATTGGCGATCAGCAGGAACTTGCCACTCGGATCGAGGCTGAACTCACGCGGGTGATCGCCTTCCACCGAACGCTTTTGCAGCTCTTTGAGCTGCCCGGTCGCCGGATCGATGCTGAACACCAGCAGTTGATTGGCGGTGCCACGGTTGCTGACGTAGAGGAACTTGCCATCGGCCGAGGCATGCAGCGCGGCGGCGGCTTTGTCCGAGGTCGGCTGACCCGCTGCCAGATCGACCATTTGCGTCTGGGTCAGCACGCCGTCGTGGTAGTCGAACACCGCGACCTGCGCGCTCATTTCCATGGTCAGCCAGGCATGCTTGCCGTCGGCACTGAACAGCAGATGACGCGGGCCGCTGCCGGCCGGCAGGCTCACCGAAGCGGTTTTCGCCGGGGTCAGCGGCAGGTCCGGGTTGGCCTTCGGGTCGAACTGGTAGATGAAGACCTTGTCCGCCCCGAGGTCGTTGGAGAACACATAGCGACCGTCCGGCGAGGACACCGTCGAGTGCACGTGGTTCGAGGCCTGACGCTCGGGGTTGACCCGGCTCGCCGGGTGCGCGCTCATCTGCACCACGGGTTTGAGCTTGCCATCAGCGCCGACCGGCAACACCGCGAGGGTGCCGCCCGGATCTTCCACCACCGAATAGTTGCTGACGAACAGATGGCTGGCATCGCCGCTGAGGCTAGAATGGGTCGGCTCGTTGCCCAGGCTCTGCACTTGATTGATCAGGGTCAGAGTGTGGGTCTTCGGATCGATCGAGTAGCTGCTGACGCGGCCGACCGGATCTTTCTGGCCGGGGCCGTTTTCGTTGACCACGAACAGATGCTTCTGGTCTTTGGACAAGGTCAGCCACGACGGGTTTTCGCTCTTCACCACTTGCAGCGGCATGGCAGCGATCTGTCCGGTGGCGCTATCGAAATTCATTCGATAGATGCCTTGGCTGGTGCCAGCGGTGTAGGAGCCCACCAGCAATTGATAGGTCTCGGCGCTGGCACTGGACAGGCCCATCGCACCGACGCTGCCGGCCATCAGCAGTGGCCAGAATTTACGCATGTTCATTGATCATCTTCCTCGTCGTCGCTGCTGCTGACTACGTCGCCGACGCAGACCAAACGGTGCTCGCCGGTGGTCTTGGTGTCGCTGGCGTAGCCAATGATCAGCCAGCTCTGCAGGTCTTCATCAAACGTCGCCGCCGTAACCTGCGCCGGGGTGAACTCCCAATGCTTGGCCGTGCGGCCATCGATGCATTCGATGTGCAGGTTGTCGTCTTCGTCGAGGGCGAATTCGAAGGCATGCAAGCCATCGATTTCGACCATGCCGCAGTGTTCGAGGGCGTTGAGAAGGGTTTGGGCAGTCATGGCAAACAGTCTTTCTTAGGGGGGAAAGGGCCAATGATAGCTCATTGTCGCTGGAGATCCCTGTGGGAGCGGGCTTGCTCGCGAAAGCGGTGTGTCAGGCAATCAATCACTGACTGAAAGAATGCCTTCGCGAGCAAGCCCGCTCCCACAGGGGGTGTGCGGCGCGATTTACAACGCGTCGCGCGAGGGCTTGCCATCCACCAGCCGCTGGATGCGCAACGGATTGCCATTCTTCAGCGGTTCCGGCAGCAAGCTGTCGGGGTAATTCTGGAAGCACACCGGGCGCAGGAACCGGTCGATCGCCAGCGTCCCCACCGACGTTCCGCGCGCATCCGATGTCGCCGGATACGGTCCGCCATGCACCATCGAATCACACACTTCCACACCCGTCGGATAGCCATTGAGCAGGATCCGTCCGACTTTCTGTTCGAGCAGAGGTGTCAGTTCCGGGAAGCGTTCGAAGTCGGCCTGTTCGCCGATCATCGTCGCCGTCAGTTGGCCGTGCAGCCCATGCAGCGCCGCGCTCAGCTCGGCCTTGTCGGCCACTTCGACGATCACCGTGGTCGGGCCGAACACTTCTTCCTGCAGCACTTCATCGCCGTTGATCAACAGGCTGACGTCTGCCTTGAACAGTTGCGGCTGCGCCTGACTGCCCTGCTGCGGATTACCCGCCAGATGCTCGATGCCGGAATGCGCCAGCAACTTTTGCAGACCTTTGCCATAGCTGCCGAGGGTGCCGGCGTTGAGCATGGTCTGCGCCGGTTGGTCGCCAATCAGCCCGGCGACTTGCTGGACGAAGGCGCTGAACTGCGGCGAGCGGATACCGATGACCAATCCCGGATTGGTGCAGAACTGGCCGCAGCCCTGCACCACTGAAGCGGTCAGATCGCGGGCAATGGTTTCCGAGCGCTCAGCCAAGGCTTGAGGCAGAACGATCACCGGGTTGATGCTCGACATCTCGGCGAACACCGGGATCGGTTGCGGCCGCGCCGCCGCCATGTCGCAGAGTGCCCGACCGCCCTTGAGCGAACCGGTAAAACCCACTGCCTGGATCGCCGGATGCTTGACCAGCCATTCGCCAACGCCACCGCCGTAAATCATGTTGAACACGCCTGCCGGCATCGCGGTTTTTTCGGCGGCACGAATCAGTGCGTCGGCAACAAGTTCAGCGGTTGCCATGTGGCCGCTGTGGGCCTTGAACACCACCGGGCAGCCGGCGGCCAGCGCCGCAGCGGTGTCGCCACCGGCCGTGGAGAACGCCAGCGGGAAGTTGCTCGCACCGAACACTGCGACAGGGCCGAGGCCAATGCGGTATTGGCGCAGATCTGGACGCGGCAATGGCTGACGATCCGGCAATGGCAAATCGATTCGCGCACCGTAGAAATCACCGCGCCGCAGGACTTTGGCGAACAGGCGCATCTGCCCGCTGGTGCGCCCGCGCTCGCCCTGAATCCGCCCCGCAGGCAGCGCGGTTTCGCGGCAGACCAGCGCGACGAAATCATCACCCAAGGCATCCAGTTCATCGGCAATCGCGTCGAGAAATTGCGCGCGGCGTTCGGCGCTGAGGCTGCGATAGACCGGGTACGCTGCGGCGGCGGCTTTGGCGGCGGCATCGACTTCGGCTTCAGTCGCTTGAATGAAATCGTACGGCAGCTGTTCGCCAGTAGTCGCGTCGACGCTTTGCAGTTTGACGTTGCCTGCTGCGATGCGCTGTCCGCCGATGTAGCTGTGGCCAAGAATCTGAGTCATGGGAGCTCCTTAAAGGGTGCCGATGCTGTCCGGTTGAAAAGCCGCTGCTGCCGGGGCGATACCGTTGACCAGCGGGGCGCCGAATTCGGCCTGACTGATTTCAAACCGGTCGCCCGGTTGGGTGCGGATGCCATCGGCGAACGACAGGGTCGCGGTGCCGAAAAAGTGGATGTGCACGTCGCCGGGACGCAGGAACTGGCGGTATTTGAAATGGTGGTATTCAAGGTTGGCGAGGCTGTGGCACATGTTGGCTTCGCCGCTGAGAAATTCGTTTTCCCACAGCACTTCGCCGTTACGCAGGATGCGACTGCTGCCGGCCAGATGCTGCGGCAATTCACCGGTGCGCAGTTCCGGGCCGTAGCTGCAACTGCGCAGTTTCGAGTGGGCCAGGTACAAGTAGTTCTTGCGTTCCATGACGTGGTCGGAGAACTCGTTGCCCACCGCGAAACCGAGGCGATACGGTTTGCCGTCGTGGCCGATGACGTAGAGCCCGGCCATTTCCGGTTCCTCGCCGGCATCCTCGGCAAACGGTGGCAACGGGAACGCCTCGCCCGGACGCACGACGATACTGCCGTCGCCCTTGTAGAACCATTCCGGCTGCACGCCCGCTTGCCCCGCCGCCGGTTTACCGCCCTCCACGCCCCATTTGAAGATGCGCATGGTGTCAGTCATTTGCGCTTCGTCGCCGGCCTGCTGGTGCATCTTGTCCCGCGCCGAGGCGCTGCCCAGGTGCGTGAGGCCGGTGCCGCTGACCAGCAGGTGCGCCGGATCCGGGTGATCCAGCGGCGGCAGGATGCGCCGGTCTTTGAGCAACTGCGCATAGTCATGACTGATGCCCAGGCCGTGGGTGTGTACTTGCTGCTCCAGAGTGCCGCCGGCCTCAATCGCGGCCAGCGCGAGATCGCGTACGCTGCGGGCGTCCTGCACTTCGCGGATCAGCCCGTTGTCGACCACGCCGACGCGGCGCTCGCCGTCATTCAATTCGAATTGAACCAGATGCATATGTCCTCTCCTGTAAACCAGTCTTGAGTTCGGCGCCGATCCATTGTGGGAGTGGGCTTGCTCGCGAATGCGGTGTTTCATTCAACGAATGATGGTGGCTGACCCACCGCATTCGCGAGCAAGCCCGCTCCCACATGGGTTCCATGTTGTTCTGCAGATTCAGGTTCGGGTAGCACCGCGTGCACTGGCGGCGAACTGCTCGACCGGTAGCACGTGTTTGCGCTCAAGCACGCGGTAGACGATTCCGGTAAGAATCAAACCGAACACCATCACCCCGCTGAGGAAATACAGCCCCGAAGCCAGATTCCCGGTGTATTCCTTCAGCGCGCCGATCACGAACGGGCCGATGTAGCCACCGAGGTTGCCCACCGAGTTGATCAGCGCGATCCCCGCCGCCGCACTCGCACCGGCAAAGAACCGCCCGGGCAAGGTCCAGAACACTGCCGTGCAGGAAAACAGCGCGAACGCCACCAGGCACAGCGCCGCCAGTTGCGCCACCGGCAGTGATAGCCATGCACTCAGGAACAGACCGATCGCACCCAGCACATAAAGCACCGCCAGATGGCCGTAGCGATCATTCATGCGGTCGGAGCTGCGCGGCACGATCAGCAGACCGACGATGCCAAAGATGTACGGCACCGCCGAGACGAAACCGGTCACCAGATCGCTGCCGCCGAACTGCTTGATCAGCGTCGGCAGCCACAGGCCGAGGCCATAAATACTCAGGGTCACCGGCAGGTAAAACAGTGCCAGCAGCAACACGCGTTTGTCTTTGAGCGCATGCAGCGGGTTGCCGTGACGGGTCTGGCCGTATTCCTGAAGATCTTTTTTCAGTTCGCCGGTCAGCCAGTCTTTCTCGGCCTGATCCATCCACTTGACGTTCTGCGGGCCGTCGGGCAGCCAGCGCAATACCGGCCAGGTCAGGAGGATCGCCGGGGTGCCGATGACGATGAACAGCCACTGCCAGCCGTGCAGCCCGAGGATGCCGTCCATGCCCAGCAAGCCGCCGGATACCGGGCCGGTGATCATCATCGCGATCGGTTGAGAGAGGATGAACAGGCCAAGGATCTTGCCGCGATGGCGCACCGGGAACCATTGGGTGATGTAGTAGAGAACGCCGGGGAAGAACCCCGCCTCCGCCGCGCCGAGCAGAAAGCGCATCACGTAGAAACTGTGCGGGCCCTGGACGAACGCCATGCCGATGGTGATTGCGCCCCAGGTGATCATGATCCGCGCAAACCAGCGCCGCGCACCGAAGCGTTCGAGCATCAGGTTGCTGGGGATTTCGAGAAGAAAGTAGCCAATGAAAAACAGCCCGGCACCGAGGCCATAGGCCGCGTCACCGATGCCGATGTCGGCGCCCATGTGCAGCTTGGCGAAGCCGACGGCGGAGCGATCCACATAGGCGATCAGGTACAGCAGGATCAGGAAGGGAATCAGTTTCAGCGTGATGCGCCGGACAAGCCGCAGTTCCTGGCTCATGGGATCGGTCTCCGATTGTTGTTTTTATAGAACCTCGGGGGACGCCTCTCGCGGAACACCGTCAGGGCCAATCCCTCCACCGAAAACGACTATATAGTAATACTAATTACCCAACAACACTTCCAAAGCGGCGATTTTGCGCTTATGTTTAGCCGTGACTCGCAAACAATAGTCTTACAATAAGAGAATCGATCATGTCTGAGAAGAAACCCACCCTGCGCTCGGCCCAATGGTTTGGCACTGCCGACAAGAACGGCTTCATGTACCGCAGCTGGATGAAGAATCAGGGCATCGCCGACCACCAGTTTCATGGCAAGCCGATCATCGGCATCTGCAACACCTGGTCGGAACTGACCCCGTGCAACGCGCATTTCCGCCAGATTGCGGAGCACGTCAAACGCGGGGTGATCGAGGCCGGTGGCTTTCCGGTGGAATTCCCGGTGTTCTCCAATGGCGAGTCGAACCTGCGCCCGACCGCCATGCTCACCCGCAACCTGGCAAGCATGGACGTCGAAGAAGCGATTCGCGGCAACCCGATTGACGGCGTGGTGCTGCTGACCGGCTGCGACAAAACCACCCCGGCGCTGCTGATGGGCGCGGCCAGTTGCGATGTGCCGGCGATCGTCGTCACCGGCGGGCCGATGCTCAACGGCAAGCACAAGGGCAAGGACATCGGCTCGGGCACGGTGGTCTGGCAGCTCAGCGAACAGGTCAAGGCCGGCACTATCACCATCGACGATTTCCTCGCGGCCGAGGGCGGCATGTCACGCTCGGCGGGCACCTGCAATACCATGGGCACCGCGTCGACCATGGCTTGCATGGCCGAAGCACTGGGCACGTCCCTGCCGCACAACGCGGCGATTCCGGCAGTCGATGCGCGACGTTACGTGTTGGCGCACATGTCCGGCATGCGCGCGGTGGAGATGGTGCGCGAAGACTTGCGCCTGTCGAAGATCCTGACCAAGGAAGCCTTTGAAAACGCCATTCGGGTCAACGCCGCCATCGGCGGTTCGACCAACGCGGTGATCCACTTGAAAGCCATCGCCGGTCGCATCGGCGTCGAGCTGGATCTGGACGACTGGACCCGCATCGGGCGCGGCATGCCGACCATCGTCGACCTGCAACCGTCCGGGCGTTTCCTGATGGAAGAGTTTTACTACGCCGGTGGCTTGCCGGCGGTGCTGCGCCGTCTCGGCGAAGCCAATCTGATCCCCAATCCCGATGCGCTGACGGTCAACGGCAAGACGCTGGGCGAGAACACCCAGGACGCGCCGATCTACGGCGAGGACGAAGTGATCCGCACCCTCGACAATCCAATCCGCGCTGACGGCGGTATCTGCGTGCTGCGCGGTAATCTGGCACCGCTGGGTGCGGTGCTCAAGCCGTCCGCGGCCACACCTGAACTCATGCAGCATCGCGGTCGTGCGGTGGTGTTTGAAAACTTCGACATGTACAAGGCGCGGATCAATGATCCGGAACTGGATGTCGATAAAGATTCGATTCTGGTGATGAAGAATTGCGGGCCGAAGGGTTATCCGGGCATGGCCGAGGTGGGCAACATGGGCTTGCCGGCCAAGCTGCTGGCTCAGGGCGTGACCGACATGGTGCGCATCTCCGATGCACGGATGAGCGGCACTGCGTATGGCACGGTGGTTTTGCACGTTGCCCCGGAAGCGGCAGCCGGCGGGCCGTTGGCGGTGGTGCAGGAAGGTGACTGGATCGAGCTGGATTGCGCCAGCGGGCGTTTGCATCTGGATATTCCAGATGCCGAACTGGCGGCGCGCATGGCAGATCTGCAACCACCGCAGCAGCTACTGGTCGGCGGCTATCGTCAGCTGTACATCGACCATGTGCTGCAGGCGGATCAGGGTTGTGATTTCGACTTCCTCGTCGGTTGCCGAGGGGCGGAAGTCCCGCGTCATTCCCACTGATCACACAAATCCCTGTGGGAGCGAGCTTGCTCGCGAAGACGGCGGTACATTCAACTGCAATGTTGTTTGACCCACCGCTTTCGCGAGCAAGCTCGCTCCCACAGTTGTTCTTTACCCGCCTCAAGAATGCGCCACGCCTGCTATGATGCGCGGCATCTCCATCGCTCAGGATCGCGCCGTTCCCCATGGATTACCGCAAACCTTCCGACCGTAAAAGCATGCACTCGCGCATTGTCCAGGAACTGGGCATGCAGATCGTCTCCGGACGTTTTTTGCCCGACGACAAACTGCCCGCCGAAGCGCTGTTGTGCGAGGAATATGCGGTGAGCCGGCCGGTGTTGCGCGAAGCCACGCGGGTGCTGGTGGCCAAGGGGCTGGTGTATTCAAAACCGCGCGTCGGCACGGTGGTCAAGGCCCGTCGCGAGTGGCACATGCTCGACCCGGATGTGCTGCACTGGCTGATGCAAAGCAGTCCGCAGAATGAATTCTTCAATGTGCTGACCAGTGTGCGCAGCATCATCGAACCGGCCGCCGCCGCCCTCGCCGCTCAGCACGCGACCGAGGCCGACATCGCCGCCATCGGCGAGGCCTATCAACGCATGGAAGCAGCGCCGACGCCGGAAGCCTTGCTGCAACCGGACCTGGACTTCCACAGCCGCATCGCTGACGCGACCCATAACGATCTGCTGGCGAACCTGTGCAACATGCTTTCGGTGGCGATTGCCGAGGCGTTGAAGCATTCGAATCAACGGCCGAATCTGCATGAACTGGCGTTGCCTCGGCACAAGGCGATTCTTACCGCGATCGAGAACCGTGATGCCCTTGGCGCCCGCCACGCGACGCTGGTTCAGCTGGATGATGCGCGCAGTGCCTTGAGTGTTGTGCTTGGGGCGGATCTTTCGTAAGCCTTGAGACCGCTTGCCCTCACCCTAGCCCTCCCCCCGAGGGAGAGGGGACCGATCCGGGAATATTGACGACCTACACCGACGTGAACGATTTGCTTTGAATCCATAATCGGCTGGTATCTCAAATCTCATGATTTGCTGTGAATCCATAATCGATTCGGTATTTCCAGGTCGATGTATCAAGCCGCACACCTCGGTCAGTCCCCTCTCCCTCTGGGAGAGGGCTAGGGTGAGGGGCTTTTGATCTTGACTCATAAAAAAGCCGCAACCCTAAGGTTGCGGCTTCGTCGTTTCAGGCATCCGGATCAGTGAGCAAACAGCGAATTGCCCTTCTGCCCCGCCAGCTTCTCCGGTTTGATCAGGAACTTCGCCAGCGCCGGCAGCAGCCACAGCGCACCGAACATGTTCCACAGCAACATGAAGGTCAGCATCAGGCCCATGTCGGCCTGGAACTTGATCGCCGAGAAGATCCAGGTGCACACGCCGATGGCCAGGCACAGACCGGTGAACAGCACCGCTTTACCGGTGGATTTCAGGGTCTGGTAATAGGCTTCCTGCAACGGCAGCCCGGCGCGCAGGAAACTTTCCAGTCGGCTGTAGATGTAGATCCCGTAGTCCACGCCGATCCCCACGCCCAGCGCCACCACCGGCAGGGTCGCGACTTTGACGCCGATGCCCATGAACGCCATCAGCGCGTTGCCCAGTACCGAGGTCAGTACCAGCGGCAGGACGATGCACAGAGTCGCCGCCCATGAACGGAAGGTGATCATGCACATCACCGCGACGCAGATGTACACCAGGATCAGGATGGTCAGTTCGGCCTGTTTGATCACTTCATTGGTGGCCGCTTCGATCCCGGCGTTACCGGCGGCGAGGATGAATTCAAGACCGTCCTTGTTGTTGGCCTTGGCGAATTCCTGCACCGCGTGTACCGCACGGTCGAGGGTTTCGGCCTTGTGGTCGTTGAGGAAGATCAACACCGGCGCCAGCGAACAGCTGTTGTTGTACAGGCCGTCGGCGCGGGCGATCGAGTTGTTCAGCACATCCGGGTTGCGCGACAGGGTTTCCCATTTCAGGTTGCCCTCGTTCATGCCCTTGATCATCTGCTTGGACACGGTCACCAGCGAGATCGCCGACTGCACGCCCTCGGTGTTCTGCATCTTCCACATCAGCTCATCGATCGGCGCCATGGCTTCGTAGCGCGAGCAGCCTTCCGTGGCGGTCTTGACCATCACCACCAGCACATCGGAACTGGTGGAGTAGTTGTTGATGATGAAGTTGTTGTCCTTGTTGTAGCGCGAGTCCGGACGCAGCTCCGGTGCACCCTGGTCGAGGTCGCCGATTTTCAGGTTCTGGCTGTACCAGAGGCCGCCGCCGAAAGCGATCAGCGCCAAAGCGATGGAGATCGGTGCGACTTTCGGGCTGGCGAAGTTCGACAGGAAGCGCCAGAACGGATGTTCGCGATTCGCGTCCTTCTTGCTCTTGGCAATCGCGCGCTTGCTGATGCCGACATAGGAAATCGCCACCGGCAGCAGGATCAGGTTGGTGAACACGATCACCGCCACGCCGATGGAGGCGCCGATCGCCAGTTCGCGGATCACCCCGATGTCGATGATCAGCAGCGTGATGAAGCCCACGGCGTCAGCGAGAATCGCGATCATCCCCGGCAGGAACAGTTGCCGGAAGGTGCGCCGCGCCGCGGTCAGGGCGTTGTCAGCTTCACTCGATTGCAGGGCGATCCCGTTGATCTTCTGCACGCCGTGGGAAATGCCGATGGCAAAGATCAGGAACGGCACCAGCATCGAGTACGGATCCAGCCCGAAACCGAAGAAGTGCATCAGCCCGAGCTGCCAGACCACCGCCACCAGCGTGGTGCTCAACACCGCCACGGTACTGCGCAGGCAGTTGGTGAACCACAGCAGCAGGATCAGGGTGATGACGAAGGCGATGCCGAAGAACATCACCACCATCACCAGACCGTCGATCAGGTCACCGACCTTCTTGGCGAAACCGACGATGTGGATCTTGACGTTGGGGTTCTGCGCTTCGAACTTGTTGCGGATCTTGTCTTCGAGTTCATGGGAGAACTGGCGGTAGTCCAGCGCCAGCAGCTTGCCCTGATCCTGCGGGTCCGGGTAGGACTCCAGCAGCGGGATGTCGACGATGCTCGACTTGAAGTCATTGGACACCAGACGCCCGACCTGCCCCGACTTGAGGACGTTGTTGCGCAGCATGTCGAGGCTGTCCGGCGAGCCGTCGTAGCTCTGCGGAATCACTTCACCGCCGGCAAAACCTTCCTCGGTCACTTCGGTCCAGCGTACGCTCGGACTCCACAGCGACTTGAGGCCGGAACGGTCGACGCCGGAGATGTAGAACACTTCGTCGTTGATCTGCCGCAGGGTCTCCATGTACTCCTTGGAGAAGATGTCGCCGTCTTTGGCTTCCACCGAAATCCGTACGGTGTTGCCCAGGTTCGCCAGATCGTTGCGGTGCTCCATCATCTTCTCGATGAACGGATGCTTGAGCGGGATCATTTTTTCGAAACTGGTGGATGGGCGAATCAGCGTGGCCTGCCAGAACAGGAAAATGCTGACCACCAGGCAGATCAGGATCACGGCCGGGCGGTTGTTGAAAATCAGACGTTCGAGGAGCGTCGCTTTGTCCTGCTGAGGAGTGATCAAGGAAGTCATAGCCCCGCCTTCTTATTATTGATCTCGGCGCCGTTGGGCTGCGTGGTGTGCACGCCGCCCTGCCCGGTCAGAATCAGATTGCCGTCACCGGCCGCCGTCACCGAGGACAGCGAGATGCGGTCCGGGCGGTTGAACACGCTGAAGGTTTCGCCGTTGTCGCTGCTGCTGATCACCGAGCCGCCGTTGCCGACGATCACAATCGAGCCATCCGCGAGCAGGGTCGCGCCGGACAGACCGAACTCCAGCGTACCGCGCGCAGCCTTGAGTTCGACCTGCTGCCAGGTGCTGCCGAAATCGCTGGAGCGGTAGAGGTTGCCGCGCAGGCCGTAGGCCAACAGAGTCTGCGCCTGCGCGGTGCCGATCACGCCGAACAGCGAGCCTTGATACGGGCCCTGGATTTTCTCCCAGGTCTGGCCCCAGTCCGGGGAGCGGAACATGCTGCCCTGCTCGCCGACGATGAACAGCCCGGCGTCCTTGACGGCGGCGATGGCGTTGAGGTGGAACTGATCCTGATTGTCGAGGCGGTCGCTGACGTCTTGCCAGTTCTTGCCGCCGTCGGTGGTTTCCAGCAGCGCACCGTAAGCACCGACCGCAACACCGTGATTAACGTCCTGGAACCAGACGTCGAGCAGCGGTGCTTCGCGCTTGAGGTCTTCGAACTGTTTGCTCCAGGTCAGGCCGCCGTCTTCGCTGGCGAGAATCTGCGCGTCGTGACCGACAGCCCAGCCGTGCTTGTCGTCGACGAAATACACCGCCGTCAGCAGTTGCCGGGTCGGCACCTTGGCCTGGGTCCAGGTCTTGCCCTGGTCATCGGAATAGAGAATGTGCCCGCGATCACCCACCGCCACCAACCGGGTGCCGGCGTGGACAACATCGAGTATCAGGCTTTTGGCGGCTTTGGCCGATTCGGTGGAATACACCCCGTCGGCGGGCGCTTCGGCGGCCAGCACGGGTGCCGACAAGGCAGCACAGCCCAGCAGTGTGAGGGCTGTGGCCAGCAACGCGGTGTTGCGAAACGCCGGCGGGCGGCAACGACTCATAGACCTTCCCCTATTTATTATTGTTAGGCCATTGGGCCTTAGGGCGCCGCAAGGGTGCTCGTGGTAACTGACAGGTCACAAGCATAGCCGTGAAACCCGCAGTCCAGAGCGCCTTGGGAAGCTGGCTCATCCTATCGGGCTTTGGAAACGTCTGACAATCGGCGCCACGTTATCTTTTGTTAACCGGATGACCCTCCTGTCAGCGGTGATTTCCATCGTGGGAGGGGGCTTGCTCCCGAAGACGCTGTGTCAGGCACCCGAGATGTCGACTGATCCACCGCTTTCGGGAGCAAGCCCCCTCCCACAGGGTGTAATGGTGTTTGTGAGATTGGGGCTGGCAGTGAATACACCGCCATTCGCCGGATGGATCCGGCAAATCTTGCGTGGGGGACTTGCACGATCGGTATTATGGTATACCATCAGACGCACAGACACTCTCAATCCCCTTACGGAGCAGCTCATGAGTTTCGAAATTCGCAAGATCGTCAGCTATGTCGAAGAAACCTTCATCGAAGGCGGCAAGGCCACTGACAAGCCAGTGACCATGGTCGGCCTGGCCGTGGTGATGAAAAACCCGTGGGTCGGCAACGGTTTCGTTGAGGATCTGAAACCGCAGATCCGCGCCAACTGCTCCGACCTCGGCGCGCTGATGGTCGAGCGGCTGGTGGGCATCATCGGCGGTGCCGAGAAGATCGAGGCTTACGGCAAGGCAGCAGTGGTCGGCGCCGACGGCGAAATCGAACACGCCTCGGCGGTGATCCACACCCTGCGCTTCGGCAATCACTACCGCGAAGCGGTCAAGGCCAAGAGCTACCTGAGCTTCACCAACAAGCGCGGCGGCCCGGGCACTTCGATTCAGATCCCGATGATGCACAAGGACGACGAAGGCCAGCGTTCGCACTACATCACTCTGGAAATGCAGATCGAAGACGCGCCGCGTGCCGACGAAATCGTGGTGGTGCTCGGGTGCGCCGACGGTGGTCGCCTGCACCCGCGCATCGGCAACCGCTACATCGATCTGGAAGAACTGGCCGCCGAAAAAGCCCAGTAATCACAATAAAAAGGCATTGCAGGAGCGCTCCATGATTCGGCTCACCGCTGAACTCACCCCGGCTGGCACCAGTTACCTGGCGACCGGCCAAGGCCAGCCCGTGGTCTTGATCCACGGCGTGGGCCTGAACAAAGAAATGTGGGGCGGCCAGATCGTTGGCCTGTCTGCCCAGTACCAGGTGATCGCCTACGACATGCTCGGCCACGGCGCCAGCCCGCGCCCGGCCAGCGGCACCGGCCTGCTCGGTTATGCCGATCAGTTGCTGGAGCTGCTCGATCACCTGAATCTGCCTCAGGCTGCGGTGATCGGTTTCTCCATGGGCGGACTGGTGGCACGGGCGTTTGCCCTGCACTACCCGGAGCGCCTGCAAAGCCTGGTGGTGCTTAACAGCGTGTTCAACCGCAGTGAAGAACAGCGCGCCGGGGTTATCGCCCGTACCGCGCAGGCCGCTGAGCACGGCCCGGATGCCAACGCCGAAGCGGCGCTGTCGCGCTGGTTCAGCCGTGAATATCAGGCGGCCAACCCGGCGCAGATCGCAGCCATTCGTCAGACCTTGGCCGGCAATGACCCGCAGGGTTACCTGACCACTTACGAACTGTTCGCCACGCAGGACATGTACCGCGCCGACGACCTCGGCAGCATCCAGGCGCCGACGCTGATCGCCACCGGCGAACTCGACCCCGGTTCCACCCCGGAAATGGCCGAGCAACTGGCCCGACGCATCCCCGGCGCGAAGGTTGCGGTGCTGTCCGAGCAACGGCATATGATGCCGGTAGAGTCGCCGCGGCTGGTCAACCAGACGCTGCTGGAATTTCTCGAATTCGCACACTCCCGACAAAACCCTATAAAGGGGATCGTTGCATGACACTCGCACGCTTCCAGATGTGCATCGGCGGAGAATGGGTCGACGCCCTCTCCGGCAAGACCTTCGAAAGCCTCAACCCGGCCAGCGCGCAAGCCTGGGCCGAGCTGCCTGATGCCGATGAAGCCGATGTCGAACGCGCCGTGCAAGCGGCGCAGACGGCTTTCGACAGCCCGGCCTGGCGCGGCCTCACCGCCACCGCACGCGGCAAACTGCTGCGCCGTCTCGGTGACCTGATCGCGGAAAACAAGGAACAACTGGCGCAGCTGGAAAGCCGCGACAACGGCAAACTGATCCGCGAAACCCGGGGTCAGGTCGGCTATCTGCCGGAGTTCTTCCACTACACCGCAGGCCTGGCCGACAAGCTCGAAGGCGGCACCCTGCCGCTGGATAAGCCCGACCTGTTTGCCTACACCGTGCACGAAGCGATGGGTGTGGTTGCCGCGATCATTCCGTGGAACAGCCCGCTGTACCTGACCGCGATCAAACTGGCGCCGGCCCTCGCAGCCGGCAACACCATCGTGATCAAGCCGTCCGAGCACGCCTCGGCGACCATCCTTGAGCTGGCGCGACTGGCCCTCGAAGCCGGGATTCCGCCGGGCGTGGTCAACGTCGTCACCGGTTACGGCCCGAGCACCGGCGCCGCCCTCACCCGTCATCCGCTGATCCGCAAGATCGCCTTTACCGGCGGCGCGGCCACGGCCCGGCACGTGGTGCGCAGCAGCGCCGAAAACTTCGCCAAACTGTCGCTGGAACTCGGCGGCAAATCGCCGAACATCATCTTCGCCGACGCCGATCTGGACAGCGCGATCAACGGCGCGATTGCCGGGATCTATGCGGCCTCGGGCCAGAGCTGCGTGTCCGGCTCACGTTTGCTGGTGCAGGACGAAATCTACGACGAGTTCGTCAATCGACTGGTCGAACGCGCCCAGCGCATCCGCATCGGCAACCCGCAGGAAGACCACAGCGAAATGGGTCCGATGGCCACCGCGCAGCAATTGGCGGTGGTCGAAGGTCTGGTTGCTGATGCCCTTGCTGAAGGCGCGCGGTTGCGCACCGGCGGCAAGCGTCCGACTAATCTCGGTGACGGCTGGTTCTACGAGCCGACGCTGTTCGAGTGCGACCGCAACTCGATGAAGATCATGCAGGAAGAAGTCTTCGGCCCGGTGGCATCGGTGATTCGCTTCAAAGACGAAGCCGAGGCGCTGGCAATCGCCAACGACTCGCAATTCGGCCTCGCCGCCGGCATCTGGACTCGCGACCTGGGCCGCGCCCATCGTCTGGCGCGGGATGTGCGTTCGGGAATTATCTGGGTCAACACCTACCGCGCGGTGTCGGCGATGGCGCCGATCGGCGGCTTCAAGAACAGTGGCTATGGACGCGAAAGCGGCATCGATTCGGTGCTGGCCTATACCGAACTGAAAACGGTGTGGATCAATCTCTCTCAGGCACCGATGCCTGATCCGTTTGTGATGCGCTAGGAGTCCTGCGACATGATCGAACCCGGCATTTACAAAGACGTCATGAGCTCGTTTCCGTCCGGAGTCACGGTGGTCACCACCCTCGGCCCGGAGGGCGGCATCGTCGGCATCACCGCCAGCGCCTTCAGCGCGCTGTCGATTGATCCGGCGCTGGTGCTGTTCTGCCCCAACTACGCTTCCGACACCTACCCGGTGCTGCGCGACAGCAAGAAATTCGCAATCCATTTGCTGTCCGCCGACCAGACCGCCGAGGCCTACGCTTTCGCCGGTAAAGGCAAGGACAAGGCTAACGGCATCGAATGGCATTTGAGCGAACTCGGTAACCCGATCCTCGCCAAGGCCACAGCAATCATCGAGTGCGAGTTGTGGCGTGAATACGACGGTGGTGATCACGCGATCATTGTCGGCGCGGTGAAGAACCTGATCCTGCCCGAGCAACCGGTGACGCCGATGATTTATCACAAGGGCAAGCTCGGGCCGTTGCCAACCCTGGCCTGATGGATACATAGATCCCACTGTGGAACTGCCCATTGTGGTGAGGGGATTTATCCCCGACCGGCTGCGAAGCAGTCGTAAGATCCTTGCACGCGGTGTGTCTGGCAATTCGCGGTTGCAGGTTTGGGGGCGCTTCGCACCCCGTCGGGGATAAATCCCCTCACCACAGGTTTCATTCCAAAAGGGGGTCTCTGTTGTGAGGAGGAATGATGAGTAACGAAAAGTACGAAAAAGGCCTGAAGATCCGCACCCAGGTGCTGGGCGAAGCCTACGTGCAGCGCTCCATCGACAACGCCGACGACTTCACCCGCCCACTGCAGGAAATGGTCACCGAATACTGCTGGGGCCATGTCTGGGGCCGTGAGGGTTTGTCGCTCAAGGAGCGCAGCATGATCAACCTGGCGATGATCTCGGCGCTCAACCGTCCGCACGAACTCAAGCTGCATGTGCGCGGCGCCTTGCGTAACGGCCTGAGTCGTGAGCAAATACGCGAAATTCTGCTTCAGGTCGGTATTTATTGCGGCGTCCCGGCAGCCGTGGACAGTTTCCGGCTCGCCCGTGAAGCCTTCGCCGAAGCCGACGCCGAGGCCTCCAGTTAACCCCTCGGCTGTTTTGATGCCCGTCTGGCATGGACAGCCACAGTAAAGAGCGGACCCCATGAAACGCCAGCCACTCGACGACAGCTTCAAGGTCAATCGCAACCCCGTTACCCTGCGCGAAATCGTGCTGGATAAACTGCGTAGCGCGATCATGAATTTTCAGCTCATGCCCGGTGATCGTCTGGTGGAGCGCGATCTGTGCGACCGCCTCGGTGTCAGCCGCACATCGGTGCGCGAAGCCTTGCGCCACCTGGAGTCCGAAGGTCTGGTCGAGTTCGCCGATGCCAAAGGCCCACGGGTGGCGATCATCACCCTTGCCGATGCAGTCGACATCTATGAGCTGCGCTGCGTGCTCGAAGGCCTGATCGTCCAGCTGTTCACCCTGCGTGCCAAGGCCAAGGACATCAAGGCCCTGGAAAAAGCCCTCGACGAGAACCGCAAGGCGCTCAAGGACGGCGAACTGCAGCAGGTGATCGACTCGGTGCAGGGCTTCTACGACGTACTGCTCGAAGGCTCGGGCAACCACGTTGCGGCCACTCAATTGCGCCAGTTGCAGGCGCGCATCAGCTACCTGCGGGCGACCTCGGTGTCCCAGGAAAACCGTCGCGGCGCCAGTAACCACGAAATGGAAAAAATGGTCGAGGCGATCAAGAGCGGCGATCCGCTGGCGGCGCATCAGGCCTGTGTCGATCACGTGCGCGCCGCTGCGGCCGTGGCCCTCGACTACCTCAAGCGCAAACAGGAAGAGACTGGCGCCACGCCGAACATCACTCTGCCGATCGCGCTGAAAGAACCGCGTATAGGTCACTGACATGTTCAGCCCGAGCTTTTGCCCGAAATGCGGTGGCCCTGACCTCGGTCAGCAGGTACCGCCGGGCGATACGCACGAGCGCCTGATGTGCCGCGGCTGCGGCTATATCCACTACGTCAATCCGAAGATCATCGCCGGCTGCATCATCGAGCAGGACGGCAAATACCTCTTGTGCCAACGGGCGATCCCCCCGCGTCCGGGCACCTGGACACTGCCGGCCGGCTTCATGGAAAGCGGCGAGACCACCGAGCAGGCGGCGCTGCGTGAAGTCTGGGAAGAAAGCGGCGTGCGCGCGGAAATCGTCTCGCCCTATTCGATTTTCAGCGTGCCGAAGATCAGCGAGGTGTACATCATCTTCCGCGCAATCGCGCTGGAGATCACCGGCCAGTTCGGCCCGGAAACCCTGGACTACAAATTCTTCGCCCCCGAGGACATTCCGTGGGAGCAGATCTATTACCCGGCGATCCGGCAGATTCTTGAGCGTTACATCGAGGAGCGTCAGGCCGGGGTGTATGGGATCTACATGGGCAATGATGACAGCGGGAAAATCCACTTTATCCGCTGATCACCACCTATCCCCCTGTGGGAGCGGGCTTGCTCGCGAATGCGGTCAATCATTCAACATTTCTATCGACTGACACGACGCCTTCGCGAGCAAGCCCGCTCCCACAGGGGATTTTCGGTGTTGCTTAAAGTGGGGCGATGCCTTCTACGATGACGATCTCCGCCCTCGCCCATTCCTCGCGATAACGTTTCGCCTCCTGATACGCCGCCGAGTGGTAGCACGCCACGGCCTTCTCATAGCTCTCGAATTCGATCACCACGCTACGCTGAGGGGTAGCCCTGCCCTCCAGCGCCTGGCTGCGTCCGCCCCGGGCCAGAAATTTCGCGCCGAACGCGGCGAAGGCTGCCGGTGCGCGCTGGGTGTATTGGCTGTAATGCTCGGCATCGTCGACATCCACGTGGGCAATCCAGTACGCCTTCATAGTGACCTCTTTGTTGATTTTGTATTATGGTATACCAATATTATTTGCAACCAACCCTGAGAGTCCAGCATGGCCTTCAACAGCATCGAAGAAATCCTCGAAGATTATCGCCTCGGCAAAATGGTCCTGCTGGTCGATGACGAAGATCGGGAAAACGAAGGCGACCTGCTGCTGGCCGCCGACTGCTGCACACCCGAGGCGATCAGCTTCATGGCGCGTGAGGCGCGCGGGCTGATTTGCCTGACACTGACCGACGAGCACTGCCAGCGCCTGGGCCTTGAGCAAATGGTGCCGAGCAACGGCAGCGTGTTCAGTACCGCGTTTACCGTGTCGATTGAAGCGGCGGTCGGCGTGACTACTGGCATTTCTGCGGCTGACCGTGCGCGTACGGTCGCGGCCGCCGTCGCTAAAGACGCCCGCGCTGAAGACCTGGTGCAACCCGGGCACATCTTCCCGCTGCGCGCCAAGGAAGGCGGCGTGCTGACCCGCGCCGGCCACACCGAGGCCGGCTGCGACCTCGCCCGCCTCGCCGGTTTCACCCCGGCCTCGGTGATCGTCGAGGTGATGAACGACGACGGCACCATGGCCCGGCGTCCGGATCTGGAAGTGTTCGCCCGTAAGCACGGAATCAAGATCGGCACCATCGCTGACCTGATTCATTATCGCCTGAGCACCGAGCACACCATCGAACGCATCGGCGAACGTGAGCTGCCGACGGTGCATGGCACGTTCCGTCTGATCACCTTTGAAGACCGCATTGAGGGCGGTGTGCACATGGCGATGGTCATGGGCGATCTGCGCCGCGAAGAGCCGACGTTAGTACGCGTGCATGTGATCGATCCGCTGCGTGATCTGGTCGGCGCCGAGTACAGCGGGCCAAGCAACTGGACGCTGTGGGCGGCGTTGCAACGGGTCGCGGCGGAAGGTCATGGGGTTGTGGTGGTGTTGGCCAATCATGAATCGTCGCAGGCGCTACTGGAGCGCGTGCCGCAACTGACCCAGCCGCCGCGGCAGTTCAGCCGCTCGCAATCACGGATTTATTCGGAGGTGGGCACCGGGGCGCAGATTCTGCAGAACCTGGGGGTGGGCAAGCTGCGGCATCTGGGGCCGCCGCTCAAATATGCCGGGTTGACCGGGTATGACCTGGAGGTGGTCGAGAGCATCCCCTTCACCGAATAACACTGCCCTCACCCCAGCCCTCTCCCGGAGTTAGAGGGAGCCGACCGAGTTGTTCTACCGCTATACATCGACCTGAAACTGCGAGTCGAACTCAAGTTTTAAACAGCATGGAGATCGGCTCCCTTTCCCCTCTCCCATTGGGAGAGGGCTGGGGTGAGGGGCTGGTTCTAAAGTGCGCCCTATGACTCGTGCCGAGCACGGGCAAAAAACCAGAATCAACAGATAACCGGTAAGGCAAAGTGCTTGCACAAAGTTTGGAATACCATAATATGATATTCCATAGACCGAACGACCTGAAAAACCGTCCGGCTACTGCTCCCGACAGGCGGGCAACAACGCAAGCCCGCTCAAAAACACAACAATGAGGGCGTAAAAATGGTGTTGAACAAAGCTGCAACCGCAATCCTTTTTGCGGGACTGCTGAGCGTGACCGGCCAGGCTGCAATGGCCGCCGAAAGCGTGAACTTCGTCAGCTGGGGCGGTAGCACCCAGGATGCGCAGAAACAGGCCTGGGCCGATCCGTTCAGCAAGGCCAGCGGCATCACCGTGGTGCAAGACGGCCCGACCGACTACGGCAAACTCAAAGCCATGGTCGAGAGCGGTAACGTGCAATGGGACGTGGTCGATGTCGAAGCCGACTTTGCCCTGCGCGCCGCTTCCGAAGGCCTGCTCGAACCCCTCGATTTCAAAGTCATCCAGCGCGACAAGATCGACCCGCGTTTCGTCAGCGATTACGGCGTCGGCTCGTTCTTCTTCTCCTTCGTCCTCGGCTACAACGAAGGCAAGCTCGGCGCGGCCAAGCCGCAAGACTGGACCGCGCTGTTCGACACCAAGACCTACCCCGGCAAACGCGCCCTGTACAAATGGCCAAGCCCCGGCGTGCTCGAACTGGCGCTGCTGGCCGACGGCGTAGCGGCCGACAAGCTCTACCCGCTGGATCTGGATCGCGCCTTCAAGAAACTCGACACCATCAAGAAAGACATCGTCTGGTGGGGCGGCGGCGCGCAGTCGCAGCAACTGCTGGCCTCCGGTGAAGCGAGCATGGGTCAGTTCTGGAACGGCCGGATTCACGCTCTGCAGGAAGACGGCGCGCCGGTGGGTGTGAGCTGGAAACAGAACCTCGTCATGGCCGACATTCTGGTGATTCCAAAGGGTTCGAAAAACAAGGACGCGGCGATGAAGTTTCTGGCCAACGCCAGCAGTGCCAAAGGCCAGGCCGACTTCTCCAACCTGACCGCCTACGCCCCGGTCAACGTCGACAGCGTGGCGCGCCTGGACTCGGTGCTGGCCCCGAACCTGCCGACGGCTTACGCCAAGGATCAGATCACTCTTGATTTCGCGTACTGGGCCAAGAACGGTCAAGCCATCGCGACACGGTGGAACGAATGGCTGGTCAAATGAAAATGGCGGCCACTGCGCCCCGTCCTGCAACGGTGACCGGGAGCGCCACCGGCGTTGCCGGCTCGACCCCCTCCCTCAGACAACGCTGGAAAGGTGCCGGCAATCTCGCCCCGGCACTATTGTTCCTCGGTTTATTCTTCCTGGCGCCGTTGATTGGCCTGCTGTTGCGCGGCGTGCTCGAACCGACCCCGGGCCTTGGCAACTATGAACAACTGTTCGCCAACTCGGCGTATGCACGGGTGCTGCTCAACACCTTTTCGGTGGCCGGACTGGTAACGATTTTCAGCCTGTTGCTGGGCTTTCCGCTGGCCTGGGCGATCACCCTGGTGCCGCGCGGCTGGGGCCGCTGGATTCTCAACATCGTGCTGCTGTCGATGTGGACCAGCCTGCTCGCCCGCACCTATTCGTGGCTGGTGCTGCTGCAAGCCTCGGGCGTGATCAACAAGGCGCTGATGGCGCTGGGGATCATCGATCAGCCGCTGGAAATGGTGCACAACCTCACCGGCGTGGTGATCGGCATGAGCTACATCATGATCCCGTTCATCGTCCTGCCGTTGCAGGCGACCATGCAGGCCATCGACCCGATGATCCTGCAGGCCGGCTCGATCTGCGGCGCCAGTCCGTGGACCAACTTTTTCCGGGTGTTCCTGCCGCTGTGCCGGCCGGGCCTGGCGTCCGGCGGGTTGATGGTGTTCGTGATGTCGCTCGGGTACTACGTCACCCCGGCGCTGCTGGGTGGGGCGCAGAACATGATGCTGCCGGAGTTCATCATTCAGCAGGTGCAATCGTTCCTCAACTGGGGCCTGGCCAGTGCCGGCGCCGCGTTGCTGATCGCGATCACGCTGGTGCTGTTCTACTTCTACCTGAAGCTTCAGCCGGAATCCCCGGTTGGCGCCAGCAACACGAGGTAAGCCGAGATGCTCCTGACTCCCAATGCCATGAGCCGGCGGATGCGTTTCGGCTTGTATGCAACCACCGGACTGATCGGTTTGTTCCTGCTGTTGCCGATCGTGTTCATCGTCCTGCTGTCGTTCGGCTCGTCGCAGTGGCTGGTGTTCCCACCGCCGGGCTGGACGCTGAAATGGTACGGCCAGTTCTTCTCCAACGCCGACTGGATGAACGCTGCGGCGGCCAGCCTCAAGGTTGCCGTGCTGACGACGATCTGCGCCGTGGCCCTCGGTCTGCCAACCGCGTTTGCGCTGGTGCGCGGGCGCTTTCCCGGTCGGGAAATGCTCTACGGTCTGTTCACCCTGCCGATGATCGTGCCGCTGGTGATCATCGCGGTGGCGGTGTACGCGCTATTTCTCAAGCTCGGTTACACCGGGACCATGTTTGCCTTCGTGGTCAGCCATGTGATCGTCGCGCTGCCGTTCACCATCATCTCGATCATCAACTCGCTGAAGCTGTTCGATCAGTCGATTGAAGACGCGGCGGTGATCTGCGGCGCCTCACGCCTGCAAGCGGTGTTCAAGGTGACGTTCCCGGCGATCCGTCCGGGCATGGTCGCCGGCGCCCTCTTCGCCTTTCTGGTTTCGTGGGACGAAGTGGTGCTCAGCGTGATGATGGCCAGCCCGACCCTGCAAACCCTTCCCGTAAAAATGTGGACCACTTTGCGCCAGGACCTGACCCCGGTGATCGCCGTCGCTTCGACGCTGCTGATCGGCCTGTCGGTATTGGTCATGGTGATCGCCGCCGCGCTGCGCCGGCGCAACGAAATCAGCGCCTGAGCGCCCAGGAGTACGACATGAGTGCCGTGATCAAAGACGCATCCCAGCAGAACGACAAACCCCTGGTCAGCCTGCGCAATCTGAACAAGCACTACGGCGACTTTGCCGCCGTCGACAACATCTCGCTGGACATCAAGGACGGCGAGTTCCTGACCTTCCTCGGTTCCAGCGGCTCGGGCAAAAGCACCACGCTGTCGATGCTCGCCGGGTTCGAAACCCCGAGCAGCGGCGAGATCCTGGTCAACGGTCAGTCGCTGGTCAACGTGCCGCCGCACAAACGCGACATCGGCATGGTGTTCCAGCGCTATTCGCTGTTCCCGCATCTGTCGGTGCGCGACAACATCGCTTTCCCGTTGGCGATTCGCAAACTCGCCGCCGCCGAACGTGACAAGCGTGTCGATGCGATGTTGAAACTGGTGCAGCTCGAACAATTCGCCCATCGCCGCCCTTCGCAACTCTCTGGCGGCCAGCAGCAACGCGTCGCCATCGCCCGGGCGCTGGTCTACGAGCCACGCATTCTGCTGATGGACGAACCGCTCGGTGCGCTGGACAAAAAACTGCGTGAAGACCTGCAGGATGAACTGCGCCAGCTGCATCGGCGCCTGGGCATCACCATCGTCTACGTGACCCACGATCAGGAAGAATCCATGCGCCTGTCGCAGCGCATCGCGATTTTCAGTCACGGCAAGATTGTTGGTTTGGGCAGCGGTTATGACCTGTATCAGAATCCGCCGAATGCGTTTGTCGCGTCGTTCCTCGGCAACTCGAACTTCCTCAAGCTCAAGGCCCAGGGCAATGCGGCGGCTTCGTTTGAAGGACAGTCATTGTCGATTCGCCTGACCGCAGGCTTGCATACCGATCAGGATGTACTGCTGATGGTGCGTCCGGAAAAGGCGGTGGCGCTGAGCGTGCAACAGGCGAGCGAAGAGCCGTTGGCGGCGGGTTGGAATGAGGTGTCGGCGCAAGTAGTGGAAGTGTTGTTCCTTGGCGAAAGCCAGACGTGCAGCGTGGTGACGTCGGGCGGTACTTCGATGACGGTTAAAGCGCTGTCGGCGGCGGGCATGCCGCTCAAGGCTGGCGATCCGGTGCGAGTGCGCTGGGCCACGGCGGATGCCTGCGTCTACACCGAATGGGCTGAAAGCGACCTCAACAAAGCGGCCGGTTCTCACTGATAGCGTGTCGTCTGTGGGATTCCCCCCCTCACCCCAGCCCTCTCCCCCAAGGGGGCGAGGGGGAAAGGGAGCCGATCACCATGATGGTCAAGACCTGGGTTCGACCCGATATTTCAGGTCGGCGTAACTCGTCCAGACAATCCAGTCAGTCCCCTCTCCCTCCGGGAGAGGGCTAGGGTGAGGGAAGCTGTCAGCACGGTCTCAGGGAATAGCGCGGTAGCCTTCAATCTGATCCGGCCACGCCGTGAGAATTTCGAAGCCGGTTTCGGTCACCGCGACCATATGCTCCCACTGCGCCGACAGCGAGCCATCCTTGGTCAGCACCGTCCAGCCATCCGGCATGTTCTTCACATGGCGCTTGCCGGCATTGAGCATGGGTTCGACGGTGAAGATCATCCCCGCCTTGAGCTTCATGCCCTGATTGGGAAAACCGTAATGCAGGATCTGCGGTTCATCGTGATACACCTTGCCAATGCCATGCCCGCAGTACTCGCGCACCACGCTGAAACCTTCGCTCTCCGCCAGGCTCTGGATCGCATGACCGATGTCGCCCAGTGTCGCGCCCGGACGCACCATGCGGATGCCCGCGCACATCGCGTCGTAGGTGGTCTTGATCAGGTGTTGTGCTTCAGGCGTCGCCTCGCCGACCACGTACATGCGGCTGGTGTCGCCGAACCAGCCGTCCTTGATCACTGCGATGTCGAGGTTGACGATGTCGCCGTCTTTCAACGGTGTGCCCGACGGGATGCCGTGGCACACCACGTCGTTGACCGAGGCGCAGACGGTTTTCGGGAAACCGTGATAACCGACGTTGGCCGGAATCGCTTTCTGCACGTTGACGATGTAATCGTTGCACAACCGATCCAGCTCATCGGTCGTCACCCCAGCCTTGACGTGCGGCACCAGCATCGCCAGCACTTCGGCGGCGAGTTTGCCCGCCGCACGTGACTTCGCGATTTCCGCAGGGGTATTGATCTTGATCTGATTTCTCATGCGCTGACGGCTTCCTGAGTCAGTTGATGCAGATCCAGCCCGCCGTTCTGTTCGGCGCGGATCAGCAAGCGGCAAATGGCGCTGTGGTCGAGGTTGGGGTGCAGCTCGGCGAGCATGCCGATGCGCATCCAGTGCTCGGCCTGCGCGTTGATCGAGCGGCTGAGCGCGGTGCTGGAGATACGCAGGTTCTCGTGCATGTCTTCTGAAATCTTTACGATGCCCATATCCGAATCCGATACGAAGTGTATATGGATCGTATATTAGCCAAGGGACGCCCACGATTGCAAACCTTGCGCACGGCTTGCCAAATCGCGGGCAAAAAAAAGCTGCCCAAAGAGGCAGCAAAAACTTTAAGAACACGCGATGTATTGGCCGCAGCATAGACGCCGGATAATGACAGTGTCATGACAGCCGCAAATTCATTCAGCCGCCCCTGCCCAGTCATCAGGATGTCATCAAGCGCACCGCAGAATCCTCGCAAACCGTCTTGAGCCTTCGACGGATGCTTGCAGGGATTCCCATGAAAGAAGACGCCTCGCTGTTTGCCGCCATCGACCTGGGCTCGAATGCGTTTCGCCTGATGATCGGCCAGTCGGTCCGCAGTCGAAAAGGCTTCATGATTCAGGAAGTCAAAACCCTGCGTGAACCGGTGCGGCTGGCCGAGGGCTTTGACGGCGGTGCTCTGGATGAAATGGCGCTGGATCGAGGCTGGCAGGCATTGGCGCGGTTCGGCAAGAAACTGCGCGGCTTCGAGGCCGGCAAGGTGCGGGCCGTGGCGACCAGCGCAGTACGCGAGGCTGACAATGCGCAGTTGTTTCTGCACAGTGCCGAACGCCATCTGGGGTTTCGTATCGACGTCATTTCCGGCCATGAAGAGGCGCAACTGGTGTATGCCGGCGTCGCCCACTCCCTACCGGGGGCGGAGGACATGCGGCTGGTGGTAGACATTGGCGGTGGTTCCACCGAGCTGATTCTCGGCCAGGGGTCGCAACCGCTGCTCACCGAAAGCATCGCCATTGGCAGCGGCAGCCTGGGCGCACGCTATTTCCCTGATGGACGCATTGCGCCCGGTGCGCTGCAGGAAGCCGAGCGCGTGGCGATCCTGCAATTCGAAAAAGTCGCCCGCCGCTACCGCGCGCAGGGCTGGCAACAGACCATTGGCTCGTCGGGCACGGCGCGGATGCTGGCGAAGGTGCTCAAGGCTAATCGCTTGAATGACTTCGGTCAGGATGGCATCACCTATGGTGGGTTGTTGCGCCTGTCGCTGTTGCTGCTGAAGGTGAAGAACGTTCAACAACTGAAGCTCGCCGGTCTGCAACCGCATCGCCAGAGCATCCTCCCGGGAGGGCTGGTGCTGATGCTGGCGGCGTTCAAGGTGTTTGGCATTTCGCAGATGGTGCCGTCGGAACCGGGGCTGCGCCTCGGTGTGTTGCACGGCTTGATGAGCCGTCACTGACACCCTGCACACTCCCGTGTGGGAGCGGGCTTGCTCGCGAAGGCGGAGTGTCAGTCGAAAATTATTTAGCTGACACTCCGCTTTCGCGAGCAAGCCCGCTCCCACAGAGACGGAGTTAGCGCTTTATGCCAGTTCTTTGCGGAGCTGGCGGGCGGCGGCAACCATGTGCACCAACGCCGCTTCAGTCTCCGGCCAGCCACGGGTTTTCAGACCGCAATCCGGGTTGACCCACAACCGTTCCGCCGGAATCCGCAGCGCTGCCTTGCGCAGCAGGTTGGCCATTTCCGAAGCATCCGGCACCCGCGGCGAGTGGATGTCGTAGACGCCCGGGCCGATCTCGTTCGGGTAATCGAAGGCCTCGAACGCCTCCAGCAGTTCCATGTCCGAGCGCGAGGTTTCGATGGTGATCACATCGGCGTCCATCGCCGCGATGGACTCGATCACATCATTGAACTCGCTGTAGCACATGTGCGTATGGATCTGCGTTTCGTCGCGTACACCGGAGGCACACAGGCGGAACGCTTCGGTTGCCCAGTCCAGATAGTGCTGCCATTGCGCGCGGCGCAGCGGCAGACCTTCGCGGAATGCGGCTTCGTCGATCTGCACGATCCTGATTCCGGCGGCTTCCAGATCCACCACTTCGTCACGGAGCGCCAGCGCCAGTTGCCGCGCCTGAACCTCACGGGACACATCTTCGCGCGGGAACGACCACATCAGCATGGTCACAGGTCCCGTCAGCATGCCTTTCATGACCTTGCCGGTCAGGCCCTGGGCGTAACGGATCCACTCCACGGTCATGGCTTGCGGACGACTCAGATCACCGAAGATCACCGCCGGTTTCACGCAACGCGAACCATAGCTCTGCACCCAGCCGAAACGGGTGAATACGTAGCCGTCGAGTTGCTCGGCGAAGTACTCGACCATGTCGTTGCGCTCGGCTTCACCGTGCACCAGCACGTCGAGGCCCAACTGTTCCTGGATTTGCACGGCGTGGCGAATTTCGCTGTACATGGCTTCGGTGTATTCGGCTTCGCTCAGTTTGCCTTGCTTGAACGACTGACGCGCCAGGCGGATCGACGCAGTTTGCGGAAACGAACCGATAGTGGTGGTCGGGAACAGTGGCAAATCGAGGCTGGCGCGCTGCTTGGCGATGCGCTGGGTAAACGGCGATTGGCGCTGGCTGTCCTGCGCGGTAATGGCCGCGACACGGGCCTGCACTGCCGGTTTGTGAATACGAGGCGAGGCGGCGCGGCTGGTCTGTACCGAGCGACTTTGGGCCAAGGCGCGCAGCACTTTCGGCGCTTCCGGCTCGCTGACCGCCTGCGCCAGCACGGCGACTTCCTCGCACTTCTGCACGGCAAACGCCAGCCAGCTTTTCAGCTCGGCATCGAGCTGGTCTTCGCGGTTCAGATCCACTGGGCTGTGCAGCAACGAGCACGATGGCGCGACCCACAGGCGATCACCCAGGCGCTCATGTGCATGCTGCAAAGTCGCCAGCGCATGTTCCAGGTCGCAGCGCCAGACGTTGCGGCCGTTGACCACACCCAGCGACAGCACTTTGTAGGCCGGCAGGCGATCAAGGATGGTCGGATACTGTTCCGCTGCACGCACCAGGTCGATGTGCAAACCGTCGACCGGCAGATTGGCGGCCAGACCGAGGTTCTCTTCCAGACCACCGAAGTAAGTGGCGAGCAGTTTCTTCAGCGGATCACGCTGGATCTGGTTATAGGCTCGCTCGAAAGCGTTTTTCCACTCCTGGGGCAAGTCGAGCACCAGAATCGGCTCGTCTATCTGCACCCATTCCACACCAAGGGCGGCGAGGCGCGCAAAGATCTGTCCGTACAGCGGCAGCAGGCGATCAAGCAATTCCAGCTTGTCGAACTCGGCGCCTTTGGCCTTGCCCAGCCATAGATAAGTCAGTGGGCCAATGATCACCGGTTTGACGTTATGCCCCAGTGCGCGGGCCTCTTCGACTTCTTCGAACAACTGTTCCCATCCGAGCTGGAACTGTTGATCGACGCTGAATTCCGGGACCAGATAGTGGTAGTTGGTGTCGAACCACTTGGTCATTTCCTGCGCATGGGCACCGCCGCAGCAACTGTCGCTGACACCACGGGCCATGCCGAACAAGGTTTGCAGGCTGGCCTTGCCGTCATGCGGACGGAAGCGCTCGGGAACCACGCCGAACATCAGCGAGTGGGTCAGCACCTGGTCGTACCAGGCGAAATCGCCTACCGGCAGCAGCTCGATGCCGGCGTTCTTCTGCAAGTCCCAGTGGGCCTTGCGTAGTTCACGACCCACTTCACGCAGGCCGGCCTCGTTCAGTTCTCCTTTCCAGAACGCCTCTTGCGCTTTTTTCAGTTCGCGATCGCGACCAATGCGCGGAAATCCGAGGGAATGGGCCAGTGCCATGACAAACAACTCCAATGTCTTGTTGATGGCGGCCATTGTCGAGATCAAGCGCTAGTGAGACAAACTCATTTTAATCTTGATGATCACGAGTTTCTCTCATGATCAAATGTGAGCTGTTTTTCCGCTGAAAACACGGTTTGCCCTGCAGGATATTCATCCGCAGATCAAGCTGCAGGCGAAGCTCACGACGCCCTTTCAATACTCGATGGCGCCTTGATGTAAACCCTCTGAAACCGGGCGCTTGCAGGCTGCGATTCTGTTCTATGGTTAGATCGAAATGGCTGGCGCAGCGGCGGGTTAAAGGTTGCGACAGATCAGGTCTGCGCCTATGTTGCACGCGAGCTTTTCCCCGCGAATGGAACGCGATCAACACCACTACAAGAGGTGAAGAAATGTCAAAGGATTCACGCCCTGCCGTACTTGGGCTGATCGGCAATACGCCGCTGGTACAAGTTACCCGCTTCGATACCGGCCTCTGCACACTGTTTCTCAAACTGGAATCACAAAACCCCGGCGGCTCGATCAAGGACCGCGTCGGTCTGGCGATGATTGATGCCGCTGAACGCGACGGGCGCCTTCAACCGGGTGGCACCATCGTCGAGGCCACCGCCGGCAACACCGGTCTGGGCCTGGCGCTGGTCGGCCGGGCCAAAGGCTACCGCGTGGTGCTGGTAGTCCCGGACAAGATGTCCACCGAGAAAGTCCTGCACTTGAAAGCCATGGGTGCCGAGGTGCACATCACCCGCTCCGATGTCGGCAAGGGCCATCCCGAGTATTACCAGGACGTGGCCGCACGCCTGGCGAAAGACATTCCCGGCGCGTTCTTCGCTGACCAGTTCAACAACCCCGCCAACCCGCTGGCCCACGAATGCAGCACCGCGCCGGAGATCTGGGCGCAGACCGAGCATGATCTGGACGCGATCGTGGTTGGCGTCGGTTCCGCCGGCACACTGACCGGGCTGAGCCGTTTCTTCAAACGGGTACAGCCGGATCTGCAAATGGTCCTCGCCGACCCGGTCGGTTCGGTGATGGCTCAGTACAGCCGCGACGGCACCATGCCGACGCCCGGTTCATGGGCGGTAGAAGGCATCGGTGAGGATTTCATTCCATCGATCACCGACCTCACCAGCGTGCGCCACGCCTACTCGATCAGCGATGAAGAAAGCTTCGACCACGCCCGCCAGTTGCTGCGCGCTGAAGGCATTCTCGGGGGTTCGTCCACCGGCACCCTGCTCGCCGCCGCGCTGCGTTATTGCCGCGAACAGACCGAGCCGAAACGCGTGGTCAGCTTCGTCTGCGACACCGGCACGCGCTATCTGTCCAAGGTTTACAACGACCAGTGGATGACCGATCAGGGCCTGTTGCAGCGCAAACGCTATGGCGACCTGCGTGATCTGATCGCCCGGCGCTTCGAAGATGGCCGCGTGATTAGCGTCGGCCCCGACGACACCCTGCTGACCGCGTTCCAGCGCATGCGCCTGGCGGATGTCTCGCAGTTGCCGGTGCTGGTTGAAGGTAAACAACTGGTCGGTGTGATCGACGAATCGGACATCCTGCTGCCCGTGCACGAAGACGCTGCGCGCTTCAGTCAATCGGTGTCCAGCGTGATGACCGACAAACTGCAAACCCTCGCCCCCGGTGCCAACCTCGCCGAGCTGGAAGCGGTGCTCAGTCGCGGCCTCGTCGCGATCATTGCCGACGCCTCCGGCTTCCACGGCCTGATTACCCGCACCGACATGCTCAACCAATTACGGAGATCCCTCGCATGAGTCAGCACGACGATAAATCCCAAGGCTTCGCGACCCGGGTGATCCATGCCGGGCAAACGCCTGACCCGACCACCGGTGCGCTGATGCCGCCGATCTACGCCAACTCGACTTACCTGCAAGACAGCCCCGGCGTGCACAAGGGCTTCGACTACGGGCGCTCGCACAACCCGACGCGTTTTGCCCTGGAGCGTTGCGTGGCAGATCTGGAAGGTGGCACCCGCGCGTTCGCGTTCGCTTCCGGGCTGGCGACCATTTCCACCGTGCTCGAACTGATCGATGCCGGTTCGCACGTGATCTCCGGCAATGACCTGTACGGCGGCACATTCCGTCTATTTGACAAGGTGCGCCAGCGCAGCGCCGGGCATCGCTTCAGCTACGTCGATCTGACTGACCTGGCGGCGTTCGAAGCGGCGCTGCAGGACGACACCCGCCTGGTGATTGTCGAGTCGCCGACCAACCCGCTGCTGAGCCTGTCGGATCTGGCCGCGATTGCGCGCATCTGCCGCGCACGCGGGATCATCAGCGTTGCCGACAACACCTTCGCCAGCCCGTACATTCAGCGCCCGCTGGAGCTGGGTTTCGACATCGTGCTGCACTCGACCACCAAGTACCTGAACGGTCACTCCGACGTGATCGGTGGTATCGCGGTGGTTGGGCAGAATGCCGAGCTCGCGGACAAACTCGGCTTCCTGCAGAACGCGGTCGGCGCGATTTCCGGGCCGTTCGATGCGTTCCTGACCTTGCGCGGGGTCAAGACTCTGGCGCTGCGCATGGAGCGTCATTGCAGCAACGCGCTGGAACTGGCCAAGTGGCTGGAGCAGCAACCGCAGGTCAAACGTGTCTACTACCCGGGCCTGCCGTCGCACCCGCAGCATGAGTTGGCCAAGCGGCAGATGCACGGTTTTGGCGGGATGATCTCGGTGGATCTGAACAGTGATCTGGAGGGTGCACGGCGCTTTCTGGAAAACGTGAAGATCTTTGCCCTGGCCGAGAGCCTGGGCGGTGTTGAAAGCCTGATCGAGCATCCGGCGATCATGACTCACGCGACCATTCCCGCTGAAACCCGCGCAAAACTCGGAATCGGCGATGGCTTGGTGCGTCTGTCGGTGGGTGTCGAAGACCTCGAAGACCTGCGCGCCGATCTGGCGTACGCGCTGACGAAGATCTGACCCTGCAACAACGACAAAGCCCGCAGCAATGCGGGCTTTGGTGTTCGAGTAGGCGGCCAGTGCTGGTCTCTGGCTTACAAGGTTTATCGGGCCTCTCACAGTACAAAAGCAACCATGGAAAAAGAGCGGTGCTTTGCTGCCTCACACGGCATAAGGGCTGGATCTCAGCGCGGAGATCTTTCTAACCGTGTACCCTTCGGAACGCGCCCCACGTCCCCTTGCTATCCGCTTGCGCATCAGTCTGCGTCTTCGCCTACACCTTTGAGGCTAGCAAAAGCCATCGCGTCCCGGGCGGTGTTTTTAGACTGATTTCCTTCAAGCGCCCCTGCGCAAGGAAGTTAACCGACTATCGCTTGCATGTTGTCGCACCTGCACCTGCATTTTGCCGATCTATACTTTTCAGTTCGCTAACGCGGTTTCATGCAAAAACGTCGACACCCGTGCGCCCATCGAGCGCGCCCGTGCCAATCGCCAATCTGGTCAACCCCGGGCCAACGGAATGCTGTGTGGCTGATGGGTCGTGGAGAAAATCATGAAACACACGCTTTTGTCAGGCGCCATTCTTGCGGTCGCGGCGACCGTGATGTTGCCAACGGTTTGGGCTGCGCAGCCGCAGGCGGTGGCCTCTGATGGTTCGGATCATGTCGGCGCTGGCGCAGTGGCTTCCGATGGTTCCGATCATGTCGGCGCTGGAGCAGTCGCCTCGGACGGTTCCGATCATGTCGGGGCTGGTGCAGTCGCCTCGGACGGTTCGGATCATGTCGGGGCTGGAGCAGTCGCCTCGGACGGTTCTGATCATGTCGGGGCTGGTGCAGTCGCCTCGGATGGTTCCGATCACGTCGGGGCCGGCGCAGTCGCCTCTGATGGCTCCGATCACGTCGGGGCTGGTGCAGTCGCCTCGGATGGTTCCGATCACGTCGGGGCTGGCGCAGTCGCCTCTGATGGCTCCGATCACGTCGGCGCAGGCGCACTGGCTTCCGACGGCACCGACAAGGTCGGCGCCAATCACTATGCCTACTCACGCGTCGGCGTCGGTTCTGATCGCGTCGCTTCGGCGCTGATGACCGGCAGCTATTCCGACCAGTTCAACTCCCCTCAGTAATCGGCGCGGGGCGACCCATTGGGTCGCCTCTCCCTCCGCCGCACTAGCACATTTGTGCTAATCGACCGCCCCGCCCACCGGCGTTATATTCCCTCGCAACCCCCGATGCTCCCCAACATTGCCGCTGTGCAGTGCGCGGGATCGTCGTGCCTGGAAATCAGAACAACACCAAGGAAGAAACACCATGAAACTGCATTCCAACCTTCTCAAAGTGGCGATCGTCAGCGCCCTGCTGCTTGGCGCCAGCGGTTGCCAGACCGCCAAACCCACCGAAGCCAGCATGAAAGAACGCGCCCAGACGGTCATCGGCAAGCCGGTGTCGAAAATCGACAACATCCGCAGCGACAGTACCCTCACCTACTACACCGCGTACACCTCCGCCGGCGAGTACAACTGCGAGTTGCCCAGCGGCGCGATTATCGCGGTGGCGAGCATGGGCATCATGACCCCGCCGCTGTCGTGCCTGCCCAAAGGCGCCTCGCCGATTCCGTTCCAGTAAACCTTCATCCCCGGTAAAGGACTACGTTCCATCATGAAAACCCTGATCGCAACTCTCACCCTCACCCTCACCGCCCTCGCCCTGAGCGGCTGCGCCACGCCCAAACAGTGGGAAGCCACCGGTGGCAGCAAGAACGACGGCGTGGTCCAGGTCTCCTACGAATTGGGTCAGTTCGAAAGCGGCCAGACCAACGCCGCGCAAGGCCTGACTGTGGCGATGGAGCGCTGCAAGACCTGGGGTTACAAGAACGCCGAGGTGACCGGTTCAGAAAAGAACATCTGCCGCACCATGGGCCAGTTCAACTGCCTGCAAACCACCATCACTCAGAACTACCTCTGCAAGCGTTGAGTCAAACCTGCTCGGCCGGCTCGGTTTGCCGGTCGCGCAGGCTGCGCAAGGTCGCGCGCAGCTCGGCCGGGCGTACCGGTTTGGACAGGATGGCAATTTGGCGGTCGTGCAAGGCCGCCTGTATTTTCTCGATGTCATGCCCGGTGATGATCATCGCCGGCACCGCAAAACCACGCTGGCGCCGCACCTCGTCAATGCACTCGATGCCCGTGGAATGTGGACCCAGATCGTAATCGGCGACGATGATGTCGCAATCGGTGACCAGCCCCTGCCCGCTCAATTCGCCTTGCACCACGCAGCCCCAGCGCTCGAGCAGCGCCGAGGTCGCCAGCAAGACGTTGCGATCATCCTCCACCAGACACACCTTCAGCCCGGTCAACAGGCCGGCCTGCCGCACATCGTCACGCATGACCGGCAACTGCGGCGCCACCGCCACCGGCAAGCCATACAGGGAGACCGCCGTGCCGCGCCCAAGCTGCGAGCGCAAGGCCACATCGACGCCGATCAACTGCCCCAGACGCTTGACGATCGACAGCCCGAGGCCGACGCCTTCCACGTCCTTGTCGCGCACCTGACGCACTCGATAAAACTCCTCGAAGACCTTCGGCAGATGCTCCTCGGCAATGCCGCTGCCGCGGTCATAAATCACGATGGCCAGCCCGACACCGCGTTTGCGCACGCCGATCAGCACCGGGCGTTGCGCGCCGTACTTGAAGCAATTGGAAAGCACGTTCTGCACCATGGTCGCGAGCAACGCCGGATCGCTCTGCACCCAGTGCTGGCACGGACGCAGACGCAACTCCACGCCAGCCCAGCGCGCCGCCTCGGCGTTCTGGCGGATCAGGTCGGCCAGCCACTCGCCGAGATTGAACACCTGCAGCCTCGGCAGAATGCGCCCGTTGTCGAGGGTGTAGAGGTCAAGAATCGAACGGAACAACTGCGAGACGTTGAGCAGCGACCGGTCGATGTTGTCGACCAGTTGCCGCTCCTGCTCGCCCAGCCGCGATTCACGCAGGCACGCCGTGAACAGCCCGATGGAATGAATCGGCTGGCGCAGATCGTGACTGGCCTGGGCGAGAAACCGGGATTTCTCCAGATTGGCCGCGACCGCCTCTTCGGAGGCCTTGCGCGTGCGCTCCAGCAGCAAGTGCGCGTAGAACGGAATCACGGTGCTGGTGAGCATCAACATCAGCACCATGTACGGCTGCGCCTGCCACACCGGCGTCAACCGATAGACCGCCAGCAACGCCAGCAGCGCCAACCCCGTGGCAATCGCCAGATAGCGCGAGCCATAGCGCATGCCGTTGCCCAGGTTGACCCAGATGATCACCGCGTACAGCGGCAACGCCGCTTCACCGCCGAGCACCAGGCCGAAACAGGTGCCGGTGTAATCGTGGATCATCGCGAATATTCGTCGCGCCGGGTAATGCCCCGGCCAGCGCGCGATGGCCTGGCGCAAGACAATCGACGCCAGCAGAAACAGCGTGATGTAGACCACCACCGGCAGATAGACATCGAAGCGCTGACCCGGCAATACACCGAGCACGCAGATGTAAACCATGGCAATGCTGGCGATGATGATCCGCAGATTGGCCTGATCCAGCTCGGTGTTTTTCTCGAACTTCATGGGCAACGTCCTTGTGCGACAGTCGTCAGATTCAGCAGCGGCCGGCAGGCAATCTGCGTACGCGGTGCTAAGGTGCATGCCGTAAACCACGCTGATCCAGGGAGGGTCACGTCATGACATGCCGCATCATCATAGCCGACGATCACCCGTTGTTTCGCGAAGCCATGCGGCGCACCGTGCAGCGCCTGTTGCCCGAGGCGACTATCGAGGAGGCCGGCGACCTCGACGCCGTGCTGGCCTTGCTGCCCGACGGCAGCGAGCCGGACACACTGATTCTCGACCTGCGCTTCCCCGGCCTGACCTGCATCAGCCAACTCGCCGAGCTGCGCAAAAAACTGCCGCGCACCACTTTGATCGTAGTGTCGATGGTCGACGACGAGGCATTGATCGGCGAAGTGATGGCGGCCGGCATCGACGGTTTCATCGGCAAGAACATCGCCCCGGATGAGATCGGCGAGGCCATTCTGGCGATCCGCGAAGGCGAAGTGCTGGTCAGGTTCGCGCCTTCCGGGCTGCTGCCGCTGGAGACCGGCACCGCCCTCACCCCGCGTCAGCAGGATGTGTTGCGGCTGATCGCCCAAGGCAAGACCAACAAGGAGATCGCCCGGGAACTGGATATCTCGCCGTTCACCGTGCGCATCCACGTGTCGTCGCTGTTGCGCACACTCAATGTGCCGTCGCGGGCAGCCGCTGCGGTGAAGTATTCGGGAGGCAGCGGCGCAATTTAAATGAACCCTGCGCGTTTGGACTCACCTAACTGAAAGACCATCAGGAGGTAGCCCATGCAAATTGAACCCGTCTGGATCGTACTCGCCGTCGTTCTTGTGATCGTTGAATTGTGGGCGATCAACCGCGTGCGCAAGAGCGCAGGCAAAGGCAGCAACAAAGGCGTGTGGATTATCGCCATCGTGTTCGTGCCGTTGTTTGGCCTGATTGCCTGGGCACTGGCCGGCCCGAAACACGTGACTCAGGATTGAGTAAAAGCCCCCTGCGGCAGCTCCTACAGGGAATGCAGCGTTTACGGATCAACCTGCGCCATCAACTCCGGCACCGATTCCGGCCGTTTGGCATAGCGCTGCGCCAACACCGCGCAGACCATCAATTGAATCTGATGGAACAGCATCAGCGGCAGAATCAACACACCAATCGTGCTGCCGGCAAACAACACCTGTGCCATCGGCACGCCGGTGGCCAGGCTCTTCTTCGAACCGCAGAACAGAATGGTGATGCGGTCTTCCTGGCTGAAACCGAACGCCTTGCCCAGCAAGGTCGACGCCAACAGCACCAGCGCCAGCAGAATGCAGCAGACCACCACCAGCCCCAGCAGATCGACGACCGGAATCTGATGCCAGATGCCCTCGTTGACCGCCTCGCTGAACGCGCCGTACACCACCAGCAAAATCGACCCCTGATCGACAAACTTCAGCCAGTTCTTGTTGCGCCCGACCCACGCGCCGATCCAGCGCCGAGCGATCTGCCCGGCAATAAACGGCAGCAGCAGTTGCACGCTGATCTTCAGGATCGCATCCAGGGTCGAGCCACCGTCGCCGTGCACGTTCAGCAGCAGCGTCACCAGCAATGGCGTGAGGAAGATCCCGAACAGGCTCGACGCTGCCGCGCTGCAGATCGCCGCCGGGATATTGCCTCGGGCTAGCGAGGTGAAGGCGATCGCCGACTGCACGGTGGCGGGCAACGCGCAGAGATACAGCATGCCCATGTACAGCTTGTCGCCGATCAGCGGTGACAGCAGCGGTTTCAACGCCAGCCCGAGCAGCGGGAACAGCACAAAGGTCAGACCGAACACCAACAGGTGCAGGCGCCAGTGGCCGGCACCGGCGATGATCGATTCACGCGACAGTTTCGCGCCGTGGAGGAAAAACAGCAGCGCGATGGCGATATTGGTCAGCCAGCCGAACCCCACCGCGACCTGCCCGCTGGCCGGCAGAAAACTGGCCAGCAGCACGACGCCGATCAGGGTCAGGGTGAAGTTGTCGGGCAGGAATCTTGGGCGAGTCATGGGTCTGTTCATCCGGGGGTTGCCAGTACGTGACTGCGACTCTAACGTGAGCAGGAATTACCGACTAACGCCGAAGAGCCAACAGATGCCGCCTAAAGGACATGAGAAAAGCTTCCGGCGCAGCATTCCCGGGTTGCCCAGCCTGCCCCGTGCGCTGTACGGGCGCACCGAATCGCTGCCCAATCGCGCACTGACCCGGCGTCACAGTCACCCGTGGGTGCAATTGTCGTACGCGATTCAGGGCGTGCTCGAAGTGCAGACCAGCGCCGGGCGTTTCGTCGCGCCACCGGAGCGTGCGGTGTGGATTCCGGCAGGCGTGCCGCATCGCGTGTTCAGCTCGCCGCACACCGAAATGCGCAGCCTGTACATCGATTGCAGCGTGGCCGGCTGGGCGCTTGAACGTTGTCATGTGTTGGGCGTCAGCGACCTGCTGCGCGAACTGATCCGCGCGTTCAGTCTGGTCCCGGTGGAATACGACGAGAGTGGCGCACATGGTCGGTTGGCCCAGGTGATCCTCGATCAACTGGCTGAGGCGCCGCAGATCGACCTGATGCTGCCACTGCCGCAGGACAGCCGTCTGCGACAGATCTATCAAAGCCTGGAGCAACATCCGGAACAGCAGACCACACTGCACCATTGGAGCGACAAATTCGGCGTCACCGAAAAAACCCTCAGCCGCCTGTTTTTACGCGACACCGGCCTGACCTTCCGTGCCTGGCGTCAGCGCTTGCGATTGCTCGGCGCACTGACCCCGCTGGAACGTGGCGAACGCGTCACCGACGTGGCTCTGGCCTGCGGTTATGACTCGACCTCGGCGTTCATCGCAGCCTTCCGCCAACAGTTTGGCGAGACACCGGGGGAATTTTTTCGCTGAGTTTTGTCGATATTTATCGAATTAGCACATGCCATTCGGCAAAGTTCAGGGTAGAGTTTCGCCCATACGAAATTTTCTACACGTCTCGACCATAACCACAATGATCCACCCCTTTAGCGAACCTGTCGGCGGTAACAGCATGATCGAAGTCACTGAAGTCTCCATTGCTCAATTACGCGCGGCGCTCGACGCCGGCCAGACCACCGCGGTTGAACTGGTGCAGGCCTATCTGGCCCGGATCGACGCCTATGACGGCCCGAACACGGCCACTGCACTGAACGCCGTGGTCGTACGCAATCCCGAAGCACTGGCAGAGGCCCAGGCGTCCGATGCACGCCGCGCCAAGGGCGAAACCCTCGGCCCGCTCGACGGCATCCCTTACACCGCCAAGGACAGCTATCTGGTCAAGGGGCTGACCGCGGCTTCCGGCAGCCCGGCATTCGCCGATCTGGTGGCGCATCGCGACGCCTTCACCATCGAACGCCTGCGTGCCGCCGGAGCGATCTGCCTGGGCAAGACCAATATGCCGCCGATGGCCAATGGCGGCATGCAGCGTGGCGTCTATGGCCGGGCCGAAAGTCCGTACAACGCGGCCTACCTGACCGCGCCGTTTGCCTCCGGCTCGTCCAACGGTGCCGGCACCGCCACTGCCGCGAGCTTTTCGGCGTTCGGCCTGGCGGAAGAAACCTGGTCGAGCGGTCGCGGCCCGGCATCGAACAACGGTTTGTGCGCCTATACGCCGTCGCGCGGCGTGATCTCGGTGCGCGGCAACTGGCCGCTGACGCCGACCATGGACGTGGTGGTGCCGTACGCCCGGACCATGGCCGATCTGCTCGAAGTGCTCGACGTTGTGGTTGCTGAAGACCCCGACACCCGTGGCGATCTGTGGCGCCTGCAGCCGTGGGTGCCGATCCCGAGCGTTGCCTCGGTACGCCCTGCGTCCTACGCCGAACTGGCGGTGAAGTCCGATGCACTGGCCGGTAAACGCCTCGGTGTACCGAAGATGTACATCAACGCCGACCCTGAAGCCGGCACCAGTGAAGCACCGGGTATCGGCGGCCCGACCGGGCAGCGGATCAACACTCGCGCTTCGGTGATCGACCTGTGGAACCAGGCCCGCACCGCTCTGGAAGCGGCCGGCGCCGAAGTCATCGAAGTGGATTTTCCGCTGGTTTCCAACTGCGAAGGCGACCGCCCCGGCGCGCCGACCGTGTTCAATCGCGGCATCGTTTCCAAGGAATTCCTGCACCACGAACTGTGGGATCTGTCGGCCTGGGCCTTCGACGATTTCCTGCGCGCCAACGGCGATCCGAAGCTCAATCGCCTGGCCGATGTCGACGGGCCGAAGATCTTCCCGCACGACCCGGGCACCCTGCCCAACCGTGAAGGCGATCTGGCCGCCGGCATGGACGAATACGTGCGCATGGCCCAACGCGGCATCACCCCGTGGGACCAGATCCCGACCCTGCCCGATGGCCTGCGCGGTCTGGAAAAGACCCGCAAGCTCGACCTCGAAGACTGGATGGACACGTTCAAGCTCGACGCGGTGCTGTTCCCGACCAACGCCGACGTCGGCCCGGCAGATGCCGATATCAATCCGGTATCGGCGGACATCGCCTGGAGCAATGGCGTCTGGGTCGCCAACGGCAACCTGGCGATCCGTCACCTCGGCGTTCCGACCGTCACCGTGCCGATGGGCATCATGGCCGACATTGGCATGCCGGTTGGTCTGACTTTCGCCGGTCGTGCTTACGATGACTCGAATCTGTTGCGTCTGGCCTCGGCGTTTGAGGCTACGGGCTCGAAACGTCAGGTGCCGCCGCGTACTCCGGCGTTGACTGTCGGCAAGTAAAAAGCAGGGTTGGATTGAGGCTCGATAGGGCCTCAATCCGCTTTCGATTGCAATGCCCTTTCACTTATCTCTGCATCAATACAATCCTGCCAACACACCCCCCCATAACTGGCAACTGACAGTTCTGACAGTAGCGGTGGAACAGGACGGCGAGTAACGTTCTCGCTCGATAGACTTTCCATTTGGAAAATCCCTGAAACCGTTCAGCACTGAAGGAACGCAACCATGAGCAATGCCATTCTGCTTAAACAACTTGGCGTCGATGAAAACTTGAAGCCATTACCCATCGAAGTACAGCAACAACCCGTTGGCAAATACTACAAGGCCGAATTCAATCCTGATTTTCCGCCCATTCCGAGTTTCAGGCCGGAGCTGTTTATTTATGCATCCTTGGTTCCCGGATCAGTCAGCATCATCGGTCGATATCACGAAGCAGACGTTTTTTACCAGATTACTATCATCATTGATCAGAAGCTCGAAAGTGGCACATATCCAATTAAGAAAGGTGACGAAAGCCCTGTGCGTGCCAGCGTCATTGCTTCTGGAGGGATCATTTCGAGTGACAACGGCGAAATCAAACTTAAGCGAGACGACAAAAACAAATCAATATACGCAGACTTTGATTTTCAAATAGAGCCCGATGGAAAGCCGCACAAAGTACAAGGCAGATTAGAACTGCTGGCATCGGGCCCTCTTGACAAACCTGCACAATAAGAAAGTCAGTCGCAATGACATATTAATGCCAAACGGGTATGTGTCCGCCCGCAGTGTTTGGCAGCTCTGCCTTCCAAATCAACTCGCACTGAAATTTCTCTCGTATAAACGCATCAATGCCGCTTGCCATTGCAAAGATGCCTGCCGCAAAAAACGCCAGACACTTCGTTTTTATCGAACTTTGCCTCAGGAATATACGATTTTTCCTTTGCATTCACTCCTCGCTAGCATGTCCCGGTCTGCCTCCAACGACATAAAAGACAGGGAGATTGCCATGCCCACTGACAACATCAATATCGGCGAACCATGGATGTGGGGCGCGTTTATCGTCTTCGTCCTCGCCATGCTTGCACTGGATTTGTTCGTCTTCGGCGGACGTAAGGCGCACTGCGTTTCAGTGCGGGAAGCGTCCTGTTGGGTGATCGCCTGGTGCGCACTGGCCTTGGCTTTCGCCGGATTGCTCTGGTGGTATTTGCACGGCGAGTTCGGCGCTGAGATTGCCCAGCGCAAGACCCTGGAATTCCTCACCGGTTATCTGATCGAGCAATCGCTGTCGATCGACAACATGTTCGTCTTCGTGATGATCTTCAGCTACTTCGCCGTGCCACCGGAATTGCAGCGCCGGGTGCTGCTGTACGGCGTACTCGGGGCGATCGTGATGCGCGCGGCGATGATCTTCGCCGGTGTGTGGCTGGTGTCGCAGTTCGAGTGGCTGTTGTATGCCTTCGGGGTGTTCCTGATCATCACCGGGATCAAGATGCTGATGTTCGCCGAGCAACAACCGGACCTCGACAAAAACCCGCTGCTGCGCTGGGTGCGTGGGCACATGCGGATCACTCAGGGCTTTCACGGCGAGCGCTTTTTCGTGCTGCAGAACGGCGTGCGCTGGGCCACGCCGATGTTCCTGGTGTTGGTGCTGATCGAGGCCAGCGACCTGATGTTTGCGGTCGACAGCATCCCGGCGATCTTCGCCGTCACCACCGATCCGTTCATCGTGTTCACCTCGAACATCTTTGCGATCATGGGTCTGCGCGCGCTGTATTTCCTGCTGGCCGACATGGCCGACCGCTTTCATTTGCTCAAGTATGGACTGGCGATTGTGCTGGTGTTCATCGGCGGCAAGATGACGCTGATGCCTTGGTTTCACATGCCGGTGGAATGGTCACTGGCGGTGGTCGGCGGGGTTATTCTGGGGTCGGTGGTGTTGAGTCTGGTGATGAGTAAAAACGCGCCACAAAACCTGTAGGAGTGAGCCTGCTCACAATGCGGTGCGACATTCAATAAAGGTGTCGGCTGACCCGACGCCTTCGCGAGCAAGCCCGCTCCCACAGGTGATAGTCAGTGGATGGAGGATCCGGAGCTGGCCGAGATCAAAGGGTGGGAGTGGGCTTGCTCACGAAGGGGCCGGCACATTCAGCATCCATGTTGCCTGGTCCAGCGCCTTTGCGAGCAGGCTCACTCCTCCAGAGGGTGTGCGGCTACTTGTCGGACTTGATGCTGGTCCACACCCGCGTGCGTACGCGTTCGAGTTTTTGAGGTAGTGGCTGGACTACATAAAGGGTTTTCAGGGCCTCAGGCGTTGGCGTCAGGTTCGGGTTGCCGGTGATGTCTTTGTTCACCAGCGGCATCGAGTCGTTGTTCACGTTCGGGTAGCCGAGGAAGTCGCTGATCGGCGCAATGACTTTCGGATCGAGCAAGGTGTTGAGGAATTCATGCGCCTCTTCGACATTCTTCGCGCTCTTCGGAATCGCGAAAGTATCGAACCAGATCGGCGCGCCCTCCTTCGGCAAGCGCCAGTCAACCACCACACCGTTGCCCGCCTCTTTCGCACGGTTGCCGAACTGATAGAAGCTGCCGGAGTAACCGATGGCCACGCAGATGTCGCCATTGGCGATGTCGGTCATGTACTTGGCCGAGTTGAAGTAGGTCACGTACGGACGAATCTTCAGCATCAGGTCCTTGGCCTTTTCATAGTCGGCCGGGTTCTGGCTGTTCGGGTCGAGGCCGAGGTAATGCAGGGCCAGCGGCAGAATTTCCGACGGCGAGTCGAGCATCGCCACGCCGCAGGATTTGAGCTTCTCCATGTTCTCCGGCTTGAACACCAGATCCCAGCTGTCCACCGGCGCGTTGTCGCCGAGCGCTGCCTTGACTTTGGCCGGGTTGAAACCGATCAGTACCGTGCCGTACATGTAGGGCACGCCGTACTGGTTGCCAGGGTCATTGGCGTCGAGCAGTTTGAGCAGCGCCGGATCCTGATGACTCCAGTTCGGCAGTTTTGACTTGTCGAGTTTCTGGAACACGCCGGCCTTGATCTGAGTGTCGATGAACTGGTTCGACGGCACCACCAGGTCGTAGCCGGAGTTGCCGGTGAGCAACTTGGCCTCCAGCGATTCGTTGGTGTCGAAGGTGTCCCAGGTCACTTTGATGCCGGTCTTCGCGGCGAAATCCTTGGGCACCGACGGCAGGATGTAATCCGCCCAGTTGTACACCCGCAGTTCGCGCTGTTCGGCGTGCACCGCGCTGGCCAGCAGCGTCAGCCCACACACGGTGGCACCCAGAATGCGTTTCATCGTGACCATGGTTGTTTCCCCGGAATGCGACGTGAGATCGATGGTTTTTATGTTCTGTACACGGCAGCGGCTGTAAAGGTAGCCAAGGGCAAGCAAAGTCCAGCGTTTAGTTATGGCTTTGATTCTTGCCGACCTCGGGGTCGCGGCACAGTGGGGGATGGGCCAAAAGGGGATCGAAATGGCCAATTTGAATGACCACTGGAATGCGGAGCCTGGGCGAGGATCACTTGTGGTGAGGGGATTCATCCCCGATGGGGCGCGAAGCGGCCCCCTTTACATCTCAAAGGGGCCCGCACTCGCTGATTTCACGACTGCTTCGCAGCCGATCGGGGATAAATCCCCTCGCCACGTTGATTCTGGGTCTGCCCACGTGTGGCGAGGCAGTAATACAACGGCACTGTCACCACCAGGCCGAACAGCCACGACAGATCCGCACCGTCCACCAGATTGGCGTACGGCCCGACATACAACGAGGTATTGGCGAACGGCAGCTGCACAATAATCCCGAGGAAGTAGGCAATGATCGCGTGTAGATTGAAGCGCCCGTAAATGCCGCCATCCGCGCGGAAAATCGAGGTGATGTCATACGCGCCGCGCTTGATCAGATAGAAGTCGATCAGGTTGATCGACGCCCACGGCACCAGTACCAGCAGCAACGCCAGAATCAGTCCGATGAACTGCGAAATGAAGTCCGCCGAGGCACCCAGCGCCACCACGCAGCAACCCGCCAGCACCACACTCGACAACGCCACGCGCACCTTGATGCTTGGCGTCCACTGACTGGCAAAGGTCTGGATCGAGGTGATGATCGACAGCACCGCGCCGTACAGATTCAGCGCGTTGTGGCTGATGATATTGAGCAGAAACAGCACCATCAGAATCGGCCCCAGCCACCCGGTGGACTGCTTGACCGCCGCCATCGCCTCGGTGCCTTCCGGCGTTGCCAGTACCGCCACGGCGCCGAAGCTGAACGACAGAATCGTCCCCAGCGTCGCCCCCAGATAAGTGGCCCAGAACGGTTTGGCGATGCCGATATCCGCCGGCAGGTAACGCGAATAATCGGACACGTACGGCGAGAAGCTGATCTGCCAGATGATCCCCAGCGACACCGTCGCCAGCCAGCCCGACAGGTTGAAGCTGCCGCGCGTCAGGAAGTCTGCCGGCAAGTCGTGGGCGAAGATGTAGATGAAACCGGCGAGCAGCGCGCTGCCCATCACCCAGGTGCCGATGCGGTTGAGCGTGTGGATGAAGTTGTAGCCGATCACACCAATCGCCGTGGCCGCCAGTGCGCCAATCAGAATGCTCAGCGGTGCCGGCACCGATGGCGCAATACCGACAATCGATTTACCGGCGAGCACGATGTTGGAAATGAAAAAGCCGATGTAGATCAGCGCCGCAAAAAACACGATCAGCAGTGCGCCGTAACGCCCGAACTGGCCACGGCTCTGAACCATTTGCGGAATGCCCATGCGCGGCCCCTGCGCCGAGGCCAGTGCGATCACCACGCCGCCGATCAGGTGCCCCAGCGCAATCGCCAGCAGCCCCCAGAGCAAGTCGAGATGGAACACCTGAACCACCATGGCGCCGGTGACGATGGGCAGTGGCGCGATGTTGGTGCTGAACCATAAAGTGAAAAGGTCGCGGGCCTTCCCGTGGCGTTCCGCGAGTGGGACGTAGTCGACCGTGTGATTCTCGATCAACGGATCTTGCCGGGACATCTGGGACATATGCATGAACTCGAGTTTGTCTGTTTTTATCTTTGTATGAAGCCAAACCGGGGGAACTCTGGGTCGCCCCTCAGATGCAGACCATATTATGGTATTCCAAACATTTCACAAGACTGATACGTAGTTTGCGGCGCCATCTGATACGCCATCCTCACTGATACCATGGCCTGCAGGCCAGCCGAAAGCCCAATAAACGCTGAGTTTCCGACGAAAGCACCACGTTTATCGGTTCAGCCTAAAAGCCCTTGCAAAGAAAAAATACTGGTATACCATCAGACCAACAAATACATAAAAATCGCGTCACAACACCCGAGGACCGTCCAATGATCGATGCTGCCATCTACAAACAAGTCATGGGCTCGTTTCCGTCCGGCGTCACCGTCATCACCACGCTGGACGATGACGGCCAGATCGTCGGCCTCACCGCCAGCGCCTTCAGTTCACTGTCGATGGACCCGGCGCTGGTGCTGTTCTGCCCCAACTACAGCTCCGACTCCTACCCTGTGCTGATCAAGAACAAGCGCTTCGCAATCCACGTTCTGTCCGGCGGCCAACAGAGCGAAGCCTATGCCTTCGCCCGTAAAGGCAAGGACAAAGCGCAAGGCATCGAGTGGACATTGAGCGAGTTGGGTAACCCGATCCTGGCCAACGCGACGGCTATCATCGAGTGTGAGTTGTGGCGCGAATATGAAGGCGGCGACCACGCGATCATGGTCGGCGCGGTGAAGAACCTGATCGTCCCGGAGCAGCACACCGGGCCGCTGGTGTATTGCCACGGCAAGATGGGCGCCCTGCCCGTTCTGGCCTGAGCAAAACTTCAACCCCACACAAATCCACTGTGGGAGGGGGCTTGCTCCCGAAGGCGATGCGTCAGCCACCAGAGATGTCGATTGATCCAGCGCTTTCGGGAGCAAGCCCCCTCCCACACAGTTTTGTAGCCTCAACAACAAAAGATCCGAGGAAGCGTCATGAAATTTTCCCTGTTCATCCACATGGAACGCTGGGACGAAAGCGTCAGCCACCGCCAACTGTTCGAAGACCTGACCGAACTGACCCTGATGGCCGAGGCCGGTGGTTTCAGCACCGTGTGGATCGGCGAACACCACGCGATGGAATACACCATCTCGCCGAGCCCGATGCCACTGCTGGCCTACCTCGCCGCCAAAACCACCACCATTCACCTCGGCGCCGGCACCATCATCGCGCCGTTCTGGCACCCACTGCGGGTGGCCGGTGAATGCGCGCTGCTCGACGTCATCAGCAACGGACGTATGGAAGTTGGCCTGGCGCGTGGCGCCTATCAGGTCGAATTCGATCGCATGGCCGGCGGCATGCCCGCCTCCAGCGGCGGTCAGGCCCTGCGCGAAATGGTCCCGGTGGTCCGCGCCCTGTGGCAAGGCGACTACGCCCACGACGGCGACATCTGGAAATTCCCGACCTCGACCAGCGTGCCGAAGCCGATCCAGAAGCCGAATCCACCGATGTGGATCGCCGCCCGCGACCCGGATTCGCACAACTTCGCCGTGGCCAACGGCTGCAACGTGATGGTCACGCCATTGATGAAAGGTGACGAAGAAGTCGTCGACCTGAAGAACAAGTTCCAGGCCGCACTCGACAACAACCCCAACGTCCCGCGTCCACAACTGATGGTGCTGCGCCACACCCACGTGCACTCGGCTGACGATCCGGACGGCTGGAAAGTCGGCGCCAAGGCGATCTCGCGTTTCTACCGCACCTTCGATGCGTGGTTCGGCAACAAGGAAGTACCGGTCAACGGCTTCCTCGCCCCGAGCCCGGAAGAGAAGTTCGCCGGGCGTCCGGAGTTTGAACTGGAGAGCCTGCACAAGACGGCGATGATTGGTACGCCGGAAGAGATCATTCCGCGGATCAAGTATTACCAGGAACTGGGGGTGGATGAGTTCAGTTTCTGGTGTGACAACAGTCTGCCGCATGCGGAGAAGAAGAAATCGCTGGAGTTGTTTATCAGGGATGTGGTGCCGGCGTTTCGTTAAGTCATGCCGACCGCCAGCCCAAATAAAAAGCCCCAAGCAATTCGGGGCTTTTTATTTTAAATGGGGAAATGCATATTCATGCCTGCGAACTCAACCACTTTTAAAGCAACATCAGACTCGCGCCAATAAACGGCGTGCACACTCGGACATTTCAGCGTTATCAACCTTGGCCAGCAATTGCAATTTTTCTCTAGCCTTATCGGTACCAATCTCGTGTAAAGCATAAATGCATTTCACACCCAGAGCATGCTCGGAAGCGATATACGGATAGCAGGTCAGCGCCGTCTTGAATAAATAGTCGACCGCACCAAGGTATCTGAAAACCTTCAATTCCCTTGCAATATTCTCGTGACTGAAATGCCAGTCCTCAACGAGTAAGCGGCATAACACATCCGCGCAACCCTGAGTGAAACCGAACACCGCACCGAATATCAGCAAGCATTCCAAACTATCAGCGTCTTTAATTTCAAGGGCAGTTTCCAGTTCAGCACGCAGGTAATCTTCGGGGATATCCCCACGCTTAAATAGAGACTCAAGAAAACAGTCTTTTGAGATCCGATGCGATACCAGATCAATCATCAAGTCCTGCTGTTGTTGATTCATAGCCCGCCTCCGAAAAACCGCTATCATCGCCAAATTCATTCATATCCAGGGAAAATCAGGCGTAATTTCACAAACAACCCCAGCCGACACAAGAATATTTCTAGCCTGTAAAACCTCCTGCGCCTGACCGCTGAATACCAGAGTATCGCCTTGCTGGAGTGTAATCCTGGACAGTAAATAATTTTGACCTGTCACCTCGGAGACAGCGCTCACCTGAGCCTGATTCCGATAGTCGCCGCGACAGCGAAGTTCATACCTGCACCTATCCAGCTGGATGCCGGGCATATTCGTTGTCACCACCGACCAGTCACACTGATCACAACGGACTCCCTGTGTACTACCTTCTTTGAAGACGATCAAATTGCCTCCACACTGCTCGCACTTCACTCCATAGGATTCATTCATTAGCGGCAACCACGATCAATAATCTCCAGACTTGCTTCTTCGTGTGGACCTGCAGTAACTATGCACCGTGCATCGGCTTGAAGTCTTCAATTATTTTGTTTTTTTGTTTCAATACAGAGACTACAAAATCGGCGTCAAACTCTAGAAGAAATACGATAACATCGTAAATCTTCCATCGATGCAAATCAAAGTGATCGATTATCGAGAGAAGATGGTCTTTTATCAAAGGTAGATATTCTTGATGTCCTGTTCTCCTCGCGAAATCAAGTGCACCAGTAATTTCAAATGGCTGGCTACCCGCTAACACAATTATTTTCGAAACAAGTGGAAATACTTCAGCTCTCGCGAGCACCGCGTGGCCCCGACCGGCCATATTGGCATAATATTGAGTTAGAGCAAAAAGTATATGGCAATAAGTATCATCATAACCGTGCAATCGATGTTTATATGTCCACTCAATACTTTCAGGCTTTTCCAAGCACTTCTCGAGAGCCATCAAACCTCTTGGGTATCCCCAATTGGTCAAAAGCTTCGCAGCAAGAAACCGTTCATTATCGTCCTGAGTGCGGCAAAGCAACTCCTCCACTGCGTCAACTCGCTCCTGAGGAATATCCTCTGGATCCAGGTCTCCGGCTTCTACAGCATAATCAGCATGTTCCGGGATATCGTTTAAAAGCCTGTATGTTTTTGAGTCCATAAAAGCTCCTTTATGACCTTATCTGGTCGCTCCAGATGCGAGCCTTGACTGGATCGTCATTCTGCGAATCAACTTCATTACAGATCAAAAAATAGATCCGCTCTATTCCCGCCCCTCCTCCTAAACGTGGTCTGTCCCCATTTACCTTCATCGTGAGCTTTTCATGCGCTCCAAGAACTCGGCCATTGCCTGTGGATCACGCTCCACAAGCTCTTCAATCAAGTCTTCCGCTGCCCAATGCAAAATCATGTCTCCTCCCTCCCCATCCTTGCAGAGGATGAGATCACTTGACAAAGAAGCGTCAACGACATTGACCTCTCTATCACTGAGCGCCATCAGGCCACCGTAACCATCATAAGGAATGATCCAGTAAAAGCGCTGGCTCTCTATCCAGTAAATACCAAACACCTGCACAGGCTCTTCTCGCCCAATTTCTCGAACCATCATATTCACATCACTCAATAGTCCTTCCGGGCTGCAGCGCAGGCGGCAGCTGTTGCGGCGTTGTGATTTTCATATCAGGTTAAAGGGGACAGACTACATTTTCGGAGTGCTTTCAAAACTTGGTCTGGCCCCATTTACCTCTTCGTCTGGTATCAAAACTCCGGGTCTACGCAGCATCAATGAATCCTTAAATTGGTCGAACTGAAAGCTTGGTGCGCTGCAAGACTCAAACGACGGCAAAATTTTACGTATTGTTTCAGCCAGCTATATTAAACGTGGCCTTTCACTATTTACCCCCTGAAGTACCAGCCAACGGTGGTTTCGGCGTAAGGCTAGCCCACTCTTTTGCACCGTTAGTTTATCGAGACTTCCTCCAACTCAACTCCCTTCAACTGAGCTTCCTCTAGCACTGAAAAATCATCAGATTTGTCATGTAACCCATGAGATACTACAAAACTCTTGCCGTCTGAAAAAATAAAACGCAAGCCTACTTCACTAGGGCGCTGGCTCTCTATCGCACTCATGTGCACACGCTTAAGTATCGTTACATTGCTTACACAACGGCCGATCAATCGCCTCCAAAAAACAGTAGAGAACCTTCCAGACTCAGAGATAGCGAACAGTTCTTCATCGCTATTCAAAGAGGCCGGACCTTGACCCGCAACCCTCGCTGCTTCATCCCAAACGATAACACTATTCAGAGAAGGGTCACTCGAAAAGCCAAGAATTACGCCATCCTCAAAATAGACAGCTAAGGGTCCGGCAGTTAATGAGAAGGCTAATTCATCCTCGATACCACACTGCACAGAAACTTCCGAGGCAGGCCACCAGCTATACCTAACAAGCTTGGAGACGGGCTTGCCGGTGAGCCGTCGAAGAAGCTCAATTGTCATAGACGGTGTCATTGAAGTCATATGCTTAGTACCTATTTAAACGAACCATTCTTCTGTGCTGCCTGATTCAACAAATCGATCATTCGAAGATTATTTTTTGACGATGCAGCATTAAAATTCACAAATTAAAAAAGGGGGCAGATTTATTAAATAAAATAAACCTGTCTCATTTTTTAATAAATTCGCCACTTTTTTGTCTTCCACCCAATCCTAACGGATGAATTGACGATCTGCATAGCAGCTCCACACCTAACTCTTACTCTACTTGCACACTCTCACTCTAAACACTTAGCACTAATGAGCTCACATTACCAGAACTTAAAAATTCTTGAAAACAAGAAATAACAACTCCTATATCTCTTGTAATCAAACTGGCCTGATAGCAATCACCCAGAACGTCAATCCGCTTGGTTCCAGCTGACGTATTATTAAGGGTACGCACGACGTGCCCCCCATCATCCAGGTATTGATTCAACATCAGAAGATAGTTTCCAGAATCAGCATAAAGATTAATTTCGTAAGGCCCAGTTTCAGGAACAGGGGTAACAGACAACGAAATGACGCCATCGAATTTACTATACTCAAATATAATGGATTCAACATCTTCCATAGTCGGCTGATGAACAAGAGGAATTTGCAATCTACCGTGCTCAGGACTAAGAGTATACCCTCCGATTATCATCTATTTCTTCTCCTTAATGGACTTCATACCTGGCTCCCAGTAGTAGTTTTTCGGCAGTCCTGTTTTATCATCTATAGCGCTTACGGTTAAAGATTTCAACTCAGCCTTTTCTGCGGCAGCGGCTGTGTCGCCTTTGCAGAATCCGCATACATCCTTTCCGGCGACGGTCATGGACATATCCGCTCCGGTGGTTTTACCAGCGCTATACGCTTGCTAAATCACTCCGATTTCAGCGTGGGCATCTTTCATATTTCCATTTGGATAAAGCTTGCCAGAGTTCGTAGCGGCTTTGTCCGCAATTCTATCCGTGATCAACGAAGGTATTTTTGGGTCCACCTCATTAGGCGGATGAGAGGTTTGATTGACGTCTTGGAAGGTCTGTCCTCATACCGTTCTCTCAGCGTCCACTTTGGGTGCAGCTCCCTAAGCCGTTCCACTTATTACATTTCTCTGGGTTAACGGGGACAGACCACATTTTCGGAGCGCTTTCTAAACGTGGTCTGTCCCCATTTACCTATTTTTGGGTCCGCCTCATTAAGCGGACGAGAGGTAGACCATAGGTAGTCAGGGGGGTGCAAAAGGGGTGCAACTTGAGTCCTGAAAGGATGCACTTGGGAGCAAAAAAGATGTAAATAGATAGAAAAAAGTGGGCAGATCGGGTGCAAAAACACCGGCGCTAGGCCGGTGTCGGAAGTGCCAATACAAGCCAAGACTTCTACAGTTCATTGGCTAGAGATATTCAATTCTGAGAATTTTTTACGAATATACTCAGTTAACCCAACCAAGTCTTCAAAGGCAATAGAGCCAAACTCAGGCTCATACTTGGCAAGATAGCTTTCAGAAGAGCACCCTAAAAATTTGGCTTTAGCCTCTACGTCCTTAATATATGCAGGTTCAACTACCCAATTCATGCCAGAGGACGCATAACGCTCACAACCTATCAGCACCCAAGAAATCAAGCCATTATATGAACCAATCACCTCATTCAAAATAGAGATAACATATTCATTTTCTTTTTCAAATCGAAAAGCTATATATGGAGGAAATCTCGAACGATCCTCTCTTTCAAAATGATCACCCATCCAGACCTCTGGATTACGTTGCCCATACTTTCTCCACTCAAGTGCATTCAAGTCATGAAGAATATTAAGCAGCTCACCTTCCGAGTCTAAAATTCTAGTCACACCCATTATTTCAACCCCTTCAACTTATCAGAGATCGACACTCCGCCCGGGTTAATATTTTTAATATGCTGTTCCCAATCCCCTTTAGGAATAGGGTTGAACGAGGGGGTCAACGGGTCAACGGGGACAGACCACATTTTCGGAGTGCTTTCTAAACGTGGTCTGTCCCCATTTACCTCTTATCCCCCATTTACCTCTTAGCCAATTGAATTAAACGTGGTCTATCCCCATTTATCCCTGCCCCTTCCGCGATGCTAATAACGAATCTACTTCCCGGTGAAAATCGCCTCCGGACTATTCGGATCAACCAAATAAAGCCATTTTGGCTCATGACCAACTGTACCGATTAGCACATCCAACTTATCAGGATGCTCGGGAATAGCACCAGAGTGCATGGCACCTATACAACCACCTCGCCCATAAATATTATGCAGCTGAAAACGCAACTCATAAAAATTTAATTCGCCAGTTCTCGCATGGCAAACGTCAATACCGCCCCTTCACCACCAGAAGCATAAAATAACTTTCTTGCAATATTTGAACAGCCTACCCCAAAACAACCCACCATGTTTTAAATTTATGAGCTCTGCATTGTATCAACAACATACTTGCTCGGCGAAAACTCTAGGTTAACAGAACGGAATGAGCGGTCCATTCCTGGAGGAATAAACTTATCTACCTTTCCGGCAGCGCCACCAGTAGCTTTGGCACCAATTATTTCACGCCATAGTAACTGTAAAGATCGGCATCAGGCCAAAATTCGTCATATGCGGTTAATGTACTTCGCAGGGCCTCGGTCCGAGGATCCTCAGAAGGATTCATCTTTGAAATTACAAATTCTTTAATTTCGGGCCACTGAAGCTCACGCATACAAAATGCCACAACTTCAAATGGCGAGCTCCTAGACATTAAAATCAACTTAAATCTATCTATAAAATCTTCTTTATAGTCAGGATTTTTTTTAATAAATTTCAAAATATTTAACAAGGACATCTCGTAGGAAATTTCTAGCTCTTCACTAAAAGCGGCCATAGCCATATCGCAAAGCTCATCAAACTCTTTAATAACGTCATTCATTTCGGCACCCAGGCTCCTTTTCTGGAATTGCTAGGATCTGGCACCCATACTTTTTCTATATATTTCCCTCCCACATCAAGCCCTTTTTGAGAAAAAGCATCTTCTGCTGCGGTTTGCGCAGCCCGACCAGATGGCTCATAGTGCCCTGATGTATTATCAATATATTTAACTTCGCCGTTCACAACTTTCACTTCTCCCGCAGCAACAACGGGTTTGCCATTTGCTAGGTCAATGTGACCACCGCCTACATCATTAAATTTTCGTCCGATCACTAACTGACCATCCTGAAGAACGACATAATTATATCGTCCTGCGCCTTGAGTCAACTTTGTATCAGAGATTAGCGTTGGGACACCTGTTGGATGATCTGGGAATTGATTGGAAAAACTAGGCGTCGCTTGTTTTTCTACAGAACCCGCTGTTGCTTTTGATCCATCAATCCGCCGCTCAGCCTCCGCCAACTCAGCAAGATTACCGCCAGCCTTTGGCCTGAGTCCATTGCTTGTTTCAAGATAGAACTGACCATCCGGTGCAAGCACCTCGGCATTCCCTGTTCTGGTGTTCAATACCCGGCGGTACCCGTCCGGTAGCTCGCCTGTTTTGTTGAAAACGGCTCCTGCTGAACTGTCTTCGCGGTACCACGCAGGAAGGACGGGCTGATCTACATTTGAAGCGCCTTTGATTCCGTCAGCCGCTACCCCCTCTTTCTTCACGCCAGTGATCAAAACCGAGGCCCCGGTTCCAACATCCTCAAGATACTTCCCGGCGCCCTTCAGCAGCGCGAATTCCAATGCGGATTTAGCAACTTCCGTACCGTAGTCACGAAGCGGACTCACATCACCTGGGTACGTATCACTACTGAACGACGCATTAACCCTGTCGCCCTGGGTGTATTCATAAGGCGCAAACAGTTGGCCAGTGGCGTCCCAGCCATCCTTGAAGGAAGCGGCGCCCGCCAATGCTGACATTGCAGGCAGCGTACAACCAACCACACTCACACAAGCCGGGCTAAAGGCTACTGCGCCTCCGTAACCGGCTACAGCACCCGTAGCACCAAATATCGCTCGTTGAGCAGCAATTGAGCGTTGGGCGCCTTCTTCATTACGCTCAAGTGCATCGTTGGCCTGGTCCCATTTTGAGTACTCGTCAAAAGCTCCCGTTGCGACCAGCGCATCTTGCGCCCCCTTGAAGCCTTTGCCTGCAGTTTCGAGATCCTTGAACTCCTGATATTTCGGATCACCCGTTGGTATTGATTCACTACAATGAACCAACGCACATGCAGCCGCTTTGAGCTCATAAGCTTTATCCGGTGACTCTTTCTGCAGTTTCTCGAGTGCCACTGCCTCTTTAAGATGGAGCTGACGGTTGTACTGGTCAGCCATCAACGCGACCCACGATCCCTTGTTGACATCCCCGCCCGCCAACCCAGCGGCGGTCAGCCCGACAATTTGAGAAAAGGCCTGACGTAACTCCGGTTTATTTTCGAAGGTGGAGTTCAGGATGCTAGCCATTGCCTGGCTGGCACCCGCAGCAATTGCTCCGGTTTTGAAGTCACCACCGGTAATACTGGAGACGGCGCCCCCCATCAACGCGTGCAGAGCAGTACGAGCGGCACCACCTTCGGCCCATATGGCCATGCCGACCGAGTCGCCAGCATTTTTCGCTATTTGCCAGTTTTTCTGAGCGTAACCGCCCACAAAATTGAACGCGGTGGCGGCAACGACGTTTCCTGCCTGAGAGATCAAGCCGTCTTTCAGATTCTGGCTATAGCTACCACCGCCTATGATCGTTTTAATGCTGCTCGAAGCGAGCCCTTGAGCGCTCGCATGGATGGCAAAACCACCGATACCTTCAAGCGTATTAAGGTCAAAGCCCTTGGTAAGGTTGTTGAAAGGCGCCGTTTGGCCGCCAAGGTATGGATCGATAAAGCCTTGAGTCAAGCCGGCGGTGGCTCCGGAAATCGCGGCATTTCTCAAACTTTCTTTGCTGAAGGTGTCTTTGACAACTGCCCCAATTTTCCCCTTGTTGCTGATTGCGCTATTAGCAGCCGTTGTTTCCAGGGACACAAACATGGTGTTGGCAATGCCGGCAAATAACGAGCCCTCGGCCGCTCCCACTAACGCAGCACCTGCACCCCCGGTGATCGCCGCTAAAAGAATGGCCAAAACCAGTTGAGCCCCGGCACCGAGTCCGGAGTGCTCATACTTGAAACTTTTGTGGATCGTCTCTACCTGATGCCAGTCAATGTCGCCTCGTGCTTGTGCCTGCTTCAACCAGGCTAGATTCGGATCGGCAGCGACCATTGCATCCACGGCCTGACTGACACTTTGTTCGTTTACCCTATTGATATCGATCTTAAGTCCATCAACCGCTTTGATGGTGATCGATCCTTTGGCAATCAGGGCACTCTGACGCAACGTTTCGTCAGTCCTGCCCTCCCCCTTCATGGAAGTCCACGCCAGGTTATCGCTGCTCTTTACATGACTTTCGTCATGCAGATCCTTCACCCCTTCAAAGGTGATGGAGCCGCCGCTGTCGAGAACGAGGTCTTTACCACTGTCGAGCTTCGCCACCTGATAGCGCTGGTCTCCCTCGCTAACCAGCGTGAGATTGCCCCCAGTCTTGATCTCGCTACCCACATGAGTGATCTGGGTAACCTCGTCGCGCTTCATTTTCTTGGCGCCGAAACCACCCTTCTCTTTCATGTCATACAGGGTGTAGTCATTGTTCTGCGCTGCCAGCAGGTTCAGGTCATTACCCGCATACACGTAGGCTTCATTGCCTGCACTGATCTTGCTCGCGACAAGTGTGGTGTCGCGGCCGGAAGAGGTCTTTACGTCGCCGCCCGCGATGAACTCGGCGGCTTTCTGGACGGTGTGGTTATCTTCTTCGTGGACGCGTTTCTTGCCTTTTTTGCTGTTGGTCTCGACATTGTGTTCGTCACTCGCCGAAGCCATGTTCAAGTCTTGTTTCGCGTCGGCAAGCAGATCGCCTTTAGCTTCGGCAGTACTGCCGAGGACGTTGATGTCGCGCCCGGCGTCGAGTTTCAGGTTGCCGCCGCTCTTCACGGTGGACGCTAGATTTTCCACCGTTGTAGTGACGGTCGAGCGATGCCCGCCGTTCTCGATATTGTGAATCTCGTTGACGTCCTGGACCGCCAGCAAATTGATGTCGCGAGTCGCGCTCAAGTTTGCATCGGCGCCGCTGGTGATCGTGCCGGAGTTGGTCAAGTCATTGCCGGACTTGATGCTCAGCGTATCGCGGGCGCTAATGTTGCCGCCTTCGTCAAGGGCAGTGCGCAGCCCCTGCCCCGGGCTGTAAGTCACGGCGGTTCGGTCGTTGACAATGTCACCCTTGAGGGTGCTCAGGCTGAGCTGATTACCGCGTATATCACCGGCCAGCGCATTACGGATGCTGTCGGTGGCCATCACGCTCAGGCGTTCGTTGGCCTCGACCAGACCGCCGTTATAAAGGCTGCCTTTCACATCTGCCGAGAGGTTGTTCGTTGCACGCAGAGTGCCGACGTTGACCAGGTCATTGCCGGCGATCATTTGCAGATCACGCCCCTGAATCAGGCTACCGCCTCGCACGTTTCGGGATTCGGCCTGAGCCAGATAAAGCACTGGCACAAGTACTTTCTGACCGTCGATGACGCGCTCTTCCATCCAGACGATGTCATGCGTCAGCGCCGCCACCTGCTCGGACGTCAGGGTGACTCCCACCGCCAGATTCAGCTCATTTTTACTGGCGAGCGCGTTGTCCATCAGGTAACGGAATTGCTCGTAATCGTTGTTCAAGCCGCCGGCCAGAAAACGCTGGCCGGTCTGAGCCAGTACCGCATCGCTGATCAAGCGCGATTCGTAGCGGCCGTCGCCGAGGCGGCGCGCGGCTTCATCAGCGCTGAAATCGAGTTTGCCGAGCAGGTAGTCGGAACTCATGAATGGCGCGGCCTGGTTCAGCTCAGGGTTTGTTTCGATCAGATAACGACTTTGTGGACTCTGGCTCTGCACGAACATGCCGTACGGGCCTTTCGGAAGCCTGAAAGTCGAAGACGCGGTTGGATCTACGGCAGCGAACGGCACCCCACGGAAATCAACCGGGACAAAGCTGATCTGCTTCACGCCATCCGCATCCACCTTTTCGATGCGAGTGACGTCCTTCGCGACCTGAACGCTGGCGTTGCTGCTGCGCTTGCCCAGATTGATGTCGACGACACCCACACCGGTCGCTTTTTCGCTGTCCAGATTTCCGGTGAGTTGATCGTAAGTATTGTTGTAGAGCTTGCCGTTCTGAATCGAGTCGGTGACGTCAAGGCTTACCGTTCCTCCCGCCTGCAGGGTGGCCGGATACAAGGTGTTGCCATTGGGGGACCAGTCTATGTGTACATTGGCGGGGTGAGAAAAGCGACTGTCATTGGTAACGGCGACCAACTCGTTGAAGCGTGCCTCATCGAAATGTCCCTGCTGCGTCTGCGCATTGAACGCCGGGACTTCGACGAACTCCATGCGATCCCATAAGCTATTATCGATCTTGCCAGGCGTGCCGATCGTTTCTGTCGAAGTTCCAGAGCGCGATGCCGCGCCAAGGTTTAACAAGCGGTCGGCCGTTACCGTGAGATTGCCGTTGGCAGCCATCATGCTGTAGCGGTTTTCTACGCTGCCAGCATGAATCGTCAGGTTTTTGCCCGCGACGAAGCGCGATGCAGTCGAGTCTTTGAGGACCACTTCGTTATAGGTCCGATCAATGATGATCGTGCCTCTTTTCCAGCCATCGTGGCCACCGCAGTGCTGCCCGCAAACCCATCTGATGGAGCCGGAACTGCCGCCCTGCGTCATTTCGAAAACCGACTTGGCGTTCTCCACCGACACCGCATTGATGTCGATATCCCCCTCGCCCTCAATCGTCCCCGACAAGTTGCTGAACAACGTAGCCCGACCACCGCCCACAGCGTCGAACGACAGATTGCCACGGCTATAAATATCGCCGTAATAGTTGCTCAAGCTGTTGCCATGCAACTTCATCGAGCCACCGCTGAACAGCAGCGTATCGGCTACGTTGGAGATACCGTCGGTAGCGTTGAGTTCGAGATTGCCTTGGGCGCCGAGGGTACCTTTGTTATTGACCTGCGCAGCCGTCACCGTGAGGTTCTGGTTGGCGATCAGCCTACCGAGGTTGTCCAGCGTGCCGCGCAAGGTCATGACGGTATCGCCGCCGCTGACCAGCCGACCGTCCTGTTGAATCACATCGTTGGCGTTGATGGTGAGCTTCTGCTGAGCCGATACTCGACCGCTGTTGATCAGGTGGCCGCCAAGGGTCAGCGTCAGATCGCCATCGCTGAGCAGTTGTCCGGCGTTCGTCAGGTTGGCGACATTCAGGCTCAGTGCCGAAGCGCTGGCGATGCGGTCGTCGGCGTTGAGGGTCAGGCTCTGAGCGCTGGTGTAGGTCAAGCCACCGTTGAGTTGCCAGTTGCCGACGCCGATGACTGAGCCGACGTCCCATACGCCTTTACCCAAACCGGTGAGGCTGCCCTGCTCTCCGGCAAGATTACTCAGATCCAGATCGAACAGGCCAGCCGCCGCGTGGCGTACGCTTCCGCTGAAGTTGTTGAGTTGGGCTGCACCTAACTCAAGATCCTGACTGCCAATTTCGATTACGCCGCCCTGATTGTTCAGGTTACCGGTCAGTTTGAGCTGACTGGATGCCCCACCGAGTGCTCGAACTTGGCCGCCGGCGCTGTTATCCAACTCGCTGGCAGTGAGTTTCAGATGGGTTGCCGATTCAATCAGGCCACCCTGATTGAGAATCTGCCCCGCCGCGTCGAGCCTCAGTTGATTGCCACTGATCTCGCCGCCAGTGTTATCCAGGCTGCTGCCAGTGAAGATCACTTGATCCTTGCCGAACAGTTTGCCCGCGCGGTTGGTCAGGCGCGAAACAGTGAGTTTCAAGTCATCTAACAGACTGGAAATCAGCCCGGCCTTGTCGTTGACTGCGCTGTTGTCGAGGTGGCCGCTGGTGATTTCCAAAGAGTCGGCTTGCACCGTCCCACCCTGATTCTGCAAGGTGCCGCTACCGAGTGCCAGTTCCGCGTGACTGCCGTTGGCGAGGATCACACCCTGCTGATTCAGGAGGGTCTTGCCAGTGATTTTCAGGCCGCCACTGCTGGCGACGATCTGGCCGGCATCGTTGTTGTTTATCGAAGTGCCGGTGATGTCCAGACGCTTGCCGCGCAAGGTACCGCCACGGTTGTCCAGTGCAGTGAAGTCCTCGAGCAGCAAGCGTTGTTCACCGGCATCAACCACACCGGTCACGTTGCTGAAGACACCGGAGATGTTCAATGCGACATCGCCGCCATTACCGACAATGCCACCCTTATCGTTATTGGTCAGTTGCGTGGCGGTGATGTCGATGGTTTTGCCGAGCAGGACGCCGGCCCTGTTATCGACGGCATCGCTTTCGATGTGCAGGCCGACATCACTCTGGATACGGCCTTTGTTGTTGAGCAGTTGTGACTGGCCGGGAGCGGTCTGTTTGAGGATCAGCCGAGCCCCGTCAACACCCGCAGCCAACAGACCGTTGTCACTGTTATCAAGGCTGGCAGCGTGCAGGTTCAGACCATCACTGATCATGCGCCCGCCACGGTTGTCGACATGTCCTTCCTTGGCCACCACCAACAACTGCTGAGCGGCGACTACGCCGCCCCGGTTATCGAAAGAACGGGTGTAAACATCCACGTCACCTTGGCTGGCTTGCAGCCGACCCAAGGCGTTGTTCAGGTGCTGCTGAACCGTCAGCGAGAGCGTGCCGTTTTCTGCGCTAATGGTGCCGTCGTTGTTGCCGGTGAGATGGGTCAGACTTGCATCGAGCACACCGCCCAGCAGCTTGCCACCCGAGTTTTCCAGATCCTGTGCGGTCAGTTTAAGGCGATCGTTGCCTTGAATCAGACCCTGGCTGTTATCCATGTCTGCGCTGGTGATGACAGTGTCAGCGGACGAAATCGTTCCCTGAGTATTGTCGAGCGCGCCGCGGCTGGTCATCTCAATGGTTTTACCGGTGAGACTGGCGTTGCGGTTGTTGATGCTTTGGGCAGCGACAGACAGTTGAGTCGATGCTTGTACCTTACCGTCGTGGTTATCCAGATCCTGCGCCAACGCCAGCTCGACAGCGCCGTTTTCGGCACTGATCACACCTTTGGTGCTGTTATCGAGGCGCGCCGCCGTGACCCTCATTTGATCAGCCGCCAGCGTACCGCCCCGATTGAGCAATTCGCCTCCGGACATTGCCAACGTGGTTTTCGCCTGAATTTTGCCTTTGCCGTTGTCCAGCCGTTCACGTGCGAAAACCTTGGCTTCGCTCTCACTGGCGCCGATCAGGCCGCGGCTGTTGTCGATCTGGCTAGCCTCTATGTCCAGTTGCCCGGCAATGATTTTGCCATCGGCGTTCTGCAGCTCTCGAGTATTAAGCTTGAAACTGCCGCCGGCCACTTCGATACGGCCCTGACGGTTGTCGAGACTGTCGACCGACACCGTCGTCAACTGTCCATCGGCAAAGCGGATCAGGCCGTCGAGGTTGACGATCGCCGGGGCATTAAACGCAAGAACGGTTTCCCCATAAATGCGTGCATTGAGGCCTTGGTTGACCAGTCGAGCCGCGCTCAAAGTAACGTTCTGTGCCTGGATGATGCCGTTCTGGTTATCGAGCACACCAGCAGCGGTAACGTTCAGGGAACGGCTGGCCGACACACTGCCGCTGTTGCTCACGGAATCGCTGTTGATGGACAGATCGCCGTTGACATTCCGACTGTTGTCGGGGTTGACCCCGGCTTCGATCACCCCGGTGTTGGTTAACTTGCCGCCGCTGGTCAGGTGCACGCTATCGCGGGCGGCAACGCTCTGGTGGTTGACCAACTGCTCAGCAGTCTGCACCGCCAGTTGCGTGCCGGCATAAACGGGGCCTTGGGCATCAAGACTTTTAGCTATGATATCGACGGCACTGCTGGCGGTAGCTTTGGCCATGCTCAACTGGCCATTGGCGTCGATCTGAATATCGCCAGCGCTGGCCGCCAGTTCACCTGCCAGTTTCACACCGACACCCGCCTCGGTACCGACCAGTTTGATCGTCCCGGCGTACATGCCGCCAAGCGCCGAAGAATCGATGGCCAGTTGCGGTTTGGCGCTGCCGTCATCGGCGCGCGCGGTGGCGGTGAGCGTATCGGCGTTGACGTCGTTGCGCCCAGTGGTGATGTTCAGGCGTCTTGCGTGAATCTGCGCATTGATCTGCGCGCTGCGGGTGATGATTTCAAAGCTGTCGACAGCGCTCGCATCCAGACCTTTGCCATCGATGGAAACGTTGCCCTGATCGACCTGAAAACGATCCAGCCGACCCGCGCCGTCAAGTACCGGTTTACCGGTGGTCAAGGTCACGCGCGGCGTGTTGATAAAGCCGCAACCGTTGCAACTGATGCCGTACGGGTTGGCAACGATCACGCGGGCCGATTGCCCGGCAACTTCGGTATAGCCGCGCAATTGGCTCGGACTTCCGCCGTTGACTTCGTTGAGAATGGTTTGTGCGGCGACCCCACGCAGATTCTGGTTGCCGAGAATGATCCCGCCCATCTGTGTGAGTTGGGTGCGACTTGTCGCGTTGTTGAGGATGACGCCTTGGGCGTCCACGTTGTAATCGTGAAACTGGTTGTGCGACAGGCCCGCGCCATTGGGCGCGGCGATATTGACGATCGGCACGCCATTGCCGGCGCGGTCAAGCGTGGTGCCCGGCGCGTTGACCACGATCCCGTCTGCCTGCGCCCACATCGATTGCCAGAACATGACGTTGGCCAACAGAAACGCGAGACCGCGTTTCGGCATACCAAGGAAGTGTTCGTGGTTTTTTACGGCAGCAGAAGGCTGACTGGCCAGGAAGGCCAGTTGGCGAATAAACATAAAAGAATCTCGGATCGGGCAGGTATTAGAGGAAGAAATCCAGGCGGAAATAGATCGGCGCTTCACGCTCGGTCAATACATCCGGGCGTTCCAGGGAATGGGCAAAGGTCACACTGGCGGCGACGTGCTCACCGCGGGCGAACAGTTCCAGCGAGTTGCTCGACATGCGCCCATGCTGCTCACCGTTGTAACGATCGCCACGAATCACGCCCTGGTCGTAACCGAGGCTGGTGCCGTATTCAGCGAACACCGGGCGCAGCCATTCGGCCGTGACCGGTCGGCTCCAGCGCAGGTCGTTGCGCCAGTAGCCGCCGCTGTCGCCGGACAGCGACTGATCCTTGTAGCCACGGATCGACGACAGCCCGCCGAGGCTGGTGCGTTGTGAACTGAACAGCACGTCCTCGCTGCGCTGGCCGGTCATCAGGCTGCTGAAGGTGAAGGATTCGCCCCACACTTTGAACGGTTGCAGGTAGCTCAAGGTCGCGGTGTATTTGCGGTAGCGTGCGTCCGGTTCGCCGGGGCCTGGATCGTGGCTGCCCTGCGCGTCGAACGCGCCGATGCCTTCCTGCATGCCGGCGTCGAAGTTGACGAAGGCGCTGCCGATGCGGCGACCGTGGTTGAAACCGAACTGCGCTTCGCTGATGCGGTTGCTGCTCAGCTTGAGCTTGCTGTCTTCGATGTAGTTGTTGGTGCGCAGGTAGGACAGCCCGGCGCTGAGCGAAGTCTTGCTCACCGAGTCGCGATGGATCACCCGCTCGGCGCGCAGCTGATGGTTTTCGCTGTCGCCGGTCTGCTTGAAGTTGTAGCCGTTGGCGGCGATCTGCGAGCGGTAGTCGCTCTGGCTGTAGGTGTAGCTGAAGTTCCACCAGCCCCACGGCAGGTTGTAATTGAGCATGGCGTTGCTGGAGGTGTGCTGGTGATCGGTCATTGCGTCGTGACCGCCGCGCAGGCTCAACTGATCGGCCAGGCCCAGCGGGCTGTCCCAATCGAAAGTGGTGCCCCACTGCTGTTCACCGGTGCTGCGTTGGCCGTCGTTGCTGCGCGACAGTCCGGCCCGCCATGGCTTCTGCGGGTTATTGGTGACCAGCACCTCACTGCCGCCGACGTTCTTGCCCGGCGCCAGCTCCATCTTGGCCTGATTGGACGGCAGGCGATTGAGCTGATCGACCATCTGCTCGATCTCGCGCAGGTTGACCAGATCGCCGGACTTGCCGGGAAAGGCCATCGCCAGTTCACGCTGCGAAAGCTTGCTGTTCTCGGCGCCTTTCATGCCTTCGAGCTTGCCTTCGACCACCAGCACTTTCAGGTGCCCGCCAGACAGATCCTGCTGCGGCAGGTAGGCGCGGCTGGTGACCAAGCCTTTCTCGATGTAATGGTCGGTGATGACTTTCAGCAGCTCGTTGAGCTGCGGTACACCGAGGCACTGGTCGATGTAGGGCTTGAGCAGACGAGTTTTGTCGCTGTCGGACAGACTGTCGGCGCCCTTGAGCTCGATGTCCTTGATCGGGAAACAGCGGGTATCGGTGGGCGCTGCCGGTTGCGCAGGCTTGGCATCTTTGCCGGGCAAGTCCTTGAGTTCTTCCAGACGCCGCTGCTGCTCTTCAAGCAGGCGATTCTGGCGATCGCGGATCAGGTCGGTTTCACCGGGAGTGGGTGCAGCGAAGGCAATCTGAAGTGGAGACAGGCACAGCAAAGCTGCGCACAACCTCGCCGCGAGGGCGGGTGGGTACATGTTCGATCCCTCGATACGGAATGACATCAAAATAGTGGCGCGATATTAGATGGCCATCATTTTGACGTCAAACAATCGTTTCAACCTTTGTCGGGTTTGTATCAAGGAATTAACAAAGGAAGCAGGAGCCGTTAAGCCATGAAAAAAGGGGCGCATCCATTGGCCAGAATGGATGCACCCCTTTCTTGCGCAGACCGACTCAACCGCGAATACGGTGCTCGGTGAACTCGTAGTCTTCCTGGCAATCGCCCGAAGGGTCCTTCGCCACATTGACGTAATGCACCGTGTCGGCATCGATCAGTTTGTAGGTATAGATATCGGGCAGGGGCACGCCGGCGGTGCGCAACTCGTTCTTGCCGTTGGCCGCCTTCCAGATGCCGTGTTCGGTCTGGATCGGCTGGGTCTGCTGGGCATCCCGGAAGAAAGTAATGTTGAAGGTGCCGTCAGGCTTGAAGTTGTTTTTCCAGGACAGGAACTGGCACTTGCCGTTTTCCGACCGCACACCTTTCCATGAACCGATCAGGGATGGATCGTTGCCCGGTTTGTTGGCGGCACAGCCACCCAGTGTTGCAGCCAGGACGATGAGCGCCAGGCAGAGATTGCGTTTCACTTGGTATTTCCTTACTTCAACTGAATTCGATGCATCGCGTATGCAAGATCAACCTGCTACAGGAATGCGCTGCCGGGGTTGGGTAACGTCGTAGACGTGCTGCTCGCAGAGATCACCGGAGAACTGGAATTCCACCTGGTACACCTTGCCCTGCTGCGGAGTGAAGGTGTTTTTCAGCGGCCCGCAGGTATAAATGCCGGCGGTCACCCGGCTGCTCGAATACCCCGAGACCTCAAACGGCTTGCCGGCATCGGCCTGTGCTTCCAGTTGCGGAAAGCGTTTGACCGTGGCGCTGTTGGCCACTTCGTTGAGTTTGGCGATCCAGCCGAACACCTTGCCACGACCGGAATCCACAACGGTGCCGAGCACTTCCATGCGGCGGTCGGGATCATCGGCGCGGCGAATGGAAACCTCCACCGGATAGGTGCCGCCAGATGATTTCATGATGACTTTGGCGTGCTGGGCATCCACCACCACCGGGTCTTGATGCAACTGGATGCCGTCTTTCAGCAGGCTGGGGGAAGAGTTACGCACATTGGAATGGCAGCCTGGCAGCGCGAGCAGCAGGGTCAACATCACGAGCACACGTTTATTCACGTGGAAATCTCTATTGAGCAAGCAGGACGGGGAATGACATCAAAACAACGCCGCGATATTAGATGGCCATCATTTTGACGTCAAACCTATGTTGCGCTCGCCTGTCAGTGTTCAACGCCTGTCTTCGTCGCCACCTCATGCGGTGCAAGCAAGCGGCCATCAGCCGACATCAATTGCAGTTTGCGAATTGGCTGACGATCCTTTGCATCAACCATCACCGAACCCGGCTCACCCGGCGCATACAGGTGCTCCCCGCCCCACTGCGACAGCGCAACGATCACCGTCTGCAAGGCCTTGCCGCGTTCGGTCAGCACGTATTCCTTATAGGCACCGCCATCGGCGGCCGGCACCGTTTGCAAGATCCCCTGCTCCACCAAGGCCTTGAGCCGGGCGCTGAGCATGTTCTTGGCGATGTCCAGATTCTTCTGAAAATCGCTGAAGCGGCGGATGCCCTCCAGCGCATCGCGGATGATCAGCAGCGACCACCAATCGCCGATCAGGTCCAGCGTACGGGCGACCGGGCAGGCGTTGCCGTGCAGGCTTTTGCGCTTCACAGGGTGTTTCTCCATCAGATCCAGCGTGTGGTTGCATCTTACAACTGTGACGCTGGAAAAGAACCACGCCACCCGCCATGGCAATTGAGCACTTGCGTACAAGTGACAGCCGCGATTTGCGCCGATAGTGATGGGCGGCCATTGCGGCATCCGGCCTTCCGAACGATCGCCCACAGCAAGGAGTTCCCATGAGCACATTCACTACCGATGACGGCACACAGATCTATTTCAAGGACTGGGGCAGCGGCAAACCCGTGTTGTTCAGCCATGGCTGGCCGCTGGATGCCGACATGTGGGAATACCAGATGGAATACCTGAGCAGTCGCGGCTATCGCACGATTGCCTTCGACCGCCGTGGTTTCGGGCGCTCCGATCAACCGTGGACCGGCTACGACTACGACACCTTCGCCGATGACATCGCGCAACTGATCAACCACCTCGACCTGCGCGACGTGACGCTGGTGGGCTTCTCCATGGGTGGCGGCGACGTCAGCCGCTACATCGCCCGCCACGGCAGCGAGCGCGTTGCCGGGCTGGTACTGCTCGGTGCGGTGACGCCGCTGTTCGGCAAGAAAGCCGACTACCCGCAGGGCGTCGACACCTCGGTGTTCGACGGAATCAAGGCCGGCCTGCTCAAGGATCGCGCGCAGTTCATCGCGGATTTCGCCGCGCCGTTCTACGGCACCAATCAGGGCCAGAAAGTCTCCGACGGCGTGCTCACGCAAACCCTGAACGTCGCCCTGCTCGCCTCGCTGAAAGGCACCGTGGATTGCGTTACCGCGTTCTCCGAAACCGACTTCCGTCCGGACATGGCGAAGATCGACGTACCAACCTTGGTGATCCACGGCGACGGCGATCAGATCGTGCCGTTCGAAACCACCGGCAAACAGGCGGCGGCGATGATCAAGGGCGCCGAGCTGAAAGTCTACGCCGGCGCGCCCCATGGTTTTGCCGTGACCCACGCCCAGGCGCTGAACGAAGACCTGCTGGGCTTTCTGAACCGCTAAACGCCTCGCTGACCGGGCCCCCACCCGGTCAGCGCACATTGCGATACAGCATCAGCCGCGCGCTCTCGTGCAGGCCCCGCGTCAGTTCCACCAGGCGCTGGAATTCCTCGGGATTTTGCCCGGCGACGTTGTCCAGCGGCGTGTTCGACGCCAGGTCATGCAGGGTCGGCGAGCTGCCGTCATGCTGCATTTGCAGGAGGAAATTCTTGGTCACCCCGCCAATCAACGGGAACGTGCCCTCGCGCAGCACCAGCGGCACCACGCGCTCACCTTCCGGCGCCGGTTGCTGGACATCGCGGCCCATTGCGCCATTGCGGAACGGCACGCCGGCCATCCCGGCCACCGTCGGCAGCAGATCCGTCAGCCCCACCGCCTCCTCGATGACCTTCGGCGCAAGCATGCCCGGGGCGTGAATCAACATCGGCACATGATTGCTTTCCAGGCCCAGTTGCTCGAACGCCGGCGGCATGTGCGGGATTTGGCTGATACGCGTGTTGTGGTCGCCGAAGAACACAAAAATCGTGTTGTCGTAATAGCCGCCGGCCTTGGCCAATTCCATTAGTTTGCCGATATTGAAATCCAGCAGGCGCACCGCGTTGTACTGCTCGACGCTGCGCGAACCGGCGGCCTGCACCTGCTCCAGCGACAGGTTGCTGACCTCGAAACCGTCGTTGTCCTTGGGGATGGTGAATGGCCGATGGTTGCCCGAGGTTTGCACGTAGGCGAAGAACGGTCGGTTCTTCGGCAAGTCGCGCAGGATGCGGTCGCTCTCCTTGAACAGATCCAGATCGGAAATGCCCCACACGTCCACCAGCGGCGAACGCCAGTCACTTTCCTGATACAGGCGCACGCCGTCGATGCTCTGTTGGATCAGCGCATTGATATTGGCCCAGCCGGCGTTGCCGCCGATCATGTAGAGCTTCTGGTAATCGGTGAACGCGTTGATCAGCGTGTGCTGACGGGTGATCAGCGGATGACGGGTGGCTGTCTCGCGGCGCGTCACGTCGGGAACGCCGGTGATGCTCGCCCACACGGTTTTCGCAGTGCCGGTGACTGGCACATAGAAGTGTTTGAAGAACCAGCTTTGGGCCGCCAATTGATCGAGGTTTGGCGTCGGGTTCAACGGATTGCCGTAGGCGCCGACGGCGCTGGTGCCCAGTGATTCGAGCATGACGAACATCACGTTCGGCGTGCCCTGCAGCCGATACGGCTGCACGCCTTGCTGACGCTCGAAGTTGAGCGATTGCGGATCCGGTCGATCCACGCCCAGATAGCGGGCAATCAGCGGATAGTGCTCGCGCACCTGCGCCTCATCGAATTGCGCCTGCCCGGTTTTCAGCGTGTCGTAGAGGAACAGCACCGGGTTCAGACCGACTGCGGCGATCTGCGCGTTACCGGAAAAGAACGCATCACTCCAGCGCAGCGGCACCGGGTTTTCCAGGTTGAGATTGTCGACCCGACCGAGCAGCGCCAGCAGCACCACGACCACGCTTAGCCCGGTGCCGAATGCCAGCGACGGACGCCGGATAACCCTGGCTTCACGGGCTAGTGTCAGCCGTTCCAGCTGCAAAAGTCCGTAGAACCAGACGCCCAGCACCGCCAACCAGCCGAGCGCGATCCACAGCACCGGATAGGTTTCCCAAACCATCTGTTGTGAGATTTGCGCATCTTCCAGATAACGCAGCACCGTGGCGTTGATCCGCACGCCAAGATAGGCGTAATGACCGAAATCGATGATGTACAGCAGGCCGATAACGCCGAGCGCCAGCAGCCAGTAAATCCGCGCGACCCAGCGCAACCACGGCAGACGCGTGAGGTTCCAGCGCGGCACCCAGGCCAGCAGCGCCAATGGCAGGATCAGCAACACGGCGAGGCGCAGGTCGAAGCGCAAACCGATCCCGAGGGTTTCGCGCAGCGCCGGATTACCGATGAACTCGCTCGGCGCGATCCCGGAAAACCCCAGCACAAATACCAGCCTGAGCACGGCAAACAACAAGAACGCCAAACCTGCCGCACCCACGCCGTAGCGCAGGCGTCGCGATTGCAACCAGCCCATCATTGACCTCAGTGTCGTTGGTTCAAACAAAAGATGTCGTGCCCGCCGGTGCGGCTCGCAGCAGACGCCAGACCTGGCGGATACACAGCGCCGCAGCGGCGATCAGGCAGTAACCCAGCAGCAGCGGATCGATCAGGTAATCCCAATAGTTTTCCGAAGCCTTGAGACGCAAGGCGAACGCCAGCGTGCCCAGCGCAAGCATCGACACTGCCAGCGTATTGCGCAGCCACAACAGCGCCAGTGCCAGCAGGCCGATCCAGACGATCATCGGCCGCGGGTTGAAGCCCCAGCGGTACGGATCGAAGTACGTCAGCCCCATCGTCGCCGGGTACAGCAGCGCGGCCAGCACGGTAAACAGCACCAGCACCTGCACCCGTGCCGGCAATGTCTGCCGCTCGACCACGCCCAGTCGGACCAGACTGGCCCAGCCGAGCAACACCAGCGTGGTGATCGCCAGATCGTCGGTGACACTGCGCACATACGCCGCCAGGGGCAGCTCGTTGACCGGCACGAAGCTGACCACTGCCAGCAACGGCAGCAGCCACGGACGCCAGCGTTGTGTGCATTGCAACGAACCCAGCAGGACAAAACCCAGCAGGATGAACGTCAAATGGGCTTGCCAGAGAATCAGCATCACAGGCGCTCCTCGAGCCACGCTTCATTGAAGCTGACATGTTTGATGAAGGTGTTATTCCACGAATACACCAGGTGATAGAGGCCATCGCTGCCGCGACTGAAGTACGGATACTCGTACTCGAAATCACAGCCCTGCGGCTTGCACACCCGGTAATCCAGATTGCTCAGAAAGCGTTGCTCCAGCGGCAAGCGCCGGGCACCACTGGAAGCACGAAAGCCTTCGCCGATGATCGCCTTGTAGGCTTCGGGGGCGAACGGCTGGCCGAGCGGATCGGGCGACTGATCGAGCTCGATCACGTTGCGCCAGTTGTTCAGATTGGCATCGGTGCCATAGAGGCTGAGCTTGAAGCGCCCGTCCTGCAGATCATTCAGCGCCACCAGCAGACCGTTGTCGCCAGTGCCGACTGCCGCGAGCGATGAATTGGGGTTGGCCGGCTCCAGCGGATACGGCTCGCTCCACGTCTGCCCGGCGTCCTCGGTGCGGCTGGCCAGCACTCGATGATGCGTGTCGCCGGCATAACGCAGCATGGCCACGGCACGTTTTCCGTCCAGCGGCACAATGGTCGGCTGCAACGAATGCTTGCCACGGCTGATACGGAATTTATCGATCACCGCGCCGTCCGCGCTCAGGTACAGGTACTCGGCGAATTTGCCCATGAACTCGTGATACACCGGCAGGCCGATCGAGCCGTCGGCATGGAACACCGGCGCAGCGCGCACCAGCGTGCTGATGTTGAAAAACGGTGAAGTGATCAACTGGCGCGGCGCCGACCAGTTGCGCCCGACATCATCCGAGACCATCACGTTGATCGCACTGGTGGCCCAGCCGCCCACGGATACCGAGACATAAAACATCCACAACCGTTGATCCGGCGCGAGGGCGATCACCGGATTGCCCAGTTTGCGGATGTAGCGGCGGGTGCCGTCGCGGGTCGATTCGCGGGTGGCCAACACCTGCTCGGCGCCCCACTCCGCGGTGTTGGCGTCATAGCGGGCGGTACGGATCTGCACGTCGGCGGCGCCTTCGCGGGAACCGGCGAACCACACCGCCATCAGGTCGCCGCCCGGCAGCGCGGTCACCGACGACGAGTGCACGAAATCATTCAGTTGCGAGGAGACGAAGCGACTGCTGTACAGCGGCTCCGGTGCCTGCAGCGAAGCATCGACCGGCGGCGTGGCCTCGGCAAATGGCGCCAGCACATGAGCCGGATGACTGCGCCAGGCCCCCCAGAAAATCAGGCTCACGGCCAGTCCGCCGAGGATAAGTTTCAAGCGATCGGGAAGCGCACGCATAGTGGACTCACGGCAAAAACAGGATGGAGGGCAATCGACAAAACATCCCTGTCAGCGCGGCGGATCGTCCGGCAAGCGCCGTCGGCGTCCGGTGAGCATCGATAACGGCAAGTTGTCGCGCAGCAGAAAACTTTCGAACAGCGCGGCGGCGATGTGCAGACACACCAGCACCAGCAAGATGTCGGTAGCGGTTTCGTGCACCTGCAACGGCCAGTCGGCGCCCCACAAGGCATCGACCTCTTCCATGGCCCAGCCGCTCAAACCGGCGATGAACATCGCCAGCAACATCAACAGCATCACCAGCGCCCCCATCGGCGAATGCCCAAGACGATGCTCGGGCCGACCGGCAATCAACGAGCGCGCATGGGCGATCAGCCGCGTCGGCGTCGGCCAGAAATCCGCCCAGCGCGCACTGCGCGGCCCGACAAAGCCCCATACCAGCCGCACCAGCAGCCAGCCCATGGCGTAATAGCCGAGCCAGACATGCCAGTCGTCTCCGGCTTCGTTGAAGAAGTAATTGGCGACAAAGACGCCCGCGATGGACAGATGAAACAGCCGCACCACGGGGTCCCACAGGCGCACGGACGTGCTCGGCATCAGCCCTTGATCTCGGTTTTCACCGCTTTGCCGCTGACCGGGTCGTGGTAGATCTCGACCTTGCGCTTGTCCTTGTCGAAACCGTAGATCTCGTAGCAGTTGCCGTCGGTGACCTTGAACTTGCTGATCTCGTAGCCCTGAGCCTTGAGCTGCTCCTGAAAGGCTTTCTGGTCTTGCCATTGCGAGCGTTCGGCGGTGGTGCATTGCGGGCCGGCGACGGCCAACGGACTGGCAACGATGAGGGACAACAGCAGAAGTTTGCGCATGGAAACACTCTCGCTCGATGAGGAAGGCCTCACTGTGCAAAAGCAACCTTAGTCGAAGCTTAGTTGGCAACGAGTCGTTACATCTTTCCCGTCGGGTCAGCTGCCACAGCTGGCTGCACAGCGGCATGATGCCGCCGGTCAACCGCCGTGTTTCCTCAAGAGAATCCGTTATGCGCCTACTGCTGGTCGAAGATGATCGCGCCCTCGGTCAAGGCATTCGCGTTGCCCTCGGCAGCGAAGGCTACACCCTCGACTGGTTGCAGGATGGGGTCAGCGCCCTGCACGCCCTGCGCAGTGAGAGCTTCGACTTGCTGCTGCTCGACCTCGGCCTGCCACGGCTCGACGGCCTCGCGCTGTTGCAACGCTTGCGTGGTGAACAACAGGACTTGCCGGTGCTGATCCTCACCGCCCGCGACGGCACTGCCGAACGCATTGCCGGACTGGATGCCGGCGCCGACGACTACCTGATCAAACCGTTCGACGTCGATGAACTGAAAGCGCGGATTCGCGCATTGCTGCGCCGCAGTCAGGGCCGTGCGCAGCCGGTGCTTGAACATGCCGGGGTGTGTCTCGATCCGGTCACGCAGCAGGTCACTTGGCACGGCACCGACGTGGTGGTGACGCCGATGGAATATCAACTGCTGCATCAACTGATGGCCCGCCCGGGCAAGGTCGTCACCCGCGAGCGCCTGTCGCGAGCGCTGTATGGCTGGCAGGATCGGGTCGAGAGCAACACCCTCGAAGTGCTGATCCATAACCTGCGCAAAAAACTCTCGAGCGAATTGATCCGCACCGTGCGCGGTGTCGGCTATGTGGTGGAGCTCAAACCATGATTTCCATACGCGCGCGGATTCTGGTGCCGGTGCTGATTCTGGTATTGATCGGCGACCTGCTGATCAGTTGGCTGGTGCTGCGCGACAGTCACCATGAAATCGAAGAAGTCTACGATGCCCAACTGGCACAAAGCGCGCGCCTGTTGCAAGGCGTGCTGGCCCAGCGCGCGCCGGGCGACAACGACTGGAGCCGGCTCTATCAGGCCTTCGATGAAGCCATGAGCCGGGTCGGCGACGGCGAGGCCGCGCACCCGTACGAAACCCGTCTGACCTTTCAGGTGTGGCGCAGCGACGGCCAATTGCTGGTGCGCTCGGCCGAAGCGCCGGAGCTTGCGGCGCCGCCCACCACCCTCGGCTCGCATGACCTGATGGAGAACGGCCGCGACTGGTGCGCGTTTCTGCTCAAGGATTCGCAACAAGGGTTGCTGATCTGGGTCGGCGAGCGCGACGACATCCGCCAGGATCTGATCGAGCGCATCGTCGGCCACACCGTCTGGCCGAGCCTGATCGGCGTACCGCTGCTGGCCGCGTTGATCTGGCTGACCATCGGCTGGGGCCTGCAACCGCTGCGCGCCATGGCGCAAAGCATTCGCGGCCGTGACACCGAAACCCTGAAACCGCTGCACCTCAGCCCCCTGCCCCACGATCTGGAACCAATGCAGACCGCGCTCAATCGCCTGTTGCAGCAGATCGACAATCTGCTGGCGCGGGAGCGGCGCTTCATTGCCGACGCTGCCCATGAGCTGCGCACACCGCTGGCGATTCTGCGGATCCACGCGCAAAACGCGCAACTGGCGGCGACCCCGCAACAACGCGAAGAAGCGCTGGAGTATCTGGTCAGCGCAGTGGATCGGGCGACGCGCATCGCCAGTCAGTTGCTGACCATGGCGCGCATCGAACCGCACCTGGCCAATCCCGAAACCCGCAGTGTGGAGCTGACCGAACTGGTGCGCGAAGAACTCGCCGAACTGGCACCGCTGGCCATGGAAAAAGACGTCGAACTGATCCTCGACAGCGACCACCACTGCCCGGTCGACACCGACCCGGTGGCCCTCGCCATCGCCTTGCAGAACCTGGTGACCAACGCGCTGAATTTCGCCCCGCCGGGCAGTGAGGTACGGGTTCAGGTGCAACCGCAGGCGGGCGGCGCGGTGTACATCAGCGTCGAGGACGCCGGCCCCGGTATCAACGAGCAGGAATACGCGCGGCTGTTCGAGCGTTTCTACAGCCACGGCCACGGCAATGGCGCCGGACTGGGGCTGGCGATCGTGCAGATGATCGTCAGCAAGATCGGCAGCACGTTGCAGCTGTACAACCGACCGCAGGGCGGGTTGTGTGCGGAGTTGCGGATCAATGAGCTCTCGAGTCAATAATATCGCCCGGACCCTGCACGAGCATTGTGGCGAGGGAGCTTGCGTCAATCGATCGCCTCGATGCTTTTGACAAAATTTTCATGTTTGCCCCCATAAGATCCGCAGCCTCGTTGGGGAGTAGCCTGTTTCCGAGTCCCTCGGAAGCGTTCGTATCAACATTCTCGGCAACCTGCCGTGGTACGAACACCTTTTGGTTGGTGAGACCGACGACACATCCATGCCTGAAGTCGGGCGTGTGGTTGTGTCGTTGACTCATAGCCCGACTGGAAGTGTGCCCCCGTGAATCCTGTTTCCCTCATATTCCTCGCTCTGGCCATGTCCACGGACGCGTTCGCCGCGGCCATCGGCAAAGGCTCCAGCCTGCACAAACCACGTCTGACCGAAGCACTGCGCACCGGCCTGATCTTCGGCGTGATCGAAGCCATCACCCCGATCATCGGCTGGCTAATCGGTCAGGCCGCCACCCATTGGGTCGCCGAATGGGACCACTGGATTGCCTTTACCCTGCTGCTGATTCTCGGCCTGCACATGATCTACAACGGCCTGAAACACGAAGACGAGGAAGAGGAAAAACCCGGCCAGCATTCGTTCCTGATTCTGGCAGTCACCGCGTTCGCCACCAGCATTGACGCGCTCGCGGTCGGCGTCGGCCTGGCGTTTGTCGACGTGAATATCTGGGTGGCGGCAGCGGCCATCGGCGTGGCAACCATGACCATGGTGACCATCGGCGTGATGCTTGGCCGGGTACTCGGAGCAGTGGTCGGCAAGCGTGCGGAAATCGTCGGTGGTGTGGTGTTGATGATCGTCGGCGCGACCATTTTGTACGAGCACTTGTCAGCCTGATTCAGGCCCGGATCAGCGCCGCCAGTGTCATCGCGTTGCCCAACGCGGCGCCACTGGCGGTGTTGTCGAAGATGCACCAGACGCTGGCTCCCTCGGCAACGCAGGTCTTCATGTCCTGCGCCAGCTGCTGCAAATATGGCAACTCATAGGCACTGTGATAAATCCGTGGTGCGCCATGCAGTCGCCAATAGCGCACACCCGCCCAGCCCTGCGCCGAACCGTCGGTACTGATCCGCGACGGATCGACCACGACCTGGGAAATCCGATACGCCTGCAACATCGGCGCCGCCACCACCCACGACTCATGCCGTGGCTCAAGCACCACGTCACCGGCGAAGCGTTGACGCAATGCCACGAAAAACGCCTCGGCGCTTTCCGGCTCAAAGGCCAGCGACGGTGGCAGTTGCACCAGCAAACACCCCAGCCGATCGGCCAGGCCTTCGCACTGCCCGAGAAACTCATCCAGCGCTTGCTCACAGTTTTGCAGACGCAATTCATGCGTGATCTGCTTTGGCACCTTCACTGAAAAGCGAAAGCCCGGCGGCACCGAATCCGCCCAGCGCGCATAGGTCTGACGCCGATGCGGCCGATAAAACGAGCTGTTGATTTCCACGCAGTCGAACAGCGCGGCATAACGCTGCAGATGCGTGCCCTCGGCCGGAAACTGCGGCCAATACTCACGCCCCAGGCTCCAGCCCGCGCAACCGATAAACATCAAAAAAGCCCCTTCGCCGCTTCACGCATGAAAATCTCCACGGTCTCGTTCACAGATTTCAGGCACAACGGAATACCTGTGGGAGCTGGCTTGCCAGCGAAGGCGTCGATACATCCACAATCGCTGTGCCTGACACAACGCTTTCGCGAGCAAGCTCGCTCCCACAGGGTTCTGCGGCGCTCACAGATTTGGGGCACGACGAAGTGCCGGTGGGAGCTGGCTTGCCAGCGAAGGCGTCGACACCTCCACAATCGCTGTGCCTGACACACCGCTTTCGCGAGCAAGCTCGCTCCCACAGGGTTCAGCGGCGCTCACAGATTTGGAGCACGACGAAATACCTGTGGGAGCTGGCTTGCCAGCGAAGGCGTCGACACCTCCACAATCGCTGTGCCTGACACAACGCTTTCGCGAGCAAGCTCGCTCCCACAGGGTTCTGCGGCGCTCACAGATTTGGAGCACGACGAAATACCTGTGGGAGCTGGCTTGCCAGCGAAGGCGTCGATACATCCACAAACGCTGTGCCTGACACAACGCTTTCGCGAGCAAGCTCGCTCCCACAGGGTTCAGCGGCGCTCACAGCGTAGGTGCACGGCGAAATACCTGTGGGAGCTGGCTTGCCAGCGAAGGCGTCGATACATCCACAAACGCTGTGCCTGACACAACGCTTTCGCGAGCAAGCTCGCTCCCACAGGGTTCAGCGGCGCTCACAGATTTGGAGCGCGACGAAGCGCCTACACGATTATTTTTTGCCGGGCAGGACGCTGGCCAGCACCTGCTTGGCGGCTTGCACGATCACGCCCGCCTCGTCCGGGTCGCCTTTGAGCAAGGTCGTGGCAAATTTCTTTGCCTGTTCGAGCTCGATGTGCGGCGGCAATGGCGGCACGTTGGGGTCGGTCTTGAACTCGATCAGCACCGGTACGTCCGAGGCCAGTGCCTGCTCCCAAGCGGCGGCGACGTCTTCTTCGCGGTCGACGAAAATTCCTTTCAGGCCGATGGAAATGGCGAACAGGTGATACGGCACGTCGGGAATGCTTTGCGAGGCTTCGAACTTCGGATCGCCCTCCATCACCCGCTGCTCCCAGGTGACCTGATTCAGATCCTCGTTGTTGAACACCGCACAGATCCACTTCGGGCTGCTCCACTGGCGCCAGTATTTGGCGACGGTGATCAGCTCGGCCATGTTGTTCATCTGCATCGCGCCGTCACCTACCAAGGCAATCACCGCGCGCTCGGGATGGGCGAACTTGGCGGCGATCGCATATGGCACGGCAGCGCCCATCGAGGCCAGGCCACCGGACAGGGAACACTGCATGCCCCGGCGAATTTTCAGGTCACGGGCGTACCAGTTGGCGCAGGACCCCGAGTCGCTGGTGATGATCGCCTGCTCCGGCAGGCGCGGTGACAGCTCATAAACCACCCGCTGTGGATTGATCGGATCGGCTTTGGACATCGCGCGTTTTTCCAGGGTTTTCTCCCAGCTGTTGCGCCAGCCTTCGATTTTCTTGCGCCACTTGTGCGAAGTTTTCGGTTCGAGCAACGGCAGCAGTGCAGCGAGGGTTTCGGCGGAGTCGCCGACCAGATTGACCTCCATCGGATACCGCAGGCTCAGCATGTCGGGCTGCAGATCGATCTGCACGCCACGCGCCTGACCTTCCTTGGGCAGGAACTCGGCATAGGGGAAACCCGAGCCGATCATCAGCAAGGTGTCGCACTCGTGCATCATCTTGTAGCTCGGTTCGGTGCCCAGCAGGCCGATGCTACCGGTGACCCACGGCAAATCGTCCGGCAGCGCAGCCTTGCCGAGTAACGCCTTGGCGACCCCGGCACCGAGTTTTTCCGCAATGGCGATCACTTCATCCGTTGCCTGCAGTGCGCCGGCGCCCACCAGAATCGCGACTTTTTCACCGCTGTCCAGCACATCAGCGGCGCGCTGCAGATCGGCCTCGTAGGGCAGCACTTTCGGCTTGGTGTAACCGACGCCGGAATGCGCGGTGCCATGCGCCCGCGCCGGTGGCTCATACTCAAGATCCTGCAGATCATTGGGCAGGATGATCGCCGTCACCCGCCGTTCGCCAACCGCCGTGCGCACGGCGCGATCGAGCAAATGCCGCACCTGCGACGGCGCCGACGCCTGCTGCACAAACGCCCCGGCCACATCCTTGAACATCGAGACCAGGTCCAGCTCCTGCTGGTAATGACTGCCGAGCGCCGTCCGCGCCTGCTGGCCGACAATCGCCAGCACCGGTTGATGATCCATGCGTGCGTCGTATAACCCGGTGATCAGGTGCGAAGCACCCGGTCCCGAAGTGGCGATGCACACGCCCAACTCGCCCGTGAACTTGGCGTGGGCCGAGGCCATGAACGCGGCCATTTCTTCGTGCCGGGCCTGAACGAATTCGATCTTGCCATTGGCTCGGGCGAGCGCGCCGAACACACCATTGATGCCATCTCCCGGATAACCAAAAATCCGCGTGACGCCCCATTGGCTGAGCCGCTCAACCAGAAAATCTCCCACTGTCGTCGTCATCTCGTTCCTCGCCTGTCACCTGTGCATGAAGCCTGCCCGGCGAGATATCCGCCGGGCGGTACATGGGTCTGGACAGCTTGGGAGCGCGCGAAGTTTCGATTGTTTTTACCCGACGGCATTGCCGAGCCGCTCCCTGCAGGAGCTGCCGCAGGCTGCGATCTTTTGCTGTTGTTTTTGAAGATCAAAAGATCGGGGCTCATCAACGATGCGGGTGCACCGTCATCGCCACCAGTTTGATCACGATCGGCCGCACCACGAGGATGCAAAGGAAAGCCACCGGCATCGCCAGCTTGTAGGCGTGCAGCGCATTACTCAGGTAGTCGTTATCAATCCCGGAGTTGGCCGCAGTGATCACCAGCGACATCAGGAACGCCATGATCGTCGCCATGTACAACGCAAACACATACGGCGTCGCCCGTGCAGAAAGCTTGCGTCGACCGAGATACAAGGCATCGGTAGTGGTTCTTTGATTCATATGGCTTTTCCATCCATTGACAGGGAGCCGGCACCTTAGCAAAGCCCCCTGCCCTCAACTAGACGGCCCGCCACAGGTACTTTATAAAGCACAACTTACGAATCAAACCCACGCGGCGGGACACGGATGAATCTGTTGGCGGCGATTGCCAGTTTTATCAAAGTGGTCGAAGCAGGCTCCATCGTCGGCGCCGCCAAGACCCTGGGCGTCAGTGCGGCCGCGGTGAGCCAGACCCTCAATCGCCTGGAAACGCACCTCGGCGTTCGCCTGCTGCAGCGCACCACACGCAGCATGGCGCTGACTGAAAACGGCGCGTTGTATTACGAAAAGGTGCGGCGTATTGCGGCTGATCTGGAGTCGGCGCAAAGTGCGATCGTCGGCGATGAAAGCGAACTGCAAGGGCGTTTGAGCATCGCCTCCACCAGCGCGTTCGGCCGCCACGTCCTGGCGCCGTTACTCGCCAGTTTCGCCGCGCTGCATCCGCGCCTGCTGGTCGAGCTGTCGACCACCAATGGGAAGATCAATCACATCCAGGACGGCATCGACCTGAGTCTGCGGATCAAGCCGCAACTGGAAGACGGCATCGTCGCGCGCCGGATCGTGTCCCTGCCCTTCGTCTTCTGCGCCGCTCCCGCCTACCTTGCGCGCGCCGGCGTACCGCAATCACCGCAAGAGCTGCAACACCACGCCTGCCTCGCGTTTCGCTATCCACTGGATGGACGCTTTCTGCGCTGGGGCCTCATCCGCGACGGCCAACGCTACGACGCCCCGATCAACGCCACCGCCATCAGCGACGACATCGACGCGCTGGCGCAAATGGCAGTCAACGGCGCAGGTGTCACGCGCCTGGCCGAATTCGTCGCTGCGCCCTATCTCGAGAGCGGTCAACTGGTGCAACTGTTCGAAGATCTCCCGGGTGAAACCCACGGGCATGTCGAACCGATGGACATCTATGCATGCGTGCAGGAACGAGCAGCGATGACGCCGAAGGTCAGAGCCTTCATGGATTATTTGACGGAGCACTTGAATAGGCGCTGGCCAGTGCAAGCTGGTTGATCCACAGCAGCTCTTGCACTTTCAAGGCTGCAGATCACCCCCGAGCCATTGGCTGCACGCACTCATCTGCTGGGTAATCCACTCGCGAAAAAGCATGGCATTGGCACTCTGTTCGAAGGGTCGCGGTGACAGCAGGCAATAACTCGAACCGTCGCGAACGAAGCCGAACGGCGCGATCAACTGGCCGGACTTGAGTTCGTCTTGCACCATCAGAAACGACGCCATACCGACGCCCAGCCCGGCCAGCGCGGCCTGAATGCACAGGTAGAAATGCTCGTAATCGACCCGACTGACACCCGACGCATTCATGCCAACCAGTCGCACCCAGTTGTCCCACGCCTGCGGGCGGGTCTTGCTGTGCAGCAGGCAGGCGCCGCGCAAATGATCGCCGTCAGGACGACTGGACGGCACGCAGACCGGGCCGATCCACTCTTCACAAACAGTCACGGCGTGCACGGTCTCGTCCCAATGGAAATCATCGCGGCGGATCGCCAGATCCACGCCTGAACGAGCGAAGTCGATCGGCCCGCCGGCCGTCAGCAATTGCACCTGCAACTGTGGATGCGCACTGTGGAAGTCGGGCAAACGCGGGATCAACCACTTCATGGCGATGGTTGGCTCGCAGGACACCACCAGTACATCGTCGTGGACTTCACGTTGCAGGCGATAAACCGTGCTCTGCAACTGTTCGAACATCGGCGCGGTGACATTGAACAGCAAGCGCCCGGCATGGTTGAGAAAGATCGCGCGGTTGCGCCGTTCGAACAGCTCGACGCCGATCGCCTCCTCCAGCAAGCGCACCTGGCGGCTGACCGCGCCGTGGGTGACGTGCAGCAGCTCGGCAGCCTTGACGAAACTCTGGGTCTGGGCGGCGGTGTTGAAGAAGCGAAAGGCAGCCAGCGGAGGCAGGTTCATATAGGCGATGATTTCTCACAGATTTTCGCGACTATAAATCGTTTTTTTTGCCAAAGACACTTCTCCATCATGTCGCCGCTCAGGGCCTGTTAATTCCATCCACGCTGTTGGCGGCGATGCTGCAGGCTCTGTATCTGTGAATTCAAGTAGCGCAAATAACGCGATGGAGCGTATAGATGAATGAATTGTTTCTGGTAATCGCCATCACTGTTCTGGCGGTGATCAGCCCCGGCCCGGACTTTGCCATGGTCACCCGCAACAGTTACGCCTACGGGCGGCGCAGTGGTTTGCTGGCTGCGCTGGGCATCGCCTGTGGCGTGCAGGTTCATGTGTTCTACACGGTGTTCGGGGTGGCGCTGATCATCACCCAATCGCCGCTGCTGTTCTGGATGATGAAACTGCTGGGTGCCGGCTACCTGGTCTATCTGGGCATCAAGTCCTTTACCAATAAATCTGTTCTGACATTTGCCGATGCGAGCGCTTCGGCACCCCGTGCCTGGAAGGTGTTCTGCTCAGGTTTTCTGACCAATGCACTGAATCCGAAAACCATGTTGTTCGTGGTGGCGGCGTACAGTCAGGTGGTGGAGCCAGGCAGTTCGCTGACGTTGAACTTCGCCTATGGCCTGTTCATGTCGGTCATTCATTGGCTGTGGTTCAGCCTGGTCGCGCTGTTTTTCTCCACGGAACGGCTACGTCGGCGCCTGCTGGAAAAACAGCGACTCCTCGACAAGGCCATCGGGATCGCGTTGATGGGTCTGGCAGCGTGTTTGATGATTCCGGGGGTTGCGCAGTCTTGAGCTAGAGCGTTTATGCTGTCTGGTCTGATACTCGTCAGCTCATTCTCGGCAAGTTCACCATGAGGCCCATTTCATGAGTAAAGCGCCCTACGTACCGCCCAAAGTCTGGAAACACGAAGCCCCGTCCGGCGGCCATTTCGCCAGCATCAACCGCCCGATTGCCGGGCCGACGCATGAAAAGACCCTGCCCGTGGGCAAACACCCGCTGCAGTTGTATTCACTGGCGACGCCCAACGGCGTCAAGGTGACTATCCTGCTGGAAGAATTGCTCGCACTGGGGCACACCGAGGCCGAGTACGACGCGTGGCTGATCCGCATCAACGAGGGCGATCAGTTCTCCAGCGGTTTTGTCGAGATCAATCCGAACTCGAAGATTCCGGCGCTGCTCGACCACAGCGTACAGCCGCCGATTCGGGTATTCGAATCCGGTTCGATCCTGCTGTATCTGGCAGAGAAATTCGGCGCCTTCCTGCCGAAAGATCCCGCCGGCCGCACGGAAACCCTGAACTGGCTGTTCTGGCAGATGGGCGCCGCACCTTATCTGGGCGGCGGTTTCGGGCACTTCTACGCGTATGCGCCGGAGAAGCTCGAATACCCGATCAACCGCTTCACCATGGAGGCCAAGCGTCAGCTCGACGTGCTTGACCGGCGCCTTGGCGAGAGCCGCTATCTGGCGGGCGACAGCTACACCATCGCCGACATCGCGGTCTGGCCGTGGTACGGCCAACTGGTGCGCAACAACGTGTATGCGGCCGCCGAATTTCTAGCGGCCCACGAATACACCCACGTGCAGCGCTGGGCAGAAGAAATCGCCCAACGCCCGGCAGTCAAGCGTGGCCAGCGGGTCAATCGCACCTGGGGTGACGAGGCGAGCCAGGTTGCGGAGCGACATCAGGCCAGCGATCTGGACTGACGCCACATTCCCACAAAGATTTGTGCTGGACAGGGGCATTCCGGTTCACAGCAACCTTTGTGGGAGCGAGCTTGCTCGCGAAGGCGCCAAGTCAGTCAACACTGACATAACAGACCTACCGCTTTCGCGAGTAAGCTCGCTCCCTCAGGGAATTCGGGTTGGACATGAGGATTTGTGAACCTCAGCAATTACATTGAGACCACACCACCACTGTCGTCAAAGGATCTGCAATGCCCCCTGGAAAACGTGAACTGGCGCGGATCGAGCGGCGCTTGATTGCCACGCTCACCGACGCATGTGAAGCCGCAAAAGCTGAAATCCAGGGCTTCACCTGGCTGACCCACACCGCTGACCTGAACGCGTTGGCGGCGACCCTGAATGTCACTTGGGTGTTCGACACCGAAGCCGACAAAAACCTCGCCCTGACTGACGCCAAGGCACGCCTCTTCGAACTGACGGCCACTGCGCTGAGGGAAGCCGATATCGACCTGTCCCCTTCAGAGCGCAACGTGCGTTTCGACTCCGAGGAGGAATGCCAACGCACGCACGGTGGCAACTGGCGTGAGCGTCTGGCGCAAAATACGCGAGGGCAACGGTGACACCCTGCTTTCGATCAGGTTGGCTATCATCGCTCGCAGCAGGCTTCTCTCAGAGACAGTGAAACCATGGAACAGCCCAGACCAGATCCAGATTCCGATTGGGTAGTGCGCAGCACACAGCCGGGGCGGATAGAACGTATCGAAGCCCGGTTTGGCGGCCATGGCTACCACCCACATCGGCACGATACTTACTCGATCGGTCGCACACTCTCTGGCGTGCAAAGCTTTCACTACAAGGGCAGCCTGCGCCACGGCTTACCGGGAAATACCTTGCTCCTGCATCCTGATGAACTGCACGATGGCATGGCCGGGACCGAAGCGGGGTTTCGCTATCGAATGGCCTATATCGATCCGGCTTTGATTCAGCAGGTGTTGAAGGGTGAACCGCTACCCTTCATTGCCGGCGGTCTGTCCAGCGACCCGCGCCTGTTTCGCGCCAGTGAAGCGTTCGTGCAGGCGATGGATTACTCACTTGATCCGCTGGAAGAACAGGACGCCCTGTTTGATCTGGCAATGGCCCTGCGCGCCGTGGCCGGCAAACCTCGCGGGCGCAAACTGCTCGATTACCCGGCAGCCGAGCGCGCAAGGGAATTCATCATGGCTCACCTGCACCAGAGCATTACGCTGGAAATGCTGGAGCACGCCAGCGGCCGTGAAAGATGGAGCCTCTCTCGGGACTTCAGAGTGCTGTTTGGCACCAGCCCCTATCGCTTCGTGACCCTGCGTCGCCTGGATATATTGCGCACGCTGCTGCTTGACCGATTCTCGCTGGTGGATGCCGCACTGGCTGCGGGTTTTCACGACCAAAGTCATATGACCCGGCACTTCACCCGCACTTATGGGGTATCTCCGTCGCGTTGGCTGGAACGCGTCCTGGGGCAAAGACAACTTGCAGGATCGTACAAGCATCGCCAATAACCCCTCCGCTAGGCTGACGACTTCTGTCTGATAGAGGATTTGTCATGCCACATACCAGCAAAGTACCAGCACTGCACGCCATCAATCTGGCGCAGAAATCCGCGCTGATCGATCAGCAGTGGAGCCCCCGTGTGGTCGCCGAAATGAATGACTACCAGTTCAAAGTGGTTCGCATCGAAGGTGAATTCATCTGGCACTCCCACCCGGAAACCGATGAGGCCTTTATTGTGATCGAGGGCACGCTGCGGATCGACCTGCCCCATGGCAGCGTATACGTCGAACCGGGTGAGCTGTACGTCGTGCCGCGCGGGATCGAACATCGGACGGCAGCGGAAGGAGAAGCGCGCCTGATGATGATCGAGCCTCGGGGGGTGCGTAACACCGGGCACGAAGGTGGCGAGCGCACGGCTGACAACGACGTCTGGATCTGAGCAGGAGGCGCCGTCAATCTGCGATTTGACGGCGCCTTTTTTGAGTGGCGGGCCGTTGGTTGGCCGCTGATCGACGGGCGATTTTGTACTGGGTTTACTGAGCGAGCACCGCCTCAGACCACCTCTTCGTCAACCGGCAACGAAGCCAGCATTTCAGCGCGGCACACCTCAAGGATCTCGTCGGCCAGCGCGGAATCATCCGGACAGGCGCGCGACAGCACAATCGCGCCGACAGCCCGCGACAGCAGGTCGATCATTTTCTTTCTCCCCTCGCCCGCCACGGCGTCCGGCCCGATTGGATATTTGTCTCCGAGGGTCTGCAGGGTGCGCTCGATCCCTTCGGCAAACGTCGTTTTCACCTCATCCGATTGACGCGCCGCGTCGCCACACAATGCGGCCATGGTGCAACCGCTGCCACGTCCGTCGCGATGTTCTCTCGTCACATAGACATCGATGAAGCCAGGCACGTCGAGCGCTTCGGCGCCTGCCAGCGACTTGGCAAGACTGCAGGACGCGGCTTCAGCCATCAGGTCGGCCTTGGAGCCGAAATGCTTGTAAAAACCACCGTGGGTGAAACCGGCAGCCGCCATGAGATCCGCCACACCGACGCCGTCAAAGCCACGCTCACGGAACAGCTCGGAAGCGGTCTCGACGATGTGTTCTCGATTGGCCTGCGCCTGGGCCTTGGTCACTCGCACGTGCAGTACCTCGTGTTCATTGGGAATGCTTGCGCCAATCATACATAGATGCTGGTCATAATCAAAACCGTTGACAGTTTAGATTTCGATCATCATCCTAATTGCACGCACACCGATCTCCACCAACGGGCACGGAAGAAATACCAGATGAGTAACCAGACTCTGTTCACCCCTTACACACTTGGCGACCTGACGCTGTCGAACCGCGTGGTCCTCGCACCGCTGACTCGCAACCGTGCAGGCGCAGGCTTTTTACCCAGCGAGTTCGCGGCCACCTATTACAGCCAACGCGCCAGCGCCGGCTTGCTGATCAGTGAAGCCACGCAGATTTCCCGACAAGGTCAGGGCTATCAGGACACCCCGGGAATCTACACGCCGGGGCAGATTGACGGCTGGCGCCAGGTGACCGATGCAGTCCATGCCAAGGGCGGAAAAATCTTTCTGCAACTGTGGCATGTCGGCCGCGTGTCGCACGTTGATCTGCAAGAAAACGGCGCCGCCCCCGTGGCCCCTTCTGCGCTGCGCGCCGCCACCAAAGTCTTCGTCAACAATCGCTTTGAAGATGTCTCGGCGCCGCGCGCGCTGGAGACCAGCGAACTGCCAGGGATCGTCTCGGATTTTCGCCAGGCTGCGGCAAACGCGATTGCCGCCGGGTTTGATGGTGTGGAAATTCACGGCGCGAACGGCTATTTGCTCGATCAATTCCTCAGGGACAGCGCCAACCTGCGTACCGATGCGTATGGCGGCTCGATTGAAAACCGGGCGCGTCTGTTGCTTGAAGTGACGGCGGCCGTCGTTGATGAAATCGGCGCCAATCGCACCGGTGTGCGCCTGTCTCCGGTGTCGCCGGCCAACGGCGTCTCCAGCAGCGATCCGCAGGCGCAATTCGATTACGTCGCCGAGCAACTCGATGCCCTCGGCGTGGTTTATCTGCACGTGGTCGAAGGCGCGACCGGTGGCCCGCGCGACGTGGCGCCCTTCGACTTCGGCGCACTGCGCCAGCGCTTCAAAAACACCTACATCGCCAACAACGGCTATGACTTGGACCTGGCGACTTCGCAGCTCGCCGAAGACCACGCCGACCTGATCGCCTTCGGTCGTCCGTTCATTGGCAACCCGGATCTGGTGGAGCGCCTCAAGCAGGGCGCGCCATTGTCCGCGTTCGATCCCGCCACCCTCTATGGCGGCGGTGCGGCAGGCTACATCGACTACCCGACGCTGGCTGAATCAAGCATCAGCGCCAACTGAGCGCGTTCTGTTTCTCACATCCTGAAAGAGAGATCCCCCATGAGCACTCGCCCTACTGTTCTGATCACTGGCGCCTCCACCGGCATTGGCGCGGTCTACGCCGAGCGCTTCGCGCAACGCGGCCACGATCTGGTACTGGTCGCCCGCGACCAGGCACGCCTGGACGCACTTGCAGCCCGCTTGCGCAGCGAACACGACGTCACCGTCGATGTGATCCCGGCGGACCTGACCCAACTCGCTGATCTGAGCACCGTTGAAAGCCGCCTGCGCGACGACGCCGGCATCGGCATCCTCGTCAATAACGCCGGCGCCGCCCTCTCCGGTAACTTCATCGACCAAAGCACCGACAGCGTTGCGCAACTGGTCGCCCTCAACACCACCGCACTGGTGCGCCTGGCCAGCGCCATCGCTCCACGTCTGGTCAAGGCCGGTGACGGCGCGATCATCAACATCGGTTCGGTGGTGGGTCTGGCACCGGAGTTCGGCATGACCGTCTACGGTGCGACCAAGGCCTTCGTCCTGTTCCTGTCCCAGGGACTGAGCCTGGAACTGTCACCTCAGGGCGTCTACGTGCAAGCCGTACTCCCCGCCGCCACCCGTACGGAGATCTGGGATCGCTCCGGCATCGACATCAACACCTTGAGTGACATCATGGAAGTGGGCGATCTGGTGGATGCCGCTCTGGTCGGCTTCGATCGTCGCGAACCGGTAACCATCCCGCCGCTGCACGAAGCGCAACGCTGGGATGATCTGCAAGGCGCACGTCAGGGCCTGATCGGGCAAATCCGTCAGTCTGCGGTTGCCCAGCGCTACCTCGACCCACAGTGATTGTCTGGTAGCGAACACGCGCGGCGGATTCGATGCAGGCGCAAGTCACTGCATCGAATCCGGCTCGCGATCCGGAGCAGAAATGAATCAAACCCTGGCAAATAACCACACTTGCACGTCGACGTCGTTCAGCAACGCGGCGAATCAGTCGATCACGGTCAACGGCGTGCGCTTCGCTTACCGCGACATCGGCCCCGCGATCGGCGTGCCTCTGGTGCTGTTCAACCATTGGGGCGCCGTGCTGGACAACTTCGATCCCGCGATCATTGATGGCCTGGCACGAACCCGACGGGTCATTACCACTGACTATCGCGGTATTGGCGGCTCTGGTGGAACCGCGCCACTGACTGTCGGTGAAATGGCAGACGATGCCATTCAGTTGATCCGGGCGCTGGGCTTGGAAACCGTTGATGTACTGGGATTCTCGCTCGGCGGCTTCGTTGCTCAGGACATTGCCCTGAAGGCGCCTGATCGGGTGCGTCGCTTGATTCTGACCGGTACCGGTCCGGCCGGCGGCAGCGGTATCGACAAGGTCGGTTCGGTGACGTGGCCATTGATCCTCAAAGGCTTGCTGACCTTGCGCGATCCCAAGGTCTACCTGTTCTTCACCTCGTCAGCCAATGGCCGTCGATCTGCGGCGCAGTATCTGCGACGCCTGAAAACACGCAAAAACAATCGCGACAAAGGCCCGACACCGAGCGCTTTTCTGCGCCAGTTGAAAGCGATCACCGCGTGGGGCCAACAGCCGCCGCAAGACCTCGGACGCTTGCGCATACCCACGCTTATCGTTAACGGCGACAGCGACATCATGGTGCCCAGCGTCAACTCGATGGCGCTGGCCAAGCGTATTCCCAACGCACAACTGGTGATTTATGAGGATGCCGGCCACGGCGGGATTTTCCAGCACTGCGTTGATTTTGTCGCCAAGGCGCAGGCATTCCTCGACGCCTGACGACACGGCGCAGCAACACCGCAACGCGCCAGCTACCCTCCTTACAACCGCCAAGAGCCGCACTACGATGAAAGCATTTCTGATTGATCGCTATGGAAAGAACACCGGGCGCATTGGCGAAGCGTCTGCCCCTGTGGTGGGTGTCCGTGATGTCTTGATCGAGGTACACGCCAGCAGCGTCAATGTGCTGGATTCGAAGATCAGCAGTGGCGAGTTCAAGCTGATTCTGCCCTATGCATTACCGCTCATACTGGGCAATGATCTGGCGGGTGTCGTGGTTGAGGTTGGCTCACAGGTGACGCGGTTCAAACCGGGAGACGAGGTTTACGCTCGCCCGCCGGAAACGCGGATCGGAACGTTCGCCGAATGGATCGCCGTGGACGAAAACGCGGTCGCACGAAAACCTGCCAATACCAGCATGGCACAAGCCGCGTCCCTGCCTTTGGTCGCGTTGACGGCGTGGCAAGTACTGATCGAAACCGCACAACTGAAAAAGGGTCAGAAAGTACTGATTCACGCGGGATCCGGTGGGGTTGGCAGCATTGCCATCCAGTTGGCCAGACACCTCGGCGCCTTCGTCGCCACGACCACCAGCACCGCGAATATCGAATGGGTCAAGGCACTGGGGGCCGATCTGGTCATCGACTACAAACAGCAAGACTTCGAAAGCGTCCTGCACGACTACGACGTGGTGTTGAACAGCCTTGGCCCGGACGTTTTGCAAAAATCACTCAAGGTCCTGAAGCCCGGCGGCCAGCTCATTTCCATCTCGGGCCCGCCCACTGCACAGTTCGCCCAAGAACAAGGCTTGTCCTGGCCATTGCAACAGGTCATGCGCCTGTTGAGCTTCGGTATCCGGCGCAAGGCGCGCAAGCGGGCGGTCAACTACACGTTCGTCTTCATGCGGGCCAATGGTGCACAACTGCAAAAAATTGCCACGCTGGTCGAGGAGGCAATCATCCGACCGGTGATTGACCGCAGCTTCTCGTTTGCCTCGACGGCAGAGGCGTTGAAGTACGTCGAGCAGGGGCGCGCCAAGGGCAAGGTCGTCGTTACGCTCAAATGACAACGTGCCCCTCGTCAGCCGGCCGCGTTCGACTCGACCAGATGAACTTCAGTCGCACTGCGACCGGCGCACCAGGCGAGCACCGACGCAATCACCAACACCGCCGCGCTGAGTTCGAAGGTGGCTTTATAACCGCTCAGATCAAACGCCAGTCCACCGACGATGGCCCCTGCGGCGATGGCCAGTTGCACGATGGCCACGAGCAAGCCTCCGCCGGCTTCGGCATCCTCCGGCAGCGTCTGCGCCAGCCAGGTCCACCAGCCCACGGGGGCCGCCGTGGCGACCAGCCCCCAGAGCCCGAGCAGCAACGCAGTCAGCAACGGCGAAGCACCGAAGTTGACCAGCGCCAATGCAATGACCGCCATTATCAGCGGGATAACTGTCAGCGTGCGGTACAGGCCAGTGCCGAGGAATCTTTCGATCACAAAGGTCCCGATGAAACCGGCAAGCCCCAGCCCCAGCAGCATCAAGGACAGGGTTGCAACGCTGACCCCGGTGACCCCCTCCAGAAAGGGCCGCAGGTAAGTGAACAGCATGAACTGCCCCATGAAAAATACGCTGACGGCGACCATCCCCAAGGCGACCGGCCATTGCTTCATCAGCCGCAGGGCGTTGCCGCTACCGGCCTGACGCTCAAGCTTGAAGGACGGCAGACTGATCAGCAGCCATATGGCCGCCAGCGCGGCGACCGGAACCACACAGAAGAACGCGCCGCGCCAGCCTATCAACGCGCCGAGGAAACTCCCCGCCGGAGCGGCGATGACCGTCGCCAGCGCGTTTCCACCGTTGACGATTGCCAGTGCCCGGGATACTTGATCAGGCGGCACCAGACGCATCGCGGTTGCCGCCGACAACGACCAGAAACCGCCAATGGCGATGCCGATCAAGGCCCGCCCGAACATGAACGAAGGGTAGCCCGGCGCGAATGCGACCACCGTACCCGAGACGATCATCAGCAAGGTCAGACCCAGCAACAGCTTCTTGCGCTCGACGCGAGCAGCGACCGCTGCAATCACCAGGCTGGTCACCAGGGCGAATGCCCCGGACACGGAAATCCCCTGCCCGGCCTGACCTTCGCTGATGTGCAGTTCGGCGGCAATCGGCGTCAGCAGGCTGACCGGCATGAACTCTGAAGCGACCAGCGCGAAGGCGGCCAGCGACATGGCCAGCACGGCGCTCCAGCCGCGTTGTTCTGTAGAAAGGGAAGTCATGGGAATTACCTGTATTGCGAGAGGCGTCCGGGCGATTGCCCGGACGCGCTGTTTTTTACGGCGCCAGGATCGCATCGTCGAATCGCGTCAATCCCGTAATGGTTTGACACATTCTCCCGGTCGATTCACCTCTGCCCTAGTGCATTCCTCTTGAATGCTTGCCTGATCCTCTGAGGATGCAGGGTGGTGTATAGGAATCGCCTGTGCAGCGGATTAGAGTTCGTTCAACAGGAGTTGCCCGACATGATCCCTACCCCGCTGCGCCACCAATCACCTCTGGCGTTGAACATTGACTCGCGCGTGAGCGTGCCGGGTGACTTCGCCACGTCGATAGCCGGCCTGTCGCTGTTTCGTCGCGATCAGCCGGCGCCACCGACCGTGTGCATGATCGAGCCGAGCCTGATTCTGGTGGGCCGTGGGGAAAAGCGCTTGTGGGTCGGCGGTGAGGGTTACCGCTACGACCCTTCGCGGTTTCTGGTCACCTCGCTGGATCTGCCCGCCAACTCCGAAGTGCTTGCAGCCAGCCCCGAACAGCCCTGTGTCGGGCTGGTGCTGAAACTGGATGTCGGCATGCTCGCCGAGATCCTCAGCAAAGGTGGCCTGCCTGCGAAACGGCAGCCGTCGATGAACACCGGCGCTGGCATTGGCAACCTGTCGTGCGCGCTGGAAGGCGCGCTCGAGCGCCTGCTGGCATTGCTCGACGAGCCTGAGGCGATCCCGGTGTTGGCGCCGCTGGTGCTGCGGGAAATCCACTATCGGCTGCTCCATACCGATCAAGGCGCGCGGCTGCGGCAGATCACGGCCGTCGATGGCCAGGGTTATCGCATCGCCAAAGCCATCGACTGGCTCAAGGTCAACTACACCGAGGCGCTGCGCATCGATGAACTGGCGGCGCGGGTGCAGATGAGCGCACCGACCTTTCACCACCACTTCCGCCAGCTCACCGGTATGAGCCCGCTGCAGTACCAGAAGTGGCTGCGACTGAACGAGGCGCGCCGGCTGATGTTGATGGAGCGTCTGGACGTTTCGCGAGCGGCATTTGCGGTCGGTTATGAAAGTCCCTCGCAGTTCAGCCGCGAATACGCACGCCTGTACGGCACCGCACCCAGTCGGGACATCGCGCTGCTGCGTGGCGACCCCTTCGCCGCAGAAGCACTGGGCAATACGGCCAGTTGAGCAAAAAAACACGCTTTACCGGTGAGGCGCCACGCAGCGTTTCACCGCTTATAAAAATGCACGTCAACCGATGATCGAGCGGGTGAACCATGGAACTACGAATCAACCAGAAAACCTATCAGGTCGATGCCGACGCCGATACGCCCCTGCTGTGGGTGATCCGCGATGATCTGGGCATGACCGGCACCAAGTACGGCTGTGGACTGGCGCAGTGCGGCGCCTGTTCCGTGCTGGTGGACGGCAACGTGGTGCGCTCGTGCGTCACGCCGGTGGCCGGTGTGGTCGGCCGCGAGGTCACCACCATTGAGGCGATCGAGGCCGATGACGTGGGCAAACGCGTGGTCTCGACCTGGGTTGATCTGCAGGTCGCCCAGTGCGGCTACTGCCAGTCCGGGCAGGTGATGGCGGCCACGGCGCTGCTCAAGCAAACCCCCAAACCAAGTGACGCGCAGATCGAGGCGGCGATGGTCAACCTGTGCCGCTGCGGCACGTACAACGCCATTCATGCCGCCGTGCATGAGCTGGCCGGCAAGGGAGACGCCTAATGAACGTGCGTATCGATCCGTCCCAGGAAGCATCAGCACTGGCTCTGCACGAACCGATCAACGTGTCGCGCAGACGCTTCCTGGCCGGCACCGCCGTTGGCGCACTGGTGCTCGGTTTCGGCCTGCCGCTGGGCACGACTCGGGTGCAAGCGGCTGTGGCGGCCGCGACTGCCGAGCGCGGCACGCAGGTGCCGGCGTTTCTGGAAATTCGCCCGGACAACCGCGTGCGCCTGCTCTGCCCGTTCATGGAAGGCGGACAAGGTACGTTCACCGCGATGGCGCAGATCGTCGGTGAAGAACTGGATGCCGACCCGTCGACGTTCCTGGTCGAAGCCGCGCCGCCCGGCGAAGCCTATGTAGTGATGGAAAACGGCATGCGCATCACCGGCGGCAGCATGTCGGTGCGCATGAGTTACCCGGTGATGCGCCGCCTCGGCGCCCTCGCCCGCGCCATGCTGCTGCAGGCCGGTGCGCAGAAACTTGGGGTGCCGGTGGGTGAACTGAGCACCGAACCCGGCAAAGTCGTGCACGCCAAGTCCGGGCGTTCGGTGGCCTACGGCGAACTGGCCGAGCACGCCATGGATCTGCCGGTTCCCGATCCGGCCTCGGTGCAACTGCGTGATCCGAGCCAGTTCCGCTGGATCGGCAAACCGGTGAAGCGCGTCGATGCCTACGACAAGTCCACGGGCAAGGCGCTCTACAGCATCGATCTGAAGGTCGACGACATGCTCCACGCCGCCGTTCAACATGCCCCGCGTCTGGGCATGACCGTGGGCAACCTGCGCAACGAAGAGCAGGTCAAGGCGATGAAAGGCGTGCATTCCGTGCATCGTCTGCCGGGTGCCGTGGCCGTGGTCGCCGAGCGCTGGTGGCACGCCAAACGTGCAGTGGAAGCAATACAGGTCGACTGGCAGGAACCCACAGCCGACAGCCAGGTACGCTCGATGCCTGCGGACTTTTCCAGTGACGCCTGGCTCAAGCGCCTGGCTGACGACAAAGGCCCGGCCAGGGATGATGAAAATGAGGGCGACGTGGCTGCAGCTCTGGCGAACGCCAAAACGCGGATTGACGCCACTTACAACAACCAGTACCTGAACCACGGTCAGTTGGAGCCGCCGTCGGCGCTGGCCCGATTCAATCCCGACGGTTCGCTGGAAGTCTGGCTGCCGAATCAGGCGCCGGACATGTTCCGTGCCGACATCGCCAAACGCACCGGGCTGGATCCGTCGCGCATCACCTTGCATTCGCCATTGCTCGGGGGCTTCTTCGGTCGGCATTTCCTTTACGACGCCGCCAGTCCCTACCCGCAGGCAATCGAGTTATCGAAAGCGGTTGGCCGCCCGGTCAAACTGATCTGGAGCCGCGAGGAAGAGTTCCTTCGCGACGTGCTGCGTCCGGTGGCAGCGGTGAATTTCCGCGCCGCGCTGGACAATGACGGCTGGCCGCTGGCAATTGAAGCGATCAGCGCCACCGAAGGCCCGACCGAGGCGCTGGCCGGCAAACAGGGTGAAAAACTCGACCCGACGGCGCTTGAAGGCTTGTCAGGCAAGTCCTATGCGATCCCCAACAAGCGCATCGCGCAGATCTATGCCAAAGGCCCGGCGATGCTGGGTTACTGGCGTTCGGTGGGCAATTCGCTCAACGACTTCTTCTACGAATCGTTCCTTGACGAACTGGCCGACAAGGGTGGCAAGGACCCGTTCGAATTGCGCCTGCATCTGCTGCGCGACAACCCACGACTGACTACGCTGCTGCACGCAGTGGGCGAGCTGTCGGGTGGCTGGAAGCGTGGGCCGTTCACCGCGGCGGACGGCAGCAAACGTGCGCGAGGCGTGGCGATGGCTTCGCCGTTCGGCACTCAGACCGCTGTGATCGCCGAGGTCTCTATCGAGAACGGGCAGGTCAAGGTGCACGACATCTGGCAGGCAATCGACCCCGGCAGCATCGTCAACCCGGCGATTGTCGAAGCACAGGTCAATGGCGCGGTGGCGCTGGGCCTGTCGCAGACCCTGGTGGAGGAAGCCGTGTGGATTGATGGCAAACCGCGCGCGCGCAACTACGACTTGTATCCGATCCTGCCGCCTGCGCGGATGGCCCGGGTCCACGTGCGTGTTGTCGAGAGCGGGGAAAAAATGGGCGGCATCGGCGAACCACCGTTGCCCGCTGTCGCGCCCGCCGTCGCCAATGCGGTGGCAACGCTGACCGGGCAACGGGTGCGCAGCCTGCCCATGAGCCGACACACCTTCACTTGATCAGCGCCGGAGCGTCCATGAATAACAGCCGATTCGCAAGAACCGCTGGCTGGCTGGCAGTGCCGTGCCTGGTCGCGGCAGGCCTGCTGGCCTGGTATGTCACCCGCGAGCCTGTCTCGCGCCTTGAAAACAACCACACCGCCGTGGCCGATATCGACCCGGCGCTGGTCGCGCGTGGCGAATACGTCGCCCGACTCAGCGATTGCGTGGCGTGCCACAGCGTGCCGGGCGGTGCGCCGTTCGCTGGCGGCCTGGAAATGGCCACACCACTGGGCGCGATCCACGCGACCAACATCACCCCGGAGCCGGAAACCGGCATCGGTCGCTACAGCCTGGCGGACTTTGACCGTGCGGTGCGCCATGGCGTGGCCCCCGACAGCCGTCGTCTGTACCCGGCGATGCCCTACCCGTCCTACGCCAAGCTCAGTGACGACGATGTGCGAGCGCTGTACGCGTTTTTCATGAAAGGCGTGGCACCGGTCAAGCAGGCGAATATCCCGAGTGCGATTCCTTTCCCGTTGAACCTGCGCTGGCCGATTGCGTTGTGGAACGGTGTCTTCGCCGATACCGAACCTTACGTGGCCAAACCGTCGCAGGATGCCGTGTGGAATCGCGGCGCTTATCTCGTGCAAGGCGCCGGGCACTGCGGCAGTTGCCATACGCCGCGCGGTCTGGCGTTCAACGAGAAGGCTCTGGATGAATCCGCCACGCCGTACCTCGCCGGCGCCTTGCTCGATGGCTGGTACGCGCCGAGCCTGCGTGATGATCACAACACCGGCCTGGGCCGCTGGAGCGAACCGGAGATCGTGCAGTTCCTCAAGACCGGGCGCAATAAACACGCGGTGGTTTACGGCTCGATGACCGAGGCGTTCAACAACTCCACGCAGTTCATGAGCGATGACGATCTGACCGCGATCGCCCGTTATCTCAAGTCATTGCCGGGGGATCCTCAGCGCGACGGCCAGCCATGGCAGTACCAGGCGGTTTCGGCGACGGAACGTCTGGACGCGCCCGGTGCTCATACCTACGTCACGCGCTGTGCTTCGTGCCACGGTTTGGACGGCAAGGGCCAATCCGAATGGATGCCGCCGCTGGCCGGCGCCACGTCGGCACTGGCCAAGGAAAGCGCCTCGGCGATCAACATCACCCTCAACGGTTCGCAACGGGTGGTGGCCGCCGGAGTACCGGACGCCTATCGCATGCCAGCCTTCCGCGAACAGTTGTCGGATCAAGAGATCGCCGAAGTGCTGACCTTCATGCGCAGCACCTGGGGCAATCAGGGCGGTGCCATTGAACCGCAGGCCGTCAACAAGCTGCGTGAACGTACGGATCCGGCCAGCAGCAGCCCGATCATCCTGCAAATGCGTTAGAGGAACGTTTGATGGAAAGCATCGACTTGCTGGTCCTGCGCACCGCGCGGGACTGGCTCGCCGCCGGCGAGCAAGTGTTGCTCGCCACGGTGGCGCGCACATGGGGCTCTTCGCCGCGCCCGACAGGGTCGATGATGGCCTTGCGTAACGACGGTCGCGTGATCGGCAGCGTGTCCGGCGGCTGCATCGAGGACGACCTGATCCATCGCTACACCACCGCGCATGGCGGCAGCGGCCTCAAGGACAGTGCGCCCGAGGTGGTGCGCTACGGCGTCAGCGCCGACGAGGCGCATCGTTTCGGTTTGCCCTGTGGCGGCACGCTTGAGCTGATTCTTGAGTTCAACCCGTCCTGGCAGGTGCTCGACGAACTGCTGGTGCAACTGGATGCCGGGCAACTGGTACGCCGCTGCCTGGCACTGGATAACGGTCGCGTCACACTGCAAGCCACGGCAACTCCTGAGCAATTCAGTTTCGACGGCCACCGGATGCTCAATACCCTCGGGCCGGGGTATCGGCTGCTGATGATCGGCGCCGGCGCGCTGGCCGAGTATCTGGCGACCATGGCGCTGTTCAACGGCTTCAAGGTCGCGGTGTGCGACCCACGTGCGGAATACATCGAAACCTGGGCGGTGAACGGTGTGGAGCGGATCATCGGCATGCCGGATGACGTGGTGCGCGACTTCGCGGTCGATCTGCGCACCTGCATCGTCGCCTTGAGCCATGATCCGCGACTCGACGATCTGGCGCTGCTCGAAGCCCTTCACAGCCCGGCGTTTTACATCGGCGCCATCGGTTCGCGGCGCAATAGCCAACTGCGCCGCGAACGTCTGATCGAGCATTTTGGTGAGACCCAGGCATCACTCGAACGGCTGCACGGGCCAATCGGCATCTACATTGGCAGCAAGACACCGGCGGAGATCGCCGTCAGCGTGATGGCCGAGATCCTGGCCGCGAAGAATGGCGCCAATTTGCCGAAGGCGTTTTCGATTGCCAGAGCCAAGGCGCAACAGGGTCTGGCGCAATCGCATTGAGCCCCGTTGCTTGGCCCTGTGCCTATATCAGGCGACTTTGATCACCACTTTGCCAAACGCGCCCTTCGCCAGATGTTCGTACGCCTCGCGCGCTTTCTCGAACGGATACACCTGATCGATCACCGGGCGAATCTTGTGCTGGTTGAGGAAGACGTTCATCCGGTCGAAGGATGAGCGCGGTGCCACGGCGATACCGCGAATGGTGGTCTGGCGGAAAATCAGCGGCATCAGATTGAGTGCAACGGTCTGCCCGGTCAAGAAACCGATCTGTGCAATGCGCCCGGAAGCCTTGGTCGCTGCAACCGACTGATTGATGCCGTTGCCACCGGCCACGTCGAGCAGCAGATCCACGCCTTTGCCGTCAGTCAGCCGCAACACTTCATCGGCCCAGTTCGGTGTCGTTCTGTAGTTCACGCCCGCGACCGCTCCCAGTTCCTTCACGGCTTGCAGATTGTGCTCGCTACTCGATGTGGCGATCACTTTGGCGCCCAGCGCCGTGGCGATCTGCACGGCAAAAATCGACACCCCGCCCGTGCCTTGTACCAGCACGGTCTGACCGGGCTGGATCTGTCCAAAGTCGACCAGTGAGTACCACGCCGTGAGCGCAGCAATCGGCAACGTCGCCGCCTCTTCGTCGCTCATGTTGTCCGGCGCGGCAACGGCGCTGTCTTCGTGGATGATCATGTATTCGGCCAGTCCGCCGGGCAGCGGCGAACCAAATCAGTAGTCCGGTTCATTCGGCCCCGGCTCGCCATCCAGCCAGCGGGAATACAGATGCGAGTTGACCCGATCGCCGACCTTGAAGCGGCTGACGCCGTCACCCACCGCGACCACGGTGCCCGCTGCGTCGCTCACCGGAATCAACGGTTTGGGCACCATGTGCGGCTCGTAGATGCCGTCAACGATCGCCTTGTCGCGAAAATTGAGGGACACGGCGCCGACCTTTACCAGCAATTCGCCGGACTGTGGCTGCGGGGTCGCTGTCTCTTCCAGGTGCAGATTGTCGAGGCCGAAATCTTTCAGTAACCAGGCTTTCATTGCGAATCTCCAAAAACGGATCAATGGCTGCAAACCACCAAGGGTTTGCCTGGGCACATCTTTCGCTGTTGGGCTCGCGCAATAAATACGCAAAAAGGCACATGATTATTCTATCCTCAAGCAACAATTGAATTCCCTCAGGTCCCGATCATGGAATTGCTGCAATCGATGCGACTGTTCGCTCGGCTTGCCGAGCTCGGCAGCTTCACCAAAGCCGCCGAATCGCTGGACATCGGGCGCCCCCAGGTCACCCGTTACATCCAGGAGCTGGAAACATCCCTGGGTGTGCGTCTGTTTCAGCGCACCACCAGAAAAGTCGCGCTCACCACCGAAGGCCAACTGTTCTATGAGCGAGTGCAGGAAATTCTCGCGGATATCTCGGCCGCCACTTCGATGTTCGACCGCAGCGGAGCAACGCTCGAAGGCCGGCTTCGGGTCGATATCCCGACCGCGTTCGCGCAACTGGACTTCATCAAAAACCTGAAAACCTTCACCAGCGCCTTCCCCGGGATCGACATGGTGCTGGGCGTGACTGATCGGGCGGTCGACCTGATTGGTGAAGGCATCGACTGCGCGTTACGAATTGGCGAGTTACCGGACTCGACCTTGATCGCGCGCCCGATCGCCATGGCAACCATGGTCACGTGCGCAGCCCCCGAGTATCTGCAGGAACACGGCGAACCGCGGACACTCGACGATCTGAATGCCCATCGCGGGGTGAATTTTCTTTCCGGCCAAAACAACAGGACATTGCCCTGGCACTTCTCGGTCAAAGGCAAAGACCGCGCGTTCATCAGCAACGCCGGCATCACCGTCACCGAGTCGAATGCTTACGTGCAGTGCGGCGTAGCGGGCTTTGGAATCATTCAGGCGCCAGGCATCACCGTGGCCGAATATCTGGCCAGCGGCACCCTGGTGGAAATCCTCAGCGCCTATCGGCCCACCCCGCGCCCGGTATCACTGCTGTACCCCAGCCGCACGCACCTGGCTGCGCAAGTTCAGGTATTTGTCGAATGGCTGCAGCAGCACTTTGTGCAGATCTATCCTGACTGGCTGGAACAATAACGATCAACAGCGCCGTTCGCGGCTTGCGCGTAGTCAAGGAGCACCGCACGACATGGAACAAATCACTTACCGCACCGCGACGGGCGCAGACGCGTTGAGCATGTGTGAGCTGGGGCAATTGCTTAACGACGTGCATCACAATGCCCGCCCCGACATCTATGCCCCGCCCACCGCGGACTTTTCCCGCGACCTGCCCCACTGGTCAGGCCTTTTCGAAAAACCCGGTCACGTTGTGTTCATCGCCCATGTCGACGATCAACCTGCGGCGTTTATCACGGCCAGCCTGTCGGCCAGTTCAGGGCCGTTGATGCAACCGCAGAATGTCGTTCGCATCGGCTCGGTGTGTGTCGCCGAACAGTTTTCGGGACAGGGCATCGGCCGTGGGCTGATGAATCTGGTGAAAAACTGGGCGATCGAACAGGATGCCCAGGATCTGCGTTTGACCGTCTGGCCGTTCAATAACCGTGCAGCGCGGATGTATGCGGAGTTCGGCTTTGAGACTCGGGCTGTCGAAATGGGCATGCGTTTGTAGCGGTTTGCCCTCGTCCAGACTTTTCCGGGACTGTGCGCAGCGATCTGGAAATCACGGCTTTCGCCAACCGGCTGGCGGACGTGTTCAGCGCCTGCGTGATGACGCTGAATCAACCTTCAACGTGAGGCGGCTGCACGGGTGAACTGCTGTTCCGTCACCACGCTGCCCCACTGACTGCCCTGCTCTTCCATGGTCAACTCAAACCCGGCCGCTTCGTACAATCGGCGCGCGGCGTCTAGGCCCTTGAAGGTCCAGAGCTGAATCGCATCAAAACCCTGCTGATCGCAAAACTCCACCGCCGCGCTCAGCAGTTGCCGGCCGACGCCACTGCCGCGGCAGCCGTCGTCGAGGATGAACCAGCGCAAATGCGCCTGATTGTTGCCCAGATCCTGGCCGTCGATTGCGATCGAGCCGACGATGCGCTCATCAAGCGTGGCTACCCAGATCTGGTTGCAGGGCTGATCGAGGCGCCCGACAAAGTCCGCCGTTTCGCGGGCGACGCGGCTTTCAAAGATCGCGCCGAAACCGGAATGCCGCGAATAATAATCCGCATGCATTTGCGCCACGCGGCCGATCAGACCGGGGCGATAGCCGGCGCTGATGTGCAGGTTCGGCGTGAGTGGCCGGTCGGCGCCCAGACGGATGGTCTTGAGCGCATGCGCGTAGGTTGACAGGCCCTGCGCCACGCTCTGTTGTTGCGACGGATTGAGCGTGTTCAGTGCCTTGCTGACCTGGGCCTGGCCATAGGCATGAATGTCGGCGACGGTCTGCCGGCCCTGCGATGTCAGGTGCAGATGCTTGACCCGGGCGTCCTCGGCAGCACGCTCCTCGATCTCCCCGGCCTTGATCAGTTTGCCGACCATGCGGCTGACACTGGACTTTTCAAGGCCAAGGCTTTGCGCCAGTTGCGCAGCGCTGACGCCGTCCCCGGCTTCGATTTCCAGCAATGCGTGCACGCCGGAGGCTGAATAATCGGTCGCCGCCAAGGTGGCGCGCAGGAAACCGAACTCACGCACCATCGTGCGCGACGCTGTACGGATTTCTTCGATCAAGGCTGTAGGGATACTCATGACACATCACCGCTGAAATTTAGTTGTACCATACAACCATGTTTAAATATGACGGTGCAAGAAGCCGACGACTCCGGGCGAGCGGTCGATTGTCGGCGTCGCCACAGCAGCAAACGTCAGACAAAAAAAACCCCGCAACCGAATGAGGTGCGGGGCAAAGTATTGGTTGGTTGCGGCCAACCAAAGGAGCTCGGTTAAAACGGGTTGCGCAGCCGGGTCAGATGCAGTCCTGGGCGGCGCGTTCAAAACTGGAAGGCAGGAAGTTCGAAGCCAGCAAGTGGCGCTCGTAGATGAACACCTTGCCGCCGTTGCCGGCCTTATAGGCTTCCAGCACGTTGTCTGCCGACACCTTGCTCGGCACCACAATCCGGTAGCTGCGCTGGGTCTGCGAGACGGTCGGGTTCAGCGCACTGCCCTGCAGCTTCGGCACCACGCAATCGGCGTATTGCGCCGGAGTCTTGTTGGTCTGCAAGGTCAGCGTCGGGTCGTTCGGTGCGGAGGCGCAACCGGCGAGCAGCAAGGAAGCAACGGCCAGGGTCGGGGCAAACAAAGCACGCATCGGGGTCATCCTGAAAATAAAGGTTCGGTTCATCTGGCAGCGATTCAGCGTCACGGCGCCGCCGCTGCCCTTTTGGTTTTGAGTGTTCAGCTGGAAGCCACCAGCGCCTTGAGCGAGGCATCGAACTGCTTCAAGGCATTGAGTTGCAGGTCACGTTGCTGCTCGATCTGCGCGGCAATCTCGTGCGCCGCTTTGTCGTGTACCCAGACCGACGAAATCTGTTTTTCCACCGAGCCCTCGGCTTTGCCGATGTACTGCAGGTCGGCATCGTAGAAACGCGCGATGAAATGCGCCTCGTACAGGCTGTTCTGCTGAGTCAGCAAGCGGTTGAAGGTGTCGAGTTTCACCACTATGTCCGGGTGTGCCTGAATCAGCGCATCAAGGTCGTCGTAAACGGTCACCGACAGAAACTGGCGTTGCAACGAGCTGAGCAACCAGTCGATCGCCAGTTCCGGGTCGGAGCTGCTGACAAAGGCTGCGCGAATTCGCGGATCCAGTGCATCCTTGGCCCCGTGCAGCGCCATATCGTGGTAGCGCGTCAGGTATTGCAGGTTTTCCCGGGTGTTTTCGCTGTACAACACACCCACGGTCTGTGAATGCTGCAAAGTCGCGCTGCTGCCGGCGATTGGCTGAAGATGACACGCACAGGCGTCGTCGGCGTAAGACGGTGCCGTGGCTACCATGCCGCTCATCAGCAGAGCGGTCAGCGCCAGTCGGGTCAGTGTCTTCATCGCGCAATTTCCTTGAGCTGCGTTTTCAATGAGGGCAATTTTCCGCCTATTGCCAGCAAAGCTGAACTTGCGTTTCGTGATGGTCACTATTACTTCTAGCGATAGTTGCGCACGATAAAGACGGGTACACACTCATCCCCAATGACTAAAACAACAGTGAGGAAGCCGATTTGAGAACCTTTGACCTGATCCGCGACGCGGTTCTGCCCGACTTTCGCGAGCGGGTGGCGGAATACCTGGTGCAGTACGAAAAGGTGTTGCTGGACAAGGACATCACCGATGCGCAGCTCAAGCGCGATACCGCCAATCAGTTGCGTGGCTATTTGCGCGGGTTGAACACCACCCGGGTGCTGGGCATGGCGTACTGGGAAGAACTGGATCGACGGGTCGTCGACACCTGGCTCACGCCTCACGAATGAGCGTGGACGCCGGTCGGTGATGATCGTATGCGGCGCCTGCCAAAACGGCCCCGAACGCTTACAATCGGCGGCCTTACCGACCTTCTGACAGGCTCCCCCGGAAATGCCGCTCGACCCACCAACGATGCTGACCATCTCGATCGCTCTCGCAGCCGCTGCCGCGCTGTACCTGGCGGTCGAGTGGCGCAGCATTCGTGAGCCTTCGCTGCTGTTCTGGAGCGCCGGTTTCGCCACCATCACCGTCGGTTCCACCCTGGCTCTGCTGCGTAGCAACGGCTTTTTGCTGATCGGCATCTGGTTCGCCAACGGCTTGCTGGTGACCGCGCACTTCCTGTTTCTGCTGGGAGTGGCGCGATTCACGCAGATCCGCCTGTCACGCGCCTGGTACCTGATTTTCGTCACCTGGCTGGTTTTGCTGTTGCTGCCGGACGGGCCGTTGTGGTCGAAAGTCATGCTGGCTGCCAACTCGCTGCTGGTTGCCGCCTCGACGCTCAAGGCCAGTTTGCTGCTGCGCCCGCATGGCAAATCGCTGAGCGTCGGTGCGGTGCAATTGCGCTATGTGCTGCTCGGTCACGGCATCTTCTATGTGGCCAAGGCCCTGACCGTGGTGATCCCCGGCACGCTGATCGACCTGGCTGCATTCCGTGGCGTCATCATCCAGATCTCGCTGGTCGAGGGCGCGATGGCGATCATGCTCATTGCACTGTCGATGACCGGCACCGAACGCTACCGGCGCGAGGAGCAGATCGCCCGACTGGCCGCCCGCGATCCACTGACCGCGCTCTACAACCGCCGCGCCCTCGACATGCGCGCGCCGGGCCTGCTGCGGGGCGTGTCTGCGGCGCATCCCGGCGCCCTGCTATTGATCGATATCGACAACTTCAAATCGGTCAACGATCAGTACGGCCACAGCGCCGGCGACCGTTTGCTGGTGGCCCTGAGCGAAATGATCCGCGCCGAGACCACCGATGAGGCGCTGGCCGCCCGTTTGGGCGGTGACGAGTTCGTGATTTTGCTGAGCAACGCGCCCAGTGATCACATCGTCAGACTGGGCGACGCCCTGCGCGATCAATTTCAGCGCAGCGCCGCCCAGACCTTCCCCACCGCCGAACCGGTGACGCTGAGCATCGGCGCCACCCTATTCAACCAGCCACCGGCCAGCCTCGCGGCATTGATCGAACAAGGCGACGCCGCGCTCTACGAATCCAAGCGCGGTGGGCGCAACCGCCTGCGCCTGACCGGGCTCACCACTTCAGGATGATCAGACCCATGACCCGTTCCGAAACGCCTCTGCAAGACCTCGCCGCCCCCGAAGGCGTCTGCTACGGCTGCGGCAGCCGCAACCCCCATGGCCTGCACGTCAAAAGCTACTGGCACGAGGACGGCGTGCACGTCATGGCCGAACACCTGCCGGACGACAAATACTGCGGCTGGCCAGACCTGGTATACGGCGGCCTGCTGGCAATGCTGGTCGACTGCCACTCCAACTGGACCGCGATGGCCTGGCACTACCGCCACGAACAACGCGAACCAGGCAGCCTGCCGCGCATCGACTGCGTGACCGGCAACCTCGGCATCAAATTCATCAAACCCACGCCGATGGGCGTCACCCTGACCTTGCGCGCCAGGGTCGAAGGCGACGTCGGGCGCAAAACTCGGGTGATCTGCGAGGTGTACGCCGGAGAAGTGCTGACGGCGGTGGGCGATTCGGTGTTCGTGCGGGTCGATACCGGGCAACTGGCGGACGCGGCGCACGGCCGCTGACTCCACACGCGCCCCTGTCGGAATGACACTTGAGCAAACTCGGCTAGGCGTGCCGACCCGGAAATCGACGAGGCTATAGCAGACCGCACTTCCAGGAGCTTCCAACCCGTGTCCGACCTGCCGACCCACCGCGCCTATACCCGGCGCTTCAACAGCGTGCTCGCCTACATCGATGCCCATCTCGAAGGTGACCTGTCGGTGAATACGTTGAGTCAGTTGGCGAACTTTTCGGTGTTTCACTTCCATCGGCAATTCAGCGCGTTCGTTGGCGTGCCGGTCTCGCGCTACGTGCAACTGATGCGTTTGCGCCGGGCTGCACATCGGCTGGCCGCGCAGCCGCAACACTCGATACTGGACGCCGCGTCTGACGCCGGTTTCGAGAGTCCGGAAGCATTCAGCCGCGCCTTTCGGCGCGACTTCGGCATGACGCCAAGTGCCTTCAGGAAGCAACCGAACTGGCAGACCTGGAATGCGGTATTCGCCATCCCCCACTTTTCCAGGAGCGTCATCATGCAAACCAGAATCATCAATTTTCCAACCCTACGGGTCGCTGCGTTTGAACATCGCGGCGCGCCGGGGGAGGTTCAACAAAGCGTGCAGACATTCATCGCCTGGCGCGTGCACAGCGGGCAGTCGCCCGTGGCCTCGAGTCGCACCTTCGGCATTCCCTACAGCAACCCCGATACCACGCTGGCAGAGGACTTTCGCTTCGCCATCTGTGGCGAGATCGACGAAGCCGTGGCGCCCAACACCTTCGGCGTGCGCGAAGCGGTCATCCCCGGCGGGCGTTGTGTGGTGGTTCGGCATGTGGGTTCACCGGATCACATTGGCGAAACCATCTATCCCGTCTACCGCGACTGGCTGCCGGCCAGCGGTGAGGAATTACGTGATCATCCGCTGTTTTTCCATTACCTGAGCGTCTTTCCCCATGCGCCGCAGGAGCAATGGCAGACGGACGTGTACGTGCCTTTGCAAGGGTAAAGGTCACCGAGGTGTTTTTTCGCTTGTCGTGTGCAATGCCAAGCCCTTATAAGAGCGCTCTTTCTCTCTCGAAATAAAGGATGCGCACATGAGCAATGCCTGGAACGAAGGGTATTTCACCGACGAGGGCTACACCTACTCGTACAGCCGGGAAATCAACCCGGTGTTCCAGCGCTTTTGCCTGTTGCTGCGTGGCTTTGCCACGCTGGAGAACGCCGGCGGCTACCACTGCGAACTGGGCTTTGGCCAGGGTGTTTCCATCAACATCCACGCCGCCGCCAACCCGGGCAACTATGTCGGCACCGACTTCACGCCATCTCAGGCCGCGCATGCCATCGCATTGGCGAACGACTGGAACAGCCAGGCCCGTCTGTATGACGACAGCTTCGAGCAACTGCTGGCCCGCGATGATCTGCCGGCGTTCGACAGCATCAGCCTGCATGGCATCTGGTCCTGGGTCAGCCGCGACAATCAGCAACTGATCGTCGAGTTCGCCCGTCGCCACCTCAAGCCCGGCGGCATGTTGTACGTCAGCTACAACTGCTTCCCGGGCTGGTCACCTTCGGCGCCACTGCGCAATCTGTTCAGCCTGCACAACCGCTTTGCCAGCCAGGCCTCGACCAGCCCGGCCAAACGCATCGATGCCGCGATGGATTTTTCCGAAACGCTGTTGGCGGCCAATCCGAAGTACGCCAGAGCGGCGCCGGCTCTCGGTGCCCAGTTGCAGAGCATCAAGGGCCAGAACCGTCAGTACGTGGCCCATGAGTATTTCAATCGCAACTGGGACTGCATGTATTTCATCGACGTGGTCGATGCCATGACCGCAGCCAAACTCGACTACGCCACCACGGCCGTACCGCTGGACACTGTGGCTGCGCTGAATCTGAGTGCAGAAGGCATGGACTTTCTGGAAGGTATCGAGCACCCGATCATGCGCGAACAGGCGCGCGACTACTTTATCAATCAGAACTTCCGCCGGGATCTGTACGTACGTGGCGCCAATCGGCTGTCTGCCGCCGAGCAACGCGATGGCTTGCTGAGAAGCCGTTTTGTCCTGCTGCAAGCCATCGAAAGCATTCCCGGCACGGTCACAGGCCCTGCGGGCGAGGCGTCTTTACAAGCGGACATTTACCGCCCGGTGCTCGCAGCGCTCGCCGCCAATGCCTACGAAGCGAAAACCTTGCAGCAGTTGTCGATGGCCGTCGGCGCCGTGTCTTATGACGACCTGGTGCAGGCTGTCACCGTGCTGATCGGCATGGGCGTCGCCGCGCCGTGCCAGAGTGAATTCGCCGAAAGGCAGGTGCAGGAACGTTGCGACACCCTCAACCTGCAACTGTGCAAGCGCGCCCTGTTCAACAGCAACATTCAGGTGCTGGCCAGCCCGGTCACTGGCGGTGGCGTGCCGATCAGCCGCGTGCAGCAGCTGTTCCTGATTTCGATCAAGCAAGGCATGACCGACCCGCAAGACTGGGCGCAGTTGGCGTGGGCCGTCATCGGTGAGCAGGGCGAAGTGCTGCACAAGGGTGACCAGCCGCTGCTGACGGCCGAAGAAAACCTTGCCGAGATGACCGAACAGGCCCGGGCATTTGCCCAGACACCGCTGGACATTCTCATGGCGCTGAAAATTGCTTGAACCAGATATACGCCGGACGACTGGCCGCGATAGAGCCCGGCCAGTCGTCTGCGTGTATGGCACTGACTGCCGCCTCCTGAGCCATCCTGCCCCCACCTGCCACGCAGCGCCCGTTAAAAAAGCAAAATTGCGATGTGTTTCCGTCGTTCCTTCTTGCGTCGCACTGTTCATTGCCCGTTCCTGTCTGCCTGGAGTTTCTTCGATGCCGTCGCCCAAATCCCTGCCCTCTGCCCTGCTGGGCCTGGCCCTCGCCTGCCCGGTCATGGCCGAGGAACCCAAAAGCATGGAGTTGGGACAGGTACTGATTTCGGCTGAAGAACAAAGCGGTGCAGATGCCTCCGTCGCCGAGGCCCAAGCGCGTCTGGCGCAAGTGCCCGGCGGCAGCAATGTGGTCGACATGCGTTCGCCGTTGCAGGGCCGGGTGGCGAGCAATCAGGATGTGCTGGCGTATCAGCCTGGGGTCTACGCGCAATCGGCGGGTAATGAAGGGGTGAAAATCTCGATCCGTGGTTCGGGGATCAACCGCGCACCGGGCGCGCACGCTTCGGGGTTGTACACAATGCTCGACGGCCTGCCGCTGACCGGCCCCGGTGGCACGCCCTACGAATTGCTCGAACCGCTGTGGCTCGACCATGTGGAGGTGCTGCGCGGCGCCAACGGCTTTGATCGCGGTGCACTGGCACTGGGCGGCGCTGTCGATTACGTCAGCCACACCGGCTATGACGCGCCGAAACTGCAAGTGCGCTATGCCACCGGCAGTCACGGCTATCAGCAGCGTCAGGTGAGTTCCGGACAAGTGCTGGGCGACTTCGATTACTACGTGTCGCTGACCGACTCGAACGCCGACGGCTATCAGGATCACACCGCCAGCGAGAGCAAAGGCGTGATCGCCAACTTCGGTTATCGCTTCAATCCGAACCTGGAAACCCGCTTCTACTTCCGCTATCGCGAGACCGACAACGATCTTGCCGGCCGCGTGACCAAGCACTCGATCGAGCACACTCCACGGGCGGCCAACCCGGCTTATGTATCGCGCGACGACAGCCGCAAACAACCGGGCAGCACCTTCATCGGCAACAAGACCACCTACTACATCGACGACGATTCGAGCATTCAGACCGGGCTGGTCTATCACGACTACCCGATGGACCTGCGCGAAGGCCCGAACCGTCTGAAAGTGGCCTACACCGACGTCAGCGGCACCTTCGACTACAAGCGCCGCGACACCTTGTTCGGCATGGAAAGCCGCAGCACTGTGGGCCTGCGCACCACCAAACATCTGCCCAACGACGGCGCCAGCGAATTCGTGCGCATCCCGTCCGGCAACACCGCCGCGTATGCGCCGGGCACCCGCATGCGCAACTTCACCTATCAGGGTTCGGACACCGTTCTGCACGTGGGCAACGATCTGGAAATCGCCGACGACCTATGGCTGACCACCGGCCTCGCCGCCATCTACACTCGCCGCGAAAGCGCCGTCACCTACCCGCAAAGCGGCGGCAAGACCAGCCTGAACGACTGGGATTACGCGCCACGACTGGGTCTGCGCTATCAGGTCACGCCGGACCTGCAACTGTTCGGCAACCTCAGCCGTTCAGTGGAAGCGCCGCACCCGTGGTCGCTGATCTACAGCTCGAACATCCGCTTCCCGGCCGGCAACGGCGCGGCGACCGGCACCCAGAGCGACCCGATCAAACTGCAGAACCAGACCGCGACCACCCTCGAACTCGGCGGTCGCGGCGACAGCGCGCTCGGCCAGTGGAGCCTGGCGTGGTACTACGCCCAGATGCGCCACGAATTGCTGTCGGTACTGCCGGACGCCAACGCCGTCACCCCGTACGAACTCAACGCCAGCCCCACCGTGCATCAAGGCGTGGAAGCCAGTCTGCAAAGCACACTGTGGTCGGCCCCCGACGGACGTAAATTGAGCCTGCGCCAGGCCTACACCTTCAGCGATTTCCACTACCGCGACGACCAGCGTTTCGGCGACAACCGCCTGCCCGGCCTGCCGATGCACTATTACCAGGGCGAACTGCGCCACGACTGGCCGCAGGGTTTCTTCGCGGCGGTCAACACGCAACTGGTGTCCAAGGTCGCAGTGGATTACGCCAACAGCTACTACGCCGATCCCTACGCACTGTTCGGCGCCACCGTCGGCTACAACGCGCCGAAAAACGACTGGCAAACCTGGCTCGACCTGCGCAACCTGACCAACAAACACTACGCCGCGACGGTCACACCGGGGTTTGACGACAAGGGTCAGGATGCGGCGCGGTCTACGCCGGGTGAAGGGCTGGGGGTTTATGTCGGGGTGTCGTGGAGTTTGCTCTGACGGTTTGCATACTCGGCAACCCGCCGGGTTACTACTCCAACGTAGGCAAATGATTACGCAAAATATTCTCCAGCCCCGGCCGCGTATGTTTCTCCCGAGGGCAAACATCCTGCGCATCGCCTGTGTGCAGATACTCGCCGGCATCAAATGCCTGATAGATGTCAAAGGCTGGCTGGGGCATTTCTGCGTGCATCGACACATCAACGATGGGGTTGATAAGTGCATTCATCACTTCATCGCCAAACTCAAAATCACGCGTGTTTGACAGGAAATCTCTGGCTACGGCGATCGCGACTTGATTAAGCAGATCGCGACGCTCGACCTGCAGCCGCTCACAAAAGGGTTGCAGATCGATGTTCAAGCCTTCTTCAATCGCTTCCAGCATGACCAGATAAAGATCGGCTTCACTCAACGGCCTACTCATCACTCATTTTCCTGCTCTGTTCTTGATGCTCGCCCGGTTCACTCATAAAACTTGCCGGCCAGCAAAATGCTCGCACAGCGCTGCCAAACGTTGGCCGAAGAGACTTCTGCTGCCACCTGCCTGGAAATGTCGATCGCCCAGGCACCTGCGGCCTCAAGAAACGCATCCACAGATCCATTTTCCCAACCCAAGGCGCCCCGACCATAGGGCGACAGCGGTTCGTTCATTGTCCGCTCACGAGCGAAATCGGCACCCAGTGCCTGAATAAACGTAATGAACGATTGCTCGTCGTTCACGCGTTCCAGCAACTCATCAAGATCATCAGGCGCAGACATCGTGGCAAATTCCTGTTGGTGAATGGGTTTGCCCGGGATGCTGCTATGCATCGACCAGAGGGTCAACCCGTCCGTCAAAACGGCCCCTGCGTCATCACCCGCGTCTCGATGATGCTGCGCAGCGCAACGACCCGCTTCTGATACAGATCGGTCAAACAATCGAGCTTCGCGCCACAGGCCTTGCGGCTTTTGAGGAAGGCCTGTTGTTCGCCGATCAGAGCATCGCGCCCGCCCATCGGCAGCAGGCGTTTATCGAGGCTGAACAGCTCGCCCATGGTGACGTCCAGGTCGTTCAAGGCGCGGTTGGCGCAGACGGCTTTTTCGTCCATGGATTTGGTTTTGTCGCAGTCGAAACTGGCGGCTCGAGTCGAATTTGCAGCGATCAGCAGCGCACAGCCGAGGGCGGCTGCGGTCACCCGTGAAATTTCTCGAACTCCCGTCATGGCTTCGTATCCAACGTTGTAGGTCAATGGAGGTATGAGAAATGAAAAGCACCGACGATATCAAGCCTGCAACACCTCATAACGCGCCACCGCTCGACTCCTCGGGCAAACCGGTGGATGTGGTGAACCGCGATCTGCAGGACAGCGACGACGACACCCGCGCCGTGGATGAGGTGATTACACCGACGTCCATTCGCGAAAAGGAACAGGACGCCGAAGAACTCAAGCGCAAGACCGATGAAATCGAACGCAAGGTCGCCGACGGCAACTGACGCGACGCTCCCCGTCCTGAATGTAGAGTTTTCTCCTCTTTGTCCCGGGTATTCCTGCCCGGGACAACTCTCCCCCTGCCCTGAAACCCTCGGTTTTACTGGGTTTTTCCTGTCTGCTTCAGCAATTTGTATTCACAGCCCAGCTTAATAATATTTTACCGATACCCCCCTCCTGCCTAGTCTGACCGCAAGCAAAACGGACAAGCCTGAAGCGATCCGAATCCACTTGCCTTGCCAGGAAGGATGTAGAAATGACCACTGAAATAATAAAAACAGACACGCTTGTCGTGGGGGCCGGACAGGCCGGTGTGGCGATGAGCGAGCACCTGAGCAAACTCGGTGTGCCGCACCTGGTGCTGGAGCGCAGCCGCATTGCCGAACGCTGGCGCACCGGGCGCTGGGACTCGTTGGTAGCCAACGGTCCGGCGTGGCACGACCGCTTTCCGGGGCTGGAATTCGATGATGTCGATCCCGACGGTTTCGCCCATAAGGAGCGCGTGGCGGACTATTTCGAAGCCTATGCGAAGAAATTCAACGCGCCGATCCGCACCGGCGTCGAGGTCAAAAGCGTGGTACGCAATGTCGGGCGTCCGGGCTTCACCATCGAGACTTCCGAAGGAGTGATCGAGGCCAGCCGCGTGGTCGCGGCGACCGGCCCGTTCCAGCGCCCGGTGATCCCGCCAATTGCGCCGCACGACCCGCGCCTGTTGCAGATCCACTCCGCCGACTATCGCAATCCGCAGCAACTGCCCGCAGGCGCAGTGCTGGTGGTTGGCGCTGGTTCGTCAGGCGTGCAGATCGCTGATGAACTGCAGCGCTCCGGCAAGCAGGTGTACCTGTCGGTAGGTGCGCATGACCGTCCGCCACGTGCCTACCGCAACCGCGATTTCTGCTGGTGGCTGGGGGTGCTCGGCGAGTGGGATCAGGCGGCAATGAAACCCGGCCGCGAGCACGTGACCATCGCGGTCAGCGGCGCGCATGGCGGGCGCACCATCGACTTCCGTGGCCTGGCCCATCGCGGCATGACTCTCGTCGGTGTGACCGAGTCGTTCAACAACGGCGTGGTGACCTTCAAGCAGGATCTGCGCGACAACCTCAAGCGTGGCGACGAAAACTATCTGGCGCTGCTGGATGCCGCCGATGCCTACATCGAGCGCAACGGTCTCGACCTACCGGAAGAACCTGAAGCACGCGAAACCTATGCGGATCCCGATTGCGTGAAAAATCCGCTGCTCGATCTGGATCTGGCCAAGGCCGGGATCACTTCGATCATCTGGGCCACCGGGTTCGCCGTGGATTATTCCTGGCTGCAGGTCGCCGCGTTTGACGACAAGGGCAAACCGCAACATCAGCGTGGCGTGTCCAGCGAGCCGGGGGTGTATTTCCTCGGGCTGCCATGGCAGTCGCGGCGCGGCTCGTCGTTCATCTGGGGCGTGTGGCACGACGCCAAACACGTGGCCGATCACATCGCCACCCAGCGCAAATACCTCGATTACAAGGATGCCGAGCAGCGTGAAGCCGCCCTGCATTCGACCGCCAGCACGAAAGCCGCCGATACCGTCGACGCTTGATTGCCCTCTTTCGCGGCGGTGCCCGGTGCGCCGCTGAACACTCAGTCTGGAGCTGTACATGAGCAAGCCAACCCACACCCGCATCCGTATGTTCAACACCAAGGACACCTACCCTAACCAGACCCTGGACAACGACCTGTGCCAGGCCGTGCGCGCCGGAAACACCGTGTATGTGCGGGGTCAGGTCGGCACCGATTTCGACGGCAATCTGGTGGGCCTCGGGGATCCGCGTGCGCAGGCAGAACAGGCGATGCGCAACGTCAAGCAACTGCTGGAAGAAGCCGGCAGTGACATGAGCCATATCGTCAAGACCACCACCTACCTGATCGACCCGCGCTACCGCGAGCCGGTGTATCAGGAAGTCGGCAAGTGGCTCAAAGGCGTGTTCCCGATCTCCACCGGGCTGGTGGTGTCGGCACTGGGGCAGCCGCAGTGGCTGATGGAGATTGATGTGGTGGCGGTGATTCCCGATTAACCCTGAAAACCGAGTCGCGACATTCGCGAGCAAGCTCGCTCCCACAGGGAAATACATGCCAACTGTGGGAGCGAGCTTGCTCGCGAAGAGGCCCGCAAGGACAACAAATTCCTCGAAAGGAGTTAGACCATGACCTTTTCAATCACAGCCCGTTGCCCCGAAACCGGCCAGTTCGGTGTCGCCATCAGTTCCTCCAGCATCGCCGTCGGCGCGCGTTGCCCGTGGCTGCTGCCGGGTGTCGGCGCGGTGTCGAGCCAGAACATCACTCTGCCGTCCCTCGGCCCGGAAGTCCTTGCATTGATGGAGCAAGGCCACGCGCCCGACGCGGCGCTGGACCAGGTGCTGACCCGCAACGGCTACAGCCAGTACCGGCAGATCACCGCGATCAACCACTTCGGCCAGACCGCGCATTTCAGCGGCGCGCAGACCCTCGGCGTGCACAACGCCGTGTCCGGCGAACAATGCGTGGCGGCTGGCAACATGCTCGCCGGGCGTGCGGTAATCGAGGCGATGGTCCGCGCCTTTGAAGACGGCGAAGGCCAATTGGCCGATCGCCTGCTCAAAGCCTTGCACGCCGGCCAGGCCCTTGGTGGCGAAGCAGGCCCCGTGCATTCGGCAGCCGTGGTGGTGGTCGGCGAACAGACCTGGCCGATCGTCAATTTGCGCGTTGATTGGGCCGACGAAGACCCGATTGGCCAGTTGCAAAAACTCTGGGACGCCTATCAGCCGCAATTGCAGGACTACATCGACCGCGCCCTCGACCCGGCCAAGGCGCCGGGTTATGGCGTTGCCGGTGATGATCGATGAGCAGCAGCGTCGCGTTGCTCAAAACGCTGGTGGGCTTCGACACCACCAGCCGCGAATCCAACCTGCAGCTGATCGAGTTCGTGCGTGATTACCTCGCAGGCTTCGATGTGCCGTGCGAGCTGATCTACAACGCCGAGCGCAGCAAGGCCAATCTGTTCGCGACCATTGGCCCGGCCGAGCAACCGGGCATCGTGCTCTCGGGGCACACCGATGTGGTGCCGGTCGATGGTCAACCATGGACAGTAGCGCCGTTTGAACTCAGCGAGCACGACGGCAAGCTGTTCGGGCGCGGCACCGCCGACATGAAGGGCTACATCGCCTGCGTGTTGGCGTTGGTGCCGGCGCTGGTCGCTGCAGACCTGCGCATGCCGGTGCACATCGCCCTGTCCTATGACGAAGAAGTCGGCTGCCTCGGGGTGCGCTCGTTGCTCGCCGAGCTGGAGCAGCGGCCGGTCAAACCGCTGCTGTGCATCATCGGTGAACCGACCGAGTTGAAACCGGTGCTCGGCCATAAAGGCAAACTGGCGATGCGCTGCGACGTGCATGGTCATCCGTGCCATTCGGCCTACGCACCGCTGGGAGTAAACGCCATCGAATACGCCGCCGAGCTGATCGGCGAGCTGGGGCGTATTGGCCAGCAACTGAAAGCACCCGAGCATCACGACGCGCGTTTCGATCCGCCCTACAGCACGGTGCAGACCGGGGTGATCAGCGGCGGCAAGGCCTTGAACATCGTGCCTGCCGATTGCCGCTTCGACTTCGAAATCCGCGCCCTGCCCTCGCAGGATCCAACCCAGGTCGCACAACAGTTGCAGGCTTACGCCGAGCAGCAAGTGCTGCCGCGCATGCGGGCAGTGAGTGAGCACAGTGCGATTCGTTTCAGTGAGCTGTCGGCTTATCCCGGCCTGGCTACCGATGCGCAGAGTCAGGCGGCGGAGCTGATTGCGGCGTTTTGCGGTTCACGGGAATACGGCACCGTGGCGTTCGGCACCGAGGGCGGGCTGTTCGATGCGGCGGGTATTCCCACCGTGGTCTGTGGCCCCGGCAGCATGGATCAGGGGCACAAACCTGACGAGTTTGTCAGTCGTGCGCAACTCGATGCCTGCGATGCGATGCTGCAACGGATGCTGGCCTCGATTCGCGCCTGATCCTTTCGGCCTGACTGCCTGCCTTCAAGCGTGCAGTCGGGCCAATTCCTCGCGGCAATGATCAACGAACAACTGCACCGGTTTGGTCAGTTGCACCCGGCGCAGCCAGGCTGCCGATAAGCCCGAGCCAGTCACGGTTTCCGCCAGTGGCACGCACACCACTTTCTGCCCGTCGTAGGTGTATTCGCCGAACGGCCGGGTCACCAGAATCGAAAAGCCGAACCCACGCCCGACCATGCCGCGCACCATCTCGATCGACGGTGAGCTGAAGACGATGTGCGGGGTCAGTCCGCGCTCCTCGAAAATGCTCACGAAGTAGGTGCGGCTGGGCACCACGTCGAGCAGGATCATCGGCTCCAGCACCAGATCGTGCAGCGAGACTTTCGCCTGTTGCGCAAAGCGATGGTCGGCCGGCAGCAAGGCGTAAGGCTGCTGCGGCGGCATCAGCGGCGTGGTGTCGATGGTGGTGTCGAGGTCATGTTCAAAGAGCATCGCCACATCGATGCTACCGGCGGTCAACGCCTGTACCAGTTCCTGTTGTTCGCCATCGCGAATGCGGATTTCCACGCCCGGCCAGCGCTGCTTGAACCCGGCGATCAGGCGCGGCAGGTACAGCGGCGCGACGGTTTCGAAACAGCCGATATCGATCTGTCCGGAAACCACGTCGTTGTCCGCCAGCGCGTTCTGCTCGAACTCATGCGCCACTCGCAGCAATTCCAGCGCCTTGCGATAGAAACGCGAACCACTGGGCGTCAGCGAAACGCCCTGGGCGTGATGGCGGATGAACAGCTGCACACCGAAGCTTTCTTCCAGATGCTTGATCGCGGTAGAGACGGACGGCTGGGCGATATAGAGCTTGCGCGAGGCTTCGGCGACGCTGCCGCAATCGGCGGTGGTGACGAAGTATTTGAGCTGGCGCAGGTTGTAGGCGGCCATATGAACCTCTGCAAGTGAGACGACGCTTTTGTGGTGAGGAGATTTATCTGTTGTCAGGACATTTATCTGTAGTTAGGAGGCTCTGTGGTGAGGGGATTTATCCCCGATGGGGCGCGAAGCGGCCCCTGTTTCTAAAGTCAAAAGAGGGGCCGCTTCGCAGCCCATCGGGGATAAATCCCCTCACCACAAAACTGTGTAAATCCAGGACAGAGTGAAGCCTGAACATACCGGAGCTACGCATTACACGCGGCATATATTTTTTAAGGTCTGAAGCAACAAACTTACTAATTTATCTATCCCGGGCCTTTGCACATGATCGCTTCAACAAGAAATGCGCCGTCCGTGTCGGCGCTTACCGAAGTACGTCCACGTACTCATCCTTGCCTTGGAGTTCGTCATGTCCACCTCTGCAACAACATCCGCGCCGCTCATTGAAAAACACACGATAGGATACGTGCCCCCCGAAGATCGCCACGGAAAGGTCAGGGATCTGTTCACGCTGTGGTTCGGCGGCAACATCGCGCCGTTGCCGATCGTGACCGGCGCGCTGGGCGTGCAGTTGTTCCACTTGAATCTGGTCTGGGGCATCGTCGCGATTCTGGTCGGTCATCTGGTCGGCGGCGTGCTGATGGCGCTGCATTCGGCGCAAGGCCCGCAGATGGGCATTCCGCAGATGATCCAGAGCCGCGCGCAGTTCGGCTCGCTCGGTGCTCTGCTGGTGGTGCTGATTGCCGGGGTCATGTACATCGGCTTCTTCGCCTCCAATATCGTGCTGGCCGGCAAGTCGTTGCACGGCGTGGTCGACAGCGTGCCGGTGCCGGTCGGCATCGTCATCGGCGCTCTCGGGTCGGGGATCATCGGCATCATCGGCTACCGCTTCATCCACGTGCTCAACCGCATCGGCACCTGGGTGCTGGGGATCGGCATCGTCGTCGGTTTCGGCTACATCTTCACCCACATTCAAACCGATGACTTCCTCACTCGCGGCAGCTTCAACCTCTCCGGCTGGCTCGCCACCGTGTCGCTCGCCGCGCTGTGGCAGATCGCGTTTGCGCCTTACGTGTCCGACTATTCGCGTTATTTGCCGGCCGATGTAAAAGTCTCGTCGACGTTCTGGACCACGTATCTGGGGTCGGCACTGGGCTCGAGTCTGGCGTTCATCTTCGGTGCCGTCGCCGTGCTGGCGACACCCGTGGGCATGGACACCATGGATGCGGTCAAGCTCGCCACCGGCTCGATCGGACCGCTGATGCTGGTGCTGTTCCTGCTCAGCGTGATCAGCCACAACGCCCTCAACCTGTACGGCGCGGTGCTGTCGCTGATCACTCTGGTGCAGACCTTTGCCTATCGCTGGATCCCCACCGCCAAGAGCCGTGCGGTGATCTCGATCATCGTGCTTCTGGCCTGCTGCTTCGCCGCCGTCGGCGCGTCGAAGGACTTCATCGGCCACTTCGTCGACATGGTGCTGGTGCTGCTGGTGGTGCTGGTGCCGTGGACCGCGATCAACCTGATCGACTTCTACGCCATTCACAAGGGCCAGTACGACATCCAGTCTATCTTCCAGGTCGACGGCGGTATCTACGGACGTTACAACCCGCAGGCGTTGCTGGCCTATGCGATCGGCATTGCGGTGCAGATCCCGTTCATGAACACCCCGCTGTACGTCGGCCCGGTGTCGGCGCACATCAACGGCGCCGACCTGTCGTGGCTGGTGGGGCTGCTGGTGACCTCGCCGCTGTACTTCTGGCTGGCCAGTCGTGACAGCGCCTATCGGCGGCGGATGATGGGCGGGAAACTGGTGGGCAGTCACTGAGATTGATTCGATGTAAAAAGAAGGCCCGCCATGCGCGGGCCTTCTGCGTTGTGGTGTGGTATTTCTTGTTGCCCCGACAGGCACCCACGAGACAGGGAAAACTCATGCTGCGAATTCTGGGCAAGGCGTCATCGATCAACGTGCGCAAAGTGCTGTGGACCTGCGCTGAACTGCAGATCCCGTTCGAGCGTGAGGATTGGGGCTCGGGCTTCAAACCCACCGACACCCCGGAGTTTCTCGCCCTCAACCCCTGCGCCATGGTGCCGGTGATTCAGGACGGCGATTTCACCCTGTGGGAATCGAACACGATCATTCGTTATCTGGCGGGCAACTATGGCGGCGCAGACCTCTACCCCGCCGAGCCGCGAGTTCGTGCGCGGGTCGATCAGTGGATCGACTGGCAGGCCTCGGAGTTGAACCGCTCGTGGTCGTATGCGTTCATGTCGCTGGCGCGTCAGTCACCAGATCATCAGGACAGCGCCGCGTTGCTCAACGGCATCGAGCAGTGGTCGCAGACCATGGGCATCCTCGATCAACAGTTGCAGAAGACTGGCGCCTACGTCAGTAGCGACCGGTTTTCCCTCGCCGATATCCCCATCGGGCTGTCAGTCAACCGCTGGTTCGAAACGCCGCTCGCGCATCCGGACTATCCCGCCGTCAGGGCCTATTACGAGCGTCTGAGTCAACGCGAAGGCTTCCGCCTGCACGGCCGAAACGGTACGCCGTGACAATCAGATCAACAGATCTTCATAAAACGCGCCAAACGGCCGCTGCGGGTGGGCGATCTGGATTTCCAGAATCCACACCCCGGGATTCGGTGCCTGGTCGAAATCGCCGAGATTGCCGCCGCGATGGATCGCGTGAGGGAAATCGCTGACGCGGTGGCCCTTGATATCGAGATTGAGTTTCCAGCCCATGGCTTCAGCCTGATCGCTGGCATAGCGATAAAGTTCGACACCGCTCACGCCTTGGCGCCACAGTGCCTCGACACGCTTGAACAGCTCCTTGGACGCCGCCGCGCAGGCGATCATTTCCGGATCGGAGCCGGTGGTGAAGGTTGCGCCGGCATCGCCTTCGTGCCCCTGCCAGACCACGCCCATGTCAATGAAGAAAATATCGTTGTCACCGAGCACCGGATCGCCTTCGGAACGCTCCTTGAACGCCTTCAGCGTATTGGCGCCGAAGCGAATCAGCAGCGGATGCCAGATGCGGTCCATGCCCAGTTCGGCGAGGATCTGCTTGCCCCGCTCCTGGGCTTCGGACTCACGCATGCCGGGCTTGATCACCCTGGCGATGGCATCAGCGGCGTTCCAGGTCAGGCCCTGCGCATGACGCATCGTTTCCAGCAAAAACCGCTCACCGACCGCTTCTTTACCGCTCAGGGCTGCACTCATTTGCTTGTTCCTCATGGCTACGCTGTGTAGTTTTTTATATTGCGAAACGCCGATCAAGATACAGCCATGACACAACGTGTCAATTACTCTTCCGCACGCACCACACCGCGCTCCTCCAGCAAACGCACGAACATGCTCAAGCTGCGCGACACCGTGCCCCGGCGCCACACCAGCCAGGTGGTCAGATAGCGAAAATCCGCCGCCAGCGGCCACACGCTCACGGTTGCGCTGCCAGGCATGCTTTGCAGCATTTTGCGCGGCATCAGCGCCAGCCCGGCCCCGGCGCTGACGCAGGCGAGCATGCCGTGGTAAGACTCCATCTCGAAAATCTTGCCCGGCACGGCAGCGTCGGTGCTAAACCATTTTTCGAAGTGATGACGATAGGAGCAGTTGGAGCGGAACGCGTAGATGTTCTCGCCGTTCACATCCGCCGCGCGTTGCACCGGGGGGTGATTGAGTGGCGCGATGATGACCATCTCCTCCTCGAACGCCGGCACGCCTTCCAGCGCCGGGTGCAGCACCGGGCCATCGACGAAGGCCGCCGCCAATCGTCCGGAGAGTACGCCGTCGATCATTGTCCCGGACGGGCCGGTCGACAGATCCAGATCGACCTTGGGATGCAACTGGTTGTACGCCGCGAGCAGTTCGGGGATGCGCACGGCGGCGGTACTTTCCAGCGAACCGAGGGGAAACGCACCCTGCGGCTCTTCACCAGCGACCGTGGCCCGCGCTTCCTGCACCAGATCGAGAATGCGCCGCGCGTATTCGAGAAAACTCCAGCCGGCGGGCGACAGACGCAGACGACTTTTCTCGCGAATGAACAGGTCGACGCCCAAGTCCTGCTCCAGCTGTTTGATCCGCGTGGTCAGGTTCGATGGCACGCGATGAATCTGCGCCGCAGCAGCGCTGATGCTGCCGTGCTCGGCAACGGCCTTGAAGATTTCCAGCTGCACCAGATCCACAGTCATTCTCCAATCGTGAAAGAAACGATCTTTATTATTCAGTTTCCAGAAAACAAACGCCACCCTACTCTAGGCCCATCCACTGAACTCGCAGGAGCCAGCCATGAGCCAGATTTCCAGCCAGACCCACGCCATTTCGATCAACCCTGCCACCGGCGAACAGATCGGTCACTACGCCTTTGAATCCGCCGAGACCCTCGACGCTGCGCTGACCCGCGCCGCGTTCGGTTTCTCGAAATGGAAACGCAAGCCGCTGCAGGATCGCTCCCGCGCCCTGACCGCTCTTGCCGGCGCTCTACGCGAAACTGCCGAAGCCATGGCGACCATGATCACTTTGGAAATGGGCAAGCCGATCGCCCAGGCCCGTGGCGAAATCGAAAAATGCGCCAAGCTCTGTGAGTGGTACGCCGAAAACGGTCCGGCCATGCTCGACGCCGAACCGACTCAGGTTGAAGGCGGCAAGGCGCGCATCGAGTACCGACCACTCGGCCCGATCCTCGCGGTGATGCCGTGGAACTTCCCGATCTGGCAAGTGCTGCGCGGTGCCGTTCCGGCGCTTATCGCCGGCAACACCTACGTGCTCAAGCATGCGCCGAACGTGATGGGCAGCGCCTACCTGCTGCGCGACGTCTTCAAGAACGCCGGTTTCGCTGATGGCGTGTTTGAAGTGATCAACGTCACCCCGGAAGGCGTTTCCAGCGCTATTGCCGACCCGCGCATCGCCGCTGTCACCCTGACCGGCAGCGTTCGCGCCGGTATGGCCATCGGTGCCCAGGCCGGTGCCGCGCTGAAGAAATGCGTGCTGGAACTGGGTGGTTCCGACCCGTTCATCGTGCTCAATGACGCTGATCTGGACGAAGCCGTGCAGGCTGCCGTCATCGGTCGCTACCAGAACTCCGGCCAGGTCTGCGCCGCGGCCAAGCGTCTGATCATTGAAGAAGGCGTGGTCGAGGAATTCACCCGCAAATTCGTCGAGGCCACGCGTCAATTGAAAGTCGGCGATCCGATGTCCGCCGACACCTACATCGGCCCGATGGCGCGTTTCGATCTGCGTGATGAACTCGACCAGCAAGTGCGCGACACCCTCGAAGAAGGCGCCACCCTGTTGCTCGGCGGCGGCAAGGCGCAAGGCCCGGGCAACTACTACGAGCCAACCGTGCTGGCCGATGTCACCGACCGTATGACCTCGTTCAAACAGGAACTGTTCGGCCCGGTGGCATCGATCATCACGGCCCGCGATTGCGCCCACGCCATCGCCTTGGCCAACGACAGCGACTTTGGCCTGACCGCGACGATCTACACCGCCAACGTCGCACTGGCCCAGCAACTGACCAGCGAACTGGACACTGGCGGCGTGTTCATCAACGGCTATTCGGCCAGTGACCCGCGCGTGACCTTCGGTGGCGTGAAGAAAAGCGGCTTCGGTCGCGAGTTGTCGCACTTCGGCGTGCGCGAGTTCTGCAACGCGCAGACCGTGTGGCTGGATCGCAAATAATCAGGACTCCAACACGCACAGGTGGGAGTGGGCTTGCTCACGAAGGGGCCGGCATGTTCAGCATTGATCGTGACTGACCTGACGCCTTCGCGAGCAAGCCCGCTCCCACACTCGAAAATTCCGCACACACCGCTATAGCAAGTCGGGCGCTGTTTTTTGCGGCTGCGTAACCGCCCGATCCTTGCTCAACAGCCCAAGCACCACTGCCGCCGAAGCTAGAGTGATCCCGGTCAGGACGTGCAGCAGGTACTGAAACGCCGAGGCATAACCTTGCACCAGACGCTCGCTGGCCAGCCCCGGAACGGTGTCGAGCGCATGCGCCATGTCCCCCGTGGTGACCCGGTGCGCGGTCTCGGCAATCAACGCCGTGTCGACGCTGCCTGCCACTGCCCCCGTCAGATCGGTATGCAGCAGCGAAGTCAGCACAGCGCCCACCACCGCCAGCGCGATACCCTCACCCGCCACGCGCACGGTATTGAAGATCCCCGCCGCCATCCCCGCGCGCTCCTTCGGTACAACGCTGACCGACAGACCATCCATCAAGCCCCACGGCAAACCGGTGCCAATCCCGATCAACAACATCGCAATGACCAAGGCGGATTTTGGCTCGCCGACGTTGTACAGGCTCAACCCGTGCAAGCCCACCGCAGCGATCAGAAAACCGATCCCCGACAGGATTCCCGCCGAGACAAACCGGGTCAGCGACGCCGCCAGCATCGGTACCACCAGCATGGGCGCCGACAGCGCCAGCAACAGCAGGCCGGCATCGATTTCGCTCAAGCCTTCCACGCCGATAAAGCGCAATGGCAACATCACCACCAGCACGATGTAGCAAAAACAGGTGCCGATCGGCAGCATCTGCACGCCGATGAAGCGCGGAAAACGCAACAGGGTCAGATCGAGCATCGGATGTTTGACGCGCCTTTCGATGATCACGAACAACCCCAGCAACAATGCCGAAGCACTCAGCAGACCGACCACCAGCGGGCTGCCCCAACCGCTTTCCGGAGCCTGAATCACGCCGAAGGTGAACAGCGCCAGCATCGCGCTGAAGGTGACAGTGCCCGGCCAATCCAGTCCCGAGGCATCCGGGTTGCGGCTTTCGCGCATGCGGGGCAGGCCGAAGATCATGGCGATCACGCCGATCAACGCGGTGAAGAGGAAAATCACCCGCCAGTTGAACGCTTCGATCAACGCACCGGCCAGCAGCGGCCCGAAAGCCAGACCAATGCCGAATGTGGTACCGAGTACGCTGTACGCGCGGGTCCGCGCATGGCCTTCGAATTCCTGCGCCAGCGACGCTGAGCCGCTGGCCAACGCTGCAGCACCCGCCACGCCCTGCACCGCACGCAGCCCATCCAGCCAGTACACCGACGGTGCCAGGCTCTGCGCAATCGATGCTGCGGTGAACAGCAACATGCCGAAGCTGAACAGGCGTTTACGCCCATAGACGTCGGCCAACGCGCCCGCCGCCATCAGCAAACTGCCGAACGACAACATGAACGCATTGGTGATCCAGGTAAGGGCAACGGGGCTGCCGCCCAGATCACGGCCAATGGCGGGCGTCGCCACCGCGCCACCGGTAAAACTCAAGGGCAGTACCAATGCCGACAGGCACACGGCCGCGAGGATCAGCAGCTTGTTACGCGCGCTTGGTTGATGAGCGACCGTTGTCATGCATTCATCCTTTAAAGAAATTGCCAGGCTGCGACTTTAAGGCCGTTAGATTGATGCGATAATCCCAGCAATTTTGCATAACTTTGTGAAAGGCATTCACAGATGAAATCACCCTCAGCGGCAGACCTTTGCGTATTTCTCTGTACGGCGCAGCACTTGAATTTCAGCAAGGCCGCCGTCGAACTCGGGCTCACCCCGTCAGCCCTGAGCCATTCGGTAAAGGCTTTGGAGAATCGCCTCGGTGTGCGTCTGTTCAATCGCACCACCCGCAGCGTGGCGTTGACCGAGGCCGGTGAGCGCTTTTACGCGCGCCTGAAACCGGCGTTCCGCGACATTGACGATGCACTGGAAGACCTAAACCATTTTCGCGACAAACCCACCGGCAACCTGCGTATCACCTGCGGACGCCAGGCGTGCGAACTGGTATTGCTGCCGATTGCCAGCGAGTTCTTGCAGACCTATCCGGACATTCGCATGGAGGTGGTCGAAAGCGAAGCATTGCTCGATATCGTCGCCGGCGGATTTGATGCAGGCGTGCGCTTTGGCGATCGACTGCAGGCCGACATGGTCTCGCTGCCGATTGGCCCGGCGATGCGTTCGGTGGTGGTGGCTTCGCCGGCATTCCTTGAACGCTATCCTGCGCCGCAAAAACCCGAAGATCTGCGCGATTTACCCTGCCTGCGCCACCGCTACCCCAGTGGTACGCTGTATCGCTGGGAATTCGAACGCGATGGCATTGCCCAGGAAATCGAGGTCAACGGCCCGCTGACCCTGGGCGACGTCAGCTTGATGGTCGGCCCTGCACTGCAAGGCCTGGGATTGGCGTATGTGTTCGATGACATGGTCAGCGAACACTTGGCATCGGGGCGTCTGATTCAGCTGTTGGCCGACTGGTGCCCTTATTATCCGGGCCTGCATCTGTACTACCCGAGCAGGCGCCACGTACCGGCGCCGCTCAAGGCTTTTATCGACTTTGCGCGCGAGCGCAGTGGTCACTAGGGCTTACAGATATTTCAGCCAGGCAATATCGCGGCGCCGCGATTTCAGCGCGGAAAACCAGCGTACCGCCGGGTACAGTGCCAGCGCCAACAGCAGTGACACCAGCCAGATCGCCGCGACTGAATCGAAGCCGAAATAGCTACCGTGGTTAAGGCCGAACAGCGCCACGGCAATCAGATACAGCACCCTCAGCACGTACAGATGCAGCAGATAAAAGAACATCGGCGCCGAACCGAAGACCGTCAGCCAGCGAATCCAGCGGCGCGTCTGCAGCCGTTCGAACAGCAGCAACAACAGCAATCCGACGCTCACCGTCAGGGTGATGAACAGCAGCGATGGCGGGTACTTGGTGATGTTGAAAAACGCCATCAGCGTTTGCACGGTCGTGTCTTCAACCGCCCAAGGCTTTTCGCCGTATCCGTTGAGCAACCGCAGCCCGACGAAACCCAGCAGTCCGGCGATACCAGCCAGCAACAGGCACTGCTGACGAACTCCGGCGTCGGCCGCACGGGCAAACCACGGGCCCAGCGCATAACCCAGACCGATCACGCCGATCCACGGCAACAACGGATACGAAGTGCGCAAGCGCAGACTGTCACCGACCTCGATCCAGCCCCGATCATGCAGGATCGCCCATGGCACATGCAGTGCCGACTCCAGCGCGAAATGCAGCCCGTCCAGCAGGTTATGCCCGGCAATAATCGCCAGACTCAGCGTCAGCAGCAGCCAGCGCGGCAGCCAGACCAGCAGCGACAACGCGATCATGCTCAAGCCAATCGCCCAGATCACCTGCAGATAGATCACGCTCGGCGGCAACTGAAACGTCCATGCAAAATTCACCAAGGTGAATTCCAGCACTACCAGAAACAGCCCACGCTTGAACAGGAAGGCACTGACATCGGCCTTGCCCGCGTACTTCTCGCCGAACAGCCACGCAGACAATCCGGTCAGCAACACGAACACCGGTGCGCACAGATGCGCCAACGTGCGACTGAAAAACAACGCCGGCTCGGTGTTGGCGATGTCCATCGGGTCGGACACCTGACGATGCAACAGGAACGTCTCGCGCACGTGATCCAGCAGCATGAACAGGATCACCAGACCGCGTAACGCATCAATGGACAGCAAACGGCCGGTCGGCGGCGGGTTGGAACGGGCACACGCAATCGTCATGGAGATTTCGCCAACGAGTAAATGAATCAGGGGATCGCAACCGCACGCCCCGCCAAAAATTAGCGTTACTCTATAACATTAAAATGTCGATTCCCAACCCAAACGACATTTGCCCAATCACGTCAGGCTTCTATAGTGATCAGGCGCCCTGTGCCCTTTGCGCCTGCTGTCGAGCGTTGCCCATGACCTCAACCGAAGACCTGATCATCTGCGAGCATTGCGACTGCGTGTACGAAAAGGTCGTGCTCGGCAAACACCAGAAAACCCTCTGCGTGCGGTGCGGCGGCGTGCTGCAGCGCTACAACGGCTTGACCGTCGAGCAGCGGCTGGCCCTGAGTTTCACTGCGGCGATGCTGTGGCTGTTCGCCAATTTCTATCCGGTGATGAGCATCAGCATGAAGGGCCTGAAGAACAGCGCGACGCTGTGGGATTCGGTGCTGGCGCTGAGTCAGGGGCCGATCACGTTCATGGCGATGGTCGCGGCGATTTCGATCATCATCGCCCCGGCGTTTCAACTGGTGCTGTTGATCTGGGTGCTGAGTTTCGCCTTGTCATCGCGCCGGGCGCCGGGGTTCAAGCTGTGCATGCGCTGGCTGGAAACCCTGCGTCCGTGGAGCATGCTCGAAGTGTGTCTGCTGGGGGCGATGGTGGCGGTATTCAAACTGGCCGGGCTGCTCGATGTGCTGCCGGGTATCGGCCTGTTCGCTTTGGCGGTGCTGAGCCTGATGATGATCCGCATTGCCGGCCGCGACATTCGTGATCTGTGGGACATTCTATGAAGCGACCCGCGACCGCCAGCGAACTGAATCTGTGCCTGTGCCACAGCTGTGGGCTGGCCTGTGACATGACCGACGAGCCGCACGAGTGCCCGCGCTGCGATGCGCCGCTGCATCGGCGCAAGACCAACTCCCTGACGCGCACCTGGGCCTATCTGTTCGCCGCGTTGGCGTTTTACGTGCCGGCCAATCTACTGCCGGTGATGAACACGGTGATGCTCGGCAACGGCGCCGACAGCACGATCATGAGCGGCGTGCTGGAGTTCTGGGAGGGCGGCGCGTGGGACATCGCGCTGATCATTTTCATCGCCAGCATCGCGGTGCCGGGGATCAAATTCGTCGCCCTGTCGCTGCTGCTGATCACCGTGCAGCGGGGCAGCGACTGGGCGCGCCGTGAGCGTTCGAAGCTGTACCGTTTCGTCGAGCTGATCGGCTACTGGTCGATGCTCGACGTGCTGGTGGTCGCCCTGGTCGCGGCGCTGGTGAAGTTCCAGGCGCTGGGCGATATCGAACCACGCCCGGGCATCCTGTTTTTCGGCATGGTGGTGGTGTTCACCATGCTCTCGGCGATGAGTTTCGACCCACGGCTGATCTGGGACAATGCCCCGGACGACGAACCGCTCAGCGACGCACCACCTCAAGCAGCACCTGCAACGGATGGCGCAGCGCCCGATCCGACTGGCGCTTGACCTGACTGCGGCATGAGTAACCGGTGGCCAGCGCTTCGCCCCGCTCCGCCGGCGCCTCAACCTGCCGCGCCCACGATTGCTCGTAGATCACCGCCGAGGTTTCGCGGTTGCGCGCTTCATGGCCGTAGGTGCCGGACATACCGCAGCAGCCGGTGGCCTGCGTCGCCAGTTTCAATCCGGCTCGCTCGAACACTTGCTCCCACTGGCGAGTGGCGGCCGGCGCGTTGGTTTTCTCGGTGCAGTGTGCCAGCAGACGGAATGACCGGGCCGCATCGGCAGCGGCCTGCTCCGGCATCACCTCGAGCAGCCATTCCTGTACCAGCGCGACTTCCGGGCATTGGTTCATGCCGGGCACTTTCAGGTATTCCTGGCGGTAGACCAGCGTCATCGCCGGATCCAGCCCCAGCAGCGGCACGCCAACGTCCGCCAGCTCGCGCAGTTGCTGCGCATTGCGCAACGCCGCGCGGTTGAACGCTGACAGGAAACCCTGCACATGCAGCGGCTTGCCATTGGCACTGAACGGTGCCATATACACCTGATAGCCAAGTCGTGAAATCAACTCCAGCAGATCCGCCAGCAGCGGCGCCTCGAAGTAACGAGTGAAGGCATCCTGCACCAGCACCACACTGCGCTCGCGCTGGGCCGGGGTCAGCGCCGACAGCGTGGAAACCGTCGCCGGCTGCACCTTCCAGCGGCGCAGCGCAGCGTGGAAATCAAAGCGACTGAGCAACGGCACATCGACCATGCCGCCAAGACGCTCCAACTGTTTGCGCACAAAGGTTGCGCCCATCAAACCGTTGTACAGCGCCGGAATCCGCGCCATGTACGGAATGCTGTACTCCAGCGAAGCAATCAGATAATCCCGCGCCGGGCGCAGATAACGGCTGTGATACAGCTCAAGGAAACGCGAACGGAATTCCGGCACGTTGACCTTGACCGGGCACTGTCCCGCGCAGGATTTGCACGCCAGGCAACCGGCCATGGCGTCATACACCTCATGGGAAAAGTCTGCGGCCTGCCCGCGGCTGTTGCGCCAGCGCGTCCACAAGTTGCTGAAAAATGCCGGACGGCGGATCGCATCCGACAACACATCCACCCCTGCCTCGCCCTGCAAACGCAGCCATTCGCGGATCAGCGATGCGCGCCCCTTAGGCGATTGCGCACGCTCGCGGGTGGCCTTCCATGACGGGCACATGGCGTCGTCGGGATCGAAGTTGTAGCAGGCGCCGTTGCCGTTGCAATGCATGGCTGCGCCGTAGCTCTGCCAGACCTTTTCGTCGATTTGCCGGTCGAGTTCGCCGCGCAGGGTCACTTCGTCGATTTTCAGCAACGCCGCACCGGTATTGGCCGGGGTGGCGATCTTGCCCGGGTTGAACTGATTGAACGGGTCAAACGCAGCTTTCAGTGCCTGCAACGCCGGATACAGCTCACCGAAAAACGCCGGCGCGTATTCCGAGCGCAGGCCTTTGCCGTGTTCACCCCACAACAGGCCGCCGTAGCGCTGGGTCAGTGCCGCGACACCGTCGGACACCGGACGCACCAACGCCGCTTGCTGCGGATCCTTCATGTCGAGAATCGGACGTACGTGCAGCACCCCGGCATCAACGTGGCCGAACATGCCGTACTGCAAACCGTGGCTGTCGAGCAGATCGCGCAGTTCAGCGATGTACTCGGCCAGGTGCTGCGGCGGCACTGCGGTGTCTTCGACAAACGGCTGCGGCCGCGCTTCGCCGGCAACGTTACCGAGAAGGCCGACTGCGCGTTTGCGCATGCCATAAACCTTGTTCACTGCCGCCTGGCCGACCGCCAGGGTATGGCCGAGGCGTTCGACGGCGGTGTCGCTGCTCAAGTGTTCGAGGAAGGCTTCGACCCGGTGTTGCAGGTCCTCGGGATCATCACCGCAGAACTCCACCAGGTTGATCCCCAGTGTCGGGCGCTCGGCACTTGCCGGGAAGTATTCGGCGACGCCGTGCCAGACGATGTCCTGCATCGCCAGCAACAACACCTTGGAATCCACGGTTTCAATCGACAGCGGCTTGAGCGCCATCAGCGCCCGGGCATCGCGCAACGCATCCATGAACCCGGCGTAGCGAATGTTCACCAGCATCGTGTGCTTGGGGATCGGCAGCACGTTGAGCTTTGCCTCGACCACAAAGCCGAGTGAGCCCTCGGCGCCGCACAGCACGCTGTTGAGGTTGAAGCGCTTGTCGGCCTCGCGCAGATGCGCCAGGTCGTAGCCGGTGAGGCAACGGTTGAGATCGGGGAAGCGCTGTTTGATCAGCTCGCCCTGCTCATCAATGATCTGCCGCGCACAGCGATAAACTTCACCCACCCGATCTTCACGGGCGCACAGCGCTGTCAGGTCGTCTTCCGCCAGCGCTGCGCCGTGCAGACGCTCGCCGCCACGCAGAACCATGTCGAGCTCCAGCACATGGTCGCGGGTCTTGCCGTAGGTGCAACTGCCCTGGCCGCTGGCGTCGGTGTTGATCATGCCGCCGACGGTGGCGCGGTTGGAGGTCGACAGCTCCGGGGCGAAAAACAGCCCGGCTGATTTCAGCGCGGCGTTGAGCTGATCCTTGACCACCCCGGCCTGTACCCGCACCCAGCGCTGTTCGACGTTGATCTCCAGAATGCGGTTCATGTGCCGCGACAGGTCGACGACGATGCCATCGGTCAGCGACTGACCGTTGGTGCCGGTGCCGCCGCCACGTGGAGTGATCACCACTTGCTGATAAGCCGGCTCGGCGATCAGCCGAGCGACCCGCGCCACATCCTCCGCATCCATCGGAAACACCGCCGCTTGCGGCAGACGCTGGTAGATCGAGTTATCGGTGGCGAGCACCACGCGACTGGCGTAATCGGCACTGATCTCGCCACGAAAACCACTGGCTTTCAGGGCTTTGAGGAACTTCTGGTAATCGGCGGTCAATGCAGTGGCGGGCGACAGCTGGGCAATCATCGGTCGGGAAATCTCGGTCAAAATCGGGCCGTGTGGCGGTGAACAGTTGTGCGCAATGAATGATTGCGTCACGCTCCCGCCATCTCATGGTGCTTATGTTCATTGCTTGGCGCTATCGGGACAAACGTAAAATCGACCCGCAATCCATGACTAAAACGAATGAATCCGCGAACCCTCACCCCTTCCATGTCGCTGTTGCTGGCCTTCGAGGCTGCCGCACGCCATGAAAGCTACACCCGCGCTGCCCACGAACTGTCGCTGACGCAAAGCGCGGTCAGCCGTCAGGTGCAGATTCTGGAAAAGATGCTCGGCATGCGCCTGTTCAGCCGCGAAGGCCGGCAAGTGGTGCTCACCGATGTCGGGCGCATGTATCAGCGCGAACTCGCTGAAGCCCTCGGGCAGATTCGCAGCGCAACCCTGCAGGCCATGGCGTTCGGTTCCGGCATTCACAGTTTGCGTCTGGCGACGCTGCCGACCTTCGGCTCGAAATGGCTGCTGCCGCGACTCAAGGACTTCTACACCGCACACCCCGGCATGACCGTGCACTTGCATTCGCGCATCGAAGCGATCGACTTCGACACCAGCGAAATCGACGCGGCAATCTGTGTCGGTGCGGGGGATTGGCCCGGGCTGAGCGCCCTGCCCTTGCACACTGAAGAACTGGTGGTGATTGCCAGTGCGCAGTTGTCGTTGGCCGAACGCGACGCCGCCGAACAGTACATCGCCGGGCAGTTACTGCTCAATGTCAGCAGCAATGCCCAGGCCTGGGCGGAATGGTTCACGCATCATGGTTTGCCCCACCGCAGCATGCGCATCGGGCCGAGCTTTGAAATGACTTCGCACCTGATTCAGGCGGTCCGGGCGAATATTGGCGTGGGGCTGGTCCCGCGGATTCTGGTGGAGGATGAATTGCTTAACCGCGAGCTGCTGCAACTGGGGAAGCCGATCACCAGCCGCCGCAGCTACTACCTGGTGTATCCGCCGCGTAATGAGGCGTTGCCGTCACTGAAAGCGTTCAGGGACTGGTTGGTGCATACGCTCTGAACAGCAGCACTGCTTTTTCAAAGGTGGAGGCGCACTCGGCCCTCTCAACAGTGGACTATCCAACGGTTTTCCGTCTGGCCCAAAGAACAGGTGTTCATATTTCTTGGGCATTGGTTGTGGTGCTCGGGCGCTCATAATCAATCCTCTGATGCCGGGCTGAACTCAACCCATTTAACCTTCGCGGAATCTATCAACAAATATTCGGCGCCAAAAGGCGCCACTTTGCCATCTTCATGCAGCCAATGTGGCTTATGGATCACGAACTGGCCGTTGGCTGATTCCGGCGGCCACTCGGCCGGCCAGCCAAGAACGCGCCTTTCGTCATGCAAATGCAGGGTGATGAGCCGATCAAATTGCGCGAATGCGCAGAACCATTCGCTTGGGTAAGAAGATTGTTTCGTTACGTTTCTGCGACGCAGCCAACCATGTAGCTTGTCATTGGTCGCCAGACTACAGGACAGCAATCCAAGTACCAGCGAACAAAAGAATGCCCATGACGTCTGCGCCTTGCCATCCCATATTCCTAGAGAAAAACCCTTCGTCCCGACCCACAAAAAGATCACGCCAATACCTGTTACCACCCCATGAATCACAAACGTAAAAATCAACGCCTGCACAATCTGCCCAAACGTATCAGGCCGTTTGAATGAAGTGAGCGTGTAAAAAATCCAGGTCGAGACAAATCCGGGAATCAGATACTGCAACAACGGAATAACTTCTTTGACCAGATCATCCATGATCCGTGGCTCCTTGAAAGGCATGCCCCTCCGGTTACCGGGTGGCACTCAGAAGCCTAGCGCACACTGGAATACGCCTCGTGCCGATCTGTCACAGCGCATTTCGCAAAGCAAAAAAAAAGCAGAAACCATTGATCCGGTTTCTGCTTTTTGTGGGGCTGGCTTTTGCAGCGGAGGCTGGGCTTTACAGGCAGTCACGCACCGATTTGCGCAACGACCCGGACTTGGCCCATGGCGGTCCCTGATACAGGGAAACGCGACTGCCGTCCTTGTATTTGATGATGTCAAGAATCTCGTCGGCGGTGACGAGGCTCGGCGCCTTGATCCGGTAGCCGTTGGAAATGGACGTCTGCGTGGTCTTCGGAATGTCCTGCTGCCACAACGGCAACAAGCACGCGGCATAGTCTTTAGGCGCTTTGGTGGTGGTTTTGCTGAGATTTGGCTCGCCCGGCACCAGCGATGCTGGCAATGAGCAACCCGCCAGCAATGCCAACGCCAAACTCCCGATCCATATCCGCATGGTGTTTCCCTGATCTTAAAAAACGCGAATGTAACGTGTAACCGGGTGTACATCCAGCGCGGCACGCCGCCCACAAGGGAGATTGGACAAATATTTACATGCATGCGGCCCGGTGGCAGACGAGCTGCGCATCATCGAAGAAAAATGCGACTACTCTGTTCTACCGAGAATGTTCCGGAGGTGATCATGCGGCTCAATGAATACGAACACGAACTTCAGCGCGACCTGCAAGCCGTTGCATCGGATCTGAGATGGTCGGCGGTCGACCTCAAACGCATCGCCGAACAGCTGCGCAAGAGCGGCAATGAAGCGGATGCCCAGGCGGTACTCAGGTCCTGCGAGGTGCTGCAAAGTGATGAAGAACGCTTGCAGCTGTATGCCAAGGAAGTGAAAACGCGCTCCATCAGCCGGATCAAAGTCCACTGATCCCCCCCTTTACCTCAACAAAAGCCCCGGCAATCACCGGGGCTCTTTCGTTACATTTGCTTCAACTTGCAGTGTGACTTCGCGCTCGCACCGAGCGTTTTCTGTAACCCGGCAACGCAGCGGCATAGGCCAGCGCTTCCTCTCTGCTACCGAACGACGCAAGCCGATCGCCTTGAGTACAAACCCGCCACGGGCCGTTGTTCACGCTGAGTACGTCGTAGCCGTTCATGTGCATTTTGTTCAAGACCGGAATGCTCATGGGTACCTCCTTTTTGCCGACGGTGGATTCAGCTCTGCCTTTTTAACTTACACCCGGATGCCGCATTTGTGCCGACCGGGTGTCGCCATCGCGATGCGCCAAGGCTCTGGCACTTTCCGCCAGGCCAAACACTCAAAACCCCGAGGGAACCTTTGAATCCGGGCTCGGCTCGAATATTGCAGTTTTATTTCATTTATGTGACACGCAGTAAACAGGTAACAGATGAAAGTACGCGCCACCGTTATTTGCGAGCAGGATCGACACGTTCTCCTGGTGCGCAAACCCCGCTGCCGCTGGACACTGCCCGGGGGCAAGGTCGAGCCTGGGGAAACCAAAGCCGGGGCGGCGACGCGCGAGCTGCAGGAAGAAACAGCACTGGATGCCGAGCAGATGTTGTATCTGATGGAACTGCACAGCGGCAGCACCCAGCATCATGTCTACGAGGCGTCGGTGCTCGATCTTGAGCAGTTGCGCCCGCAAAACGAGATCACCGAATGCATCTGGCATCCGCTGGACGCGGTGCAGAATCTGCCCACCAGCGACGCGACGTTACGTATCGTGCAGGCGTTTCAACGGCGCTTGTAAGGTATCACCCGGCGAATGCCCGGCGTCCGGCGCTCATTTCCGTGCGCAATTCGCCAATGAAGTTGGAAATGTCGCGGATCGTCACCAGATGTTCCGGTGAGACGCCATTGAGCAACAACTCGACTCGCCCGGAGTCAGGCTCATAAACCTTGATCCGCAACAGTCCCTGCTCCACTTGTGTGCATTCGCATTCAAGCGACGGAAAGCCGGATTCGACAATCCGGCAGATGTCGGCAATGGCTAGCATGGGCGCACGCCTCGCAGGCGATGAGTCGATCGACCCGTTGAGCATAGATGAGCCCTCAGCAACCCGCCGCCCCGAGAAGTGCCAACCCGATCACATTTTTCGCGCAGCCTTAGTGGGCGTCATGATCCCAGATCCAGTTCCACATCCCCGGCAACTGCACCGGCTGCGAACTCTGCTGAACCGTACGCGCCAGCGCCGCCTTCAACAGCGCCGCGTGATCATCGTAGAACGGTTTGTCCGCCAGTTTCACGCCAGTGGCGGCGGCGCTGTCGAGCAGGATTTGCAGGTATTCGCGGGTATGCCGCGCGGTGTAGCGGTTGAGGTCATGAAAGGTCACCACTACCGGAATCACCCCGTCTACGGTCGGAAATTCGCCGAGGGCAATGCGCTCGCGGACTTCCGATAGCTGGCGCAGCATATTCGCCCGACGTCGGGGACTGGCGTTGAAGCCCCAGATCTTGCCGTCATTGGCGCTCAAATCGGTCAACAACACGTGCAAGCCATGCTGCTGATACGCGGCGAAGGTGCGCTTGTCGTAATTCCAGAATGGCGGGCGCAGCAGGATCGGTGCTGCTCCGGTGATCGCGGCGATATCCGCCGTGCCGTTGCGCAACGACTGCTCCAGTTCTTGCGGATCGAGCGAGCGATGGTTGGTGTGCCAATGGGTGGCGGTGTGGAACCCGAGGATGTGCCCTTCGGCGTGCTCGCGCCGCATGATGCCGCGACCAATGTCACTGTTACCGGCGCGAGGCGCGCGGGTCTGGACGAAGAACACCGCTTTGATGTCCGGTTGCACCGGGTTGACCTTGAGGCTATCGAGCACGGTCGCCGAAGGGTTCCAGAAACTCGAGGCGCTGGGGCCATCATCGAAGGTCAGCAGAAAGCGCACCGGGGCCTGGGCCTTGAGCCGGGTTTCGGTTTGCGCGGTCATTTCGATCGGCGCGGCAATGCAGCCGGCCAGCCCAAGCGCGATGGCCGCTGCACAGAGAAGATTGAACGCGTATTTCATGTTTTGCCTTGCGCCTGACCGTTGCGGCCCTGTTGTCGACTGGCAAAACTCCCTCGCCCTGATCCATCCCTGCGCCCGGCTTCGCGAGCCAGGTTTGGATAGGGTACACAGGCTTTGGTTCCGGCGCTCGCTCAGTCAGCCAGAGCCTGTTGAAACGAGGTATCGATGACCCCGGCGGTGGCCAGCGGCGCCGGCAGTGCCTTGACCTTGAACAGGAAGTCCGCGGTGCCTTGCAGGTCGACCGCCGCCTGCTGATCCACCGGCCCGACAGTCATGTGCGCCTGGCGCAACCAGTGTCGAGAGACCTGCTGATCGAGATTGGCTTTCTTCGCCCACAGATCCGCGTATTCGTCGGTGTGGCTGTCGACCCAGGCCCGCGCCTGTTTCAAACGCCCGAGAAAATCGGCAATCGCGGCACGCTTGCTGTCGATCGACGGCGCCGACGCGGCAATCGCGCTGAGGCCCGGCATCAGGTTTCTCGCGGTGAGAATCGGCCGCGCACCGGAGAACACGATTTGCTGGGAGATATACGGTTCCCACACCGGGAACGCGTCGATGCTGCCCTGTGGCAATGCCGCCGCCGCATCAATCGGCATCAGTTTGACGAAGTCGACGTAATTTTCCGGCAGACCGCCCTGCTCCAGGGCGCGCAAGGTCAGCTGCTGGCTCCAGGCGCCGGGCCAGTAGGCGACTTTCTTGCCCTTCAGATCCGCGATGGTTTTCACCGGTGAATCTTTCGGCACCAGCAAGGCGATAGTGTCCGGGTTCTGCCGCGACACACCGATCAGTTTCACCGGCGCCTGTTTGGCGGCGAGAAACAGAAAACCCGAATCGCCAAGAAAGCCCATATCCAGCGAGCCGGTCTGCAACGCCTCGGCCAGTGGCGCGGCGGCCTGGAAATGCTTCCAGTCGACGCTGTAAGGCGCGTCTTTCAACACGCCGGAGGCTTCGACCGAAGCGCGGATGTTGTAGTAGTTCTGGTCACCGACGTGCAGGACCAACGGCTCGGCGGCGTGGGCAAGCGGTGCGGTGAATAACGCGATCATCAGTGTGTTGCGGAGCAAACGAGAGAGCTTCATGGGAAGTCCTGCGACGGGATTTTGCATAGACCATAACGCTGTTGATAAACCGATTTTAAATTCGATTAAGGCATAAGCTCAGCGCCCGGAATGCTCACTGTCCGCTGCGCAACAGTGCCTTGCCACAATGTTTCCCACGCAACAGTTGAAAGGCGCTACAACCGGGGGAACCCCCGTAAACATGGGTCGAAACGCACATGGCACAGAGCCTGCAATATTCCATTCATGCAGGACGCAGCCGATAAAAATATATTTTTGGACATAACAACCAGTGCCTTTGCCGGAGCGCCCCATGACATCGTTCTTACCGTTTATCCGCCTCAAAACGCTGCTGGTCGCCAGCGCCATGGCATTGAGCCTGCAACCGCTGGCCGAAGCCGCCGAAGCGCCGCCCGCGGAAGTCCATCTGGATTACGCCTACTACTCACCTGTGAGTCTGGTGCTCAAACATTTCGGTTTTCTCGAAAAGGCCCTGCCACAGACCAAAGTCAGTTGGGTGCTGAGCCAAGGCAGTAACCGTTCGCTGGAATACCTGAACAGCGGTGGCGTCGATTTCGCCTCCAGCGCCAGCCTCGCTGCCGTGCTGAGCCGGGCCAACGGCAGCCCGATCAAATCGGTCTACGTCTACAGCCGCGCCGAATGGACTGCACTGGTGGTGCGCAAGGATTCGCCGTACCAGAGCGTCGCCGATCTCAAGGGCAAGAAAATCGCCGCCACCAAAGGCACCGACCCGTACCTGTTCACCCTGCGCAGCCTGCAACAGGCCGGGTTGAAGAAAGACGACGTGGAACTGGTGCACCTGCAACATCCGGACGGCCGCACCGCGCTGGAAAAAGGCGATGTCGACGCCTGGGCCGGACTCGATCCGCACATGGCCGCCAGCCAGGTGCAGGCCGGTTCACGTCTGCTGTATCGCAACCCGGCATTCAACAGCTACGGCGTGGTCAGCGTCACCGAGCAGTACGCCAAGGAGCATCCGCAAACCATCGATACCGTGATCAAAGCCTACGAGCAGGCGCGGGACTGGGCGCTGAAAAATCCCGACGAGTTCGCTGCCCTGCTTGCCAAGGAATCCGGTCTGCCGCTGGACGTGGCCAAACTACAGTTGTCGCGCACCGACCTGAGCAGTCCGCAACTGACCGCCAACGACGTGCAAGCGTCGAAAGCCGCAGCACCGATTCTGGTCTCCGAGGAACTGGTGCGGCGTGGGGTGAATGTCGATCAAGTCATCGATCAGTTGCTCGACAATGGTGTGCAGCAAGCCGTCGCCCGCCAGTAATCGACCAGACTCACAGCCCATCCGCGCCCGACGCGGATTCGCTGTGAGCGGAGCCCACGTATGAGCACTCGCAGTAACGAACTGCCCGCGCCTCCCCGGAGCTTGTCGCGGCCTCGTCCCTCAACCCTCAATCCGACATGGCGCCGGCGCCTGAAAGGTCTGGTCCTGCCGCTGCTGATCGTGGTCGCCTTGGAGTTCATCGTGCGTCTCGGCTGGCTGCCGTCCTATCAAATGCCGGCGCCCAGCGAGATCGCCCTGACCCTCACCGACCTCGCCGAAGGCGCCCTGTGGAAACACATCAGCGCCAGCCTGTTGCGGGTGTTGCTCGGTTTTGCAATTGGCGCCAGCCTCGCGCTGATGTTCGCCGCCTGGGTCGGACTGAGCCGTGAGGCCGAGGCTTATCTGGAACCGACATTCGCCGCGCTGCGTTCGATTCCGAGTCTGGCCTGGGTGCCGCTGTTGCTGCTGTGGCTGGGCATCGATGAAACCTCGAAGATCGTGCTGATCGCCATCGGCGCGTTTTTTCCGGTGTACGTCAACGTGGTCGCGGCGATTCGCAACATCGATCGCAAACTGGTCGAGGTCGGGCGCATCTATGGCTTCAGCCGCTGGCAACTGGTGCGGCGGATTCTGCTGCCCGCCGCCCTGCCCGGCCTGTTCACCGGACTGCGCAGCGGCATGAGTCTGGCATGGATGTTTCTGGTGGCCGCCGAGCTGATCGCCGCGACCAAGGGCCTCGGTTATCTGCTCAGCGACGGCCGCGAAACCTCGCGACCAGACATCGTGCTGGCGGCGATTATCGTGCTCGCCTTGCTCGGCAAACTCAGCGACGGTTTGCTCGCAGTGCTGGAACGCCGCTGGCTGATCTGGCGCGACACGTTCACCGGTCAGGAGGCGCAGGATTGATTGGCCAGAGCCAACTATGCTGAAAGCGTCCACCCAGAGATTCGGCGCATGTGCGGAAGACTCTCGCAGTACCGCGGCATTCACGACTTTGTCGCGGTGCTGAGCATTCCCGATGCGCTGATCAATCACGTCGGCGACGCCGCGCTGGAACGCTACAACGCGGCGCCGACCACGTCACTCGCGGTGCTCCATCAACATGATCAACGTCTGTATGCCGACAACCTTTGCTGGGGCTGGCGCCCGCACTGGGCCAAGGACCGCGCGGCGCCAATCAACGCGCGCGTGGAGAAAGTCGCCCATGGGCCGTTCTTCCGGGCGATCTGGCGTCATCGGTTGATCGTGCCGGTCGACAACTGGTTCGAATGGGTCGACGGCCCGGATAAAACCCGACAGCCGTGGCTGATCCGTCGTGCCGATCACGGGCCGGTTTTCTGTGCCGCCATCGGACAATTTCCGACACCCGGCAGCGATGGCCGGGAAGACGATGGATTCGTGATCATTACCGCCGATAGCGTCGGAGGCATGCTCGATATCCATGACCGAAGACCCGTGGTCTTTCGCGCGGAGCTGGCTGCCGAGTGGCTTGATCCGGCAACACCTGTGGAGCGCGCCGAACAGATGCTGCTGTTTGAAGGTGAAGCCAGTGATGCCTTCGCCTGGCACAAGGTTGGCAAAGCCGTCGGCAATTCACGCAATCAGGGTGCCGGGTTGATTGACGAAGTGGCTTAAAGATCTGTGATCTCACGCGTTTACCCTGTAGGAGCTGCCGCAGGCGATTACAGGTGACACTCGATCTTTACAGTGAGTGTTTCATTGTTGAGACAGCCCGAAAAAAACAGTCGTTTGAGCGAACCAACCGCCTGTCTGACATTTCAACCGTCATACATACATTTACATGCACTACGGATAGCATGCGCGCCGCATTTCCATTTGGCATACCAGTTGACCAAAGAGTCAGCAAAACCAGGAATCCCCTACAACTTTAACAAGCCTTGCAGAGAACTAAGTTGCGCGACGATTTTGCAATCAAACAGGCCAACGGCCTGGAGTGTATTTATCTGTCCATGACAGAACGCTTTCAACTCGACTGTTTTATCGGCCACTACATCAAGACCCGAAACCTGCGTTCAGTGCCGGACATCGAACGCATCCTGCGCACCACGCTCGAAAGCTATCCCGGTCACCCGCCGGTGATGGTCAACGAGCTCAATGCATGGATCGACAAGACTCTGGGCTATCGGGCGTCACATCCGGACTTCCCGTCTCTGGAAGACCTCTGAACAACAAAAAGCCCCGCTGTTGCGGGGCTTTTTGCAGATTGCTCTCAGAGCTTCATATCAGGCCCGGTGAGTTCCTTGCCATCGTCGTGCTTCCACGTCTGTTCCTTGCGTTTCTCACGCTCGATTTCTTCTTCGCTGGGCTCGTCTACTTCATCGTCTACTTGTTCGTCTTCATCGGGACGCTTTTGCTCGGTCGTCATGTGCACCTCGCCTTGTCAAAAATAGTCATCCAACCAGCTTAGAACAGTTTTTTACCGGCAACTTACAACCACCAGCGCAGCAAAAAGAAAAACGCCATGCTCAAAAGCATGCTGAGCAAGGTATTGCGGGTGTACAGCACCAGCCCGATCGCTACGAGCGAACTCAGCAAATACGGATTATCCCACTGCAGATTCAACTGTTTGTCCGGCATGAACACGATCGGCCCGCAGATCGCGGTCAACATGCCCGGCACGGCAAAGCCGAGAAACTGCCGTGCGTTGCTGCTCAAACGCAGCGGCAGGCGCGGTTCGAGAAACACGTATCGGTTGAGGAACACCAGAATCCCCATGCCGAAAATCACTGCCCAGACCATCATGTGCGCCCCCGATACAGCTTGTTGCAGACAAATCCTGCGGTCATCCCCGCCAGGCCCGACAACACCAGTGCCGAGCCCCACTGCCAATAACTGAACAGCACCGAGCAGAACAGCGACACCGCCACGCACACCACGGTCGGCACGTTACGCACCACCGGGGTGATCAACGCGATGAAGGTGGCGGCAATCGAGAAATCCAGCCCCAAGTGCTCAAGCCCCGGAATGCTGCTGCCCAACACGATGCCGGCCAGGGTGAACAGGTTCCAGGCGATATAGAACGTCAGGCCGACGCCCAAGGCGTACCAGCGGTTGAACTGCTGACGATCATGCTGACTGGTCAGGGCGAACAGTTCATCGGTGAGCAAAAAGCCCAGGCCGATGCGCCAGCGTCCGGGCAGTGGCGAAATCACCGAGCGCATGCTCATCCCGTACAACAAATGCTGCGAGGTCAGCAGCAGCGTGGTCAACAGAATCGAGAAAATACCGGCACCGCCCTTGAGCATGCCGATCGCCACCAGTTGCGCGGCCCCTGCGAACACGATGCTCGACAGGCCCTGCCCCTGCAACGGCGTGAGATTGGCTTCGATCGCCATGGAGCCGGCCAGCAGCCCCCACGGCGCCGTCGCCAGTGATAACGGCATAATCGCCGCAGCGCCGCGAAGAAACGCACGGCGCGGCATAAGTGAGTCAGACATAACGCTCTTCAATCGAGGAAACGGTCGCAGACTCTGCCAGTAAATGCCCCTTCGCGGCTTGAACAATCTTGCGCACTTTGCGTCAAATCGCAGCGCCCCGGCGTCGCTGTCGGCGTACCATGGAGGCCTTCACAACCGCGTCAGGGAGACGACATGCTGTACCGAATCGCAGCCGACGGGCTGGTGCTGTTCCATCTGTCATTCATTCTGTTTGTGCTGTTCGGCGGGCTGCTGGTGCTCAAGTGGCCACGCCTGATGTGGCTGCATCTGCCGGCGGCTGCATGGGGCGTGGCGGTCGAGGTGTTGCACCTGACCTGTCCGCTGACCTACTGGGAAAACCTGATGCGCCACGCCGCCGGGCAGACCGAATACGCCGGCGGCTTCATCGAGCACTACATCTGGCCGATCATCTACCCCGCCGGGCTGACGCCGCAGATTCAGTTGGCGCTGGGCAGCGTGGTGCTGGCGATCAACCTGCTGGTCTATGCACGCCTGATCCGTGCGTGGAAACTGCGCCGCGCCAGCCGTATTCCGTTTTAACGAGCGGCGGGTTTCAAGGCTTGCAGCCAGGCCGGATCCAGGCGCTTCTGGTCGATCTCCAGACCCAGCGCCTGCATCCGCTCCTTGTGCGCTTCGACTTCCCGGTGCAACTGCGCATGATCGCTGGAGTTACCGTCCAGTTCGTGCATCTGGGTCAGCCCCAGATGATAGAAGCGCAGCACCTTCATCGCGGTCGGATCGTTCTGTTCCACCGCAGCGGTCACCTGATGCATCACGTTGGTGACGCTCATCAGGCTGCGCTTGAGCCGCCAGCTATAAACCGCCGGGGCCATCCACGCCTGCTGCCAGAACTGCCCGCGCATCAGCGCCGCTGTCAGCAGGAAAGCCACGAACACCCCGCCGACATTGAACCGCAGATTATCGCCGCCGGGCTCGCCGAACAGCGCCACTGCCGCCGTCGAAAGCACCATCGCCAGCACCAGGAACAGCACGGCAATGATCAACGTGCTGCGGCGCGTCTGCTGGCGAAACGTTGCTGGGTCCATCGGCTGGATCTCGAACATCAGGCATGACTTCCTTGAGCGATAAAAAGGGCAACGGAAAAAACTCGCTGCGCATTATCGCCTCTCTCGGGGATTTAGCTATGCTGGGGGCCCTTTTCAACTTTTCAGCGTCCAACGGGGACATGGCGGTACAGCGCAGATCGTGCCATCTTCATTCATGGATACACACTATTCGGATGCCATTTGCCTGCCATTGGAATGACATCGTTTTAAGGATCATTGCATGACCCAACGACACGTAATCAACGCCTCGGTCAGCCCGAAAGGCAGCCTGGAAACCCTTTCTCAACGTGAAGTTCAGCAACTGAGCGAAGCCGGCTCCGGCAGCACCTACACCCTCTTCCGCCAGTGCGCCCTGGCCATCCTCAATACCGGCGCGCATGTCGACAACGCCAAGACTATCCTCGAAGCCTACAAGGACTTCGAAATCCGCATTCACCAGCAGGATCGCGGCGTGCGCCTCGAACTGCTGAACGCCCCGGCCGACGCGTTCGTCGACGGCGAAATGATCGCCAGCACCCGGGAAATGCTGTTCAGCGCCCTGCGTGACATCGTCTACACCGAAAACGAACTCGACAGCCAACGCATCGACCTCAGCACCTCGCAAGGTATCAGCGACTACGTCTTCCACCTGCTGCGCAACGCGCGCACCCTGCGTCCGGGTGTGGAGCCGAAAATCGTCGTGTGCTGGGGCGGCCACTCGATCAACACCGAAGAATACAAATACACCAAGAAAGTCGGCCACGAACTGGGCCTGCGCAGCCTCGACATCTGCACCGGCTGCGGCCCCGGCGTGATGAAAGGCCCGATGAAGGGCGCGACCATCGCCCACGCCAAGCAGCGCATCCATGGCGGGCGCTACCTCGGCCTGACCGAGCCGGGGATCATCGCCGCCGAAGCGCCGAACCCGATCGTCAATGAGCTGGTGATCCTGCCGGACATCGAAAAACGTCTGGAAGCATTCGTGCGTGTCGGTCACGGCATCATCATCTTCCCGGGCGGCGCCGGCACCGCCGAAGAGTTCCTGTACCTGCTGGGCATCCTGATGCACCCGGACAACGCCGGCCTGCCGTTCCCGGTGATCCTGACAGGGCCGAAACATGCCGCGCCGTATCTGGAGCAACTCGATGCGTTCGTCACCGCCACCCTCGGCGATGCGGCGAAGCAGCACTACGAGATCATCATCGACGACCCGGCCGAAGTCGCGCGGCAGATGACCGCCGGCCTCAAAGCGGTGAAGCAGTTCCGCCGCGAGCGCAACGACGCGTTCCACTTCAACTGGCTGCTGAAGATCGACGAAAGCTTCCAGCGTCCGTTCGATCCGACCCACGAGAACATGGCCAACCTCAAGCTGCACCGCGACCAGCCGCCCCACGAATTGGCGGCCAACCTGCGCCGCGCGTTCTCCGGGATCGTCGCCGGCAACGTCAAGGACAAGGGCATCCGTTTGATCGAAGAACACGGGCCGTACCAGATCCGTGGTGACGCGGCGATCATGCAACCGCTCGATGCGCTGCTCAAGGCCTTCGTCGCCCAGCACCGGATGAAACTGCCGGGCGGCGCGGCATATGTGCCGTGCTATAGGGTGGTGGCGTAACTCTCCCGCCACCGCATCCCCCTGTGCCTGCCCCCCATGCAGGCACAACAAAACCAGAGTGGGAGCGAGCTTGCTCGCGAAGGCATTCGTTCAGTGGCATCA
>NZ_JALMEY010000011.1:0-251054 GCF_023100615.1 Pseudomonas sp. MWU12-3103b
ACCATGCAATCAGCGTCACCTGGACTGGCGCTGACGGCACACCGGCCGGCGGGTCGCACACCTCAGTGCCGCGCGCGGTAAGCGAAGGGCTTGAGTTTGCGATCCCCAACAGCGTGGTGGCGTTCAATCTGGGTAAGCAGGTAAAAATCTCCTACGTCGTCATCATTGATGGTCATCCAACACCGTCCCGGGAATTTGACCTGACGGTGCAAGCAATGCCGCAGAGCGCGTTGGCCGGCCCCACCATCGAGCAGGCCGACAACAACGGCGCCGGCCCGGAACTGCATACCGGCAACCTGACCCAAGCGTCCGTACGCATGGGTGACTGGCCGCTGATCGCCCTCAACCAATACGTCTGGTTGCGTCTGCGCGGGACCAATGCCGACGGCAGCGCCTACACACGCGAGATCTGGAGCGCACCGACGGCCTTCACCAACCCCGACTGGATCGCTGACCGGTTCTTCACTTTTCCGCTTCCAGCCGATGAGCTCAAAGCTCTGCAGGATGGCAGCAGCCTGGCACTGGCGTTTAAAGCGGCGCTTGGTCAGAGCACGGTGGAGAGTGAGGCGGTGGAGTTTCCGTTGCGCACTTATACGATCAAAGCGATTGAGGATGTGCGCCCAGAAATTACCGGTGCGAAAGACTCCAAAGGGAATGAGATTCTCCCGGGCGGCACGACTGGCGACAACTCGATTACGCTTGAGGGCACCGGGGCTAAAGGTCAGAAAGTCCAGGTCAAGGATGGTGATACCGACAAGGGAGAGGCGATGGTTGATCCTGCGACGGGCCTGTGGAAGTTGACTGTAACGGGCTTGAGCGTGGGTGATCACAGCTTCACCGCCATCGCCAGATATGGCAGTGAGCAGGCATCGGATTCGTGGATCGTGGTCGTGGCCGATCTCGTTGACCTCGTTGAAGATTTTAGTTCATATCCGTCAGCCTCCGTGACCCTCAAACAACCGGGGCAATCCATGCAGGGGGACAACTCTAGAGTAACGCTTACTGAATCCTTCGGGGGCTATTTTAACAATTGGAACCATAGGGTTAACTTGGATATGGTGCCATGGCCGCACTTGTTTGTTGTAACGGACACCCGGACTGCTCAAAATATACTTGCGTACTCCTTAGCACTGAAGCATGGGAGTTCCAAGAGTGCAATCATCAATGGATATCTTGACTCAAGCAATAGCTTTCAGCCTTTTTACCTCAAACTTGCGTTCCTGCAAAAAAATGTTGTGGTGGACTCAAAAGAGCTCTTCCGGGGCTCTCTCGAACAAAGCATTTCAGTTGATGGAGAATATGCCCCAATCAACGGCCAGGCGTTCGATACACTAAAGTTCGAGATCAAGTCGCTGACTTCGAACTCTACAATGGCTCTACTTATGATAACGGAGATCACTTTCAAAAGCTAAAAGCTCCTCTATTATTCACATCAATGAAGGGGCGGCGGTAAACAAAAGGTGGCCCCTCAAAAAAACATAAGGTCAGAGAAGATCACTTTTCCAAGAGCATCGCTGACACGAAAACCGGCAATCCACGCTAAGCGCCTCTCCTGGATGGGGAGGTGCTTAGCACTTGCACTAAAGCTGGTGTATTTTCGATGAACTAAAGTGAACACAGGAGGCTATTGGCAGGGGTAACGTTTTCCCACGAAAGTGCTACCCCGACCAATTGACCCGAGCACAGTTTTATCCAAATACTCACCTCCATTACACAAAGTATATGCAGGCCAATTCTTGGGCTGCGAAAAACAATCTGGAATAAGGCGGGATAAGGGGACGAACTTATTTAATAGACTCACGTCTACAAGGAATCTTTGCCGGACACATAACCTGTGACTAACGCAGATCCACTGTGGGAGCGGGCTTGCTCGCGAAGAGGCCAGAACTGTCAGCACCTATTCCTTGGGCACAACATTATCCAGCGCCTGATTCACCGCCAACTCCCCCAGCATCACCACCTGCGCAATGCCCAACACCGTATTACGACTCGGCCCCTCCAGCGTGCCGGCGAAATCGCCGAGCATGACCGTGGCCGAGGCCAGGGATTCGCAGGCGTTGGCCAACAGGGATTCGGTGTCGGTTTGTGGGTTGACCAGGAACATGCTGCTGGGGATGTAGGGTGTGGCCATGATTTGCGCGGGCGCGAGGTAGTGGTCGAGGGCGCGTTCGGCGGCTTCGTGGAGTTTTCTGGAGTTGAGGGATTCGTAGGGTGATAGCGGGTCTGTGATTGGCGGATTGGTTGAGGTTTCGGGCGTCAGCTGGAACTCCGATCGGGGCACTTTGAAAGGATTACTCACTGTAGGAGCTGCCGCAGGCTGCGATCTATTGATCTTGATCTTGAAAAACAAAATCAAAAGATCGCAGCCTGCGGCAGCTCCTACAGGGGGACCGGGCAGTTAGTTCGGCACGCGGCGGCCATCGAGTACCCGGTTGACCATCAGTTCACTGAGCATGATCACCTGATGCAGCATCAGCATGGCCCGGCGCTGTGGGTTGTCGACGGAGTCGCCGATATCACGGGCCATGTCGCTGGCCGCGGCTAAGGATTCGCAGGCTTCGACGAGCAAGGTTTCTTCGTCCACGGTGGGGTCGATGAGGAAGATTCTGTTCGCCTTGCATGACGAGGTTGAAGGGATCGAGATCTTCAGTGCGCCGGGGTTGAGGTAGAAGTTGATGGCGCGGTCGGTTGCCGCTTTTATCTTCTGCGGGTCGAGGGCTGGGTCGTACGGGATCGAAGTGTCCGGGGGGTTGGGTGTGGCTTTGAACATGGATGTACTCCTATTGCAGTTATTCAGGAGCCATCACTCTCGCTACCAAACGAGGGGTGGTGGCCATACGCGGGTTGGTAGACCGGCTGCAATAGGAACCCGGCGCTCACGAGTGAGCCCCACGCATGACCACCATAAAAACGAGCCCCACAAAGGGACTGCAAAGGTGTTGCCATACAGCTATTACAGACGGGCTACCAAACCCGATCACTGATTTTCAGTGACAGGGAAACGATATAGCCCGGCCCATAGCCGTGTAAGCCGGCGGATTCTGGCGTACGCGTAGGTAACGGCGCAAGGCGTTGTAGCCGGTATGGCGTAACGGTTCGTGTACTTTAAACGTGGTTGCGGGGTGATGTTTATGTGCGGCGTTTGCTCTGTTGTTTTTATTTTGTCTGGCAGGCCGCTTTCGCGAGCAAGCCCGCTCCCACAGTTGGAATGAGTGCATTCAGGTGGGAGGTTGGTCGGTTGGCAGGCCGCCATCGCGAGCAAGCCCGCTCCCACAATTTGACTGAGTGCATTCAGTTTGGGATTGGTTGGCTGGTGAGCCGCCTTCGCCAGCAGGCTGGCCCTTACAGTTGTATTGGGTGTATTCATTTGGGGATTGGTTGGCTGTAAGGGCGTCATTGCTGGCAAGCCAGTTCCCACAGGTTCAGGCAGTCGGTGGACGCAACACCAGCGCAAACAGCTCGCCATGCCCGTTCACATTGAGCTTGTGATAGAGATTGCGCCGATGCACTTTCACCGTCTCCGGCGAGATGCCCATCTGCTGGGCGATGGCCTTGCTGGAAAAGCCCTGCAGAATCAACCGCGCGGTGTCGACTTCGCGGGTGGTCAGGCGCGCATCGAAGCGATCGAGCAGCGTTGCCAAATCCCCCGCCACCGACTCGGTGCCGGTCCCTTGTGGCGGCAACAGCTGCACGTGTCGGCGCATCGCCGCCAGCACCCAGTCGCGCACGCACAGCAGACGACCCTGTTCGGCCAGATCGAAAGTCGTCGAGCGCCCGAGTGACAGGCCAAGCACGCCGCCTTCGATGTTGATCATGAACTGCAACTCGTCCTCACCGACCACCGAGCGAAAATAGCTCTGGTAATACTCGCTGTGCAGAAACTGGTCCGGCGCCACCGAGGCCAGGCTGTGCAGGCCGTCGGCGATGCCGGTCGAGGCGGTTTGGTAGAACGGATCGAGCAGATACATGCCAGCGGTGTAGCTGGCCAGTTCTTCCTGCTCGTCGGCGCGGCCCTTGCTGTCGAAGTCAATCAGCAATTGCGGTGCCTGCCCCGCCTTCATCAACGCCACCAGCGCGTTGTCCAGCGGCACCAGCAGGCGCAGCGTGTCGACCAACGCGCGCCAGAAAGCGTCCTGGCCGACGGCGGCAAACACCCGCGCCAGACTTTGGTGCACCGGCAACTCCTGCAACAACGCGTCCACGCTCTACCCCTTTTGAGTAACCCATGATGGGAATGGGTCAGGCGTGCCCGCCCCGATAGGCTGAGCACTCCTGTCAATCACCGGCCTGCCGCAGGCCAGGAGTGCCGCATCATGCGTTGTCGTCGTGGCTATATCAACCGGGGCATCAACCTTGGCCTGCTCGCCTGTTTTGGCGTCGCATCCGTCGCCAGTGCCGCCGATGCGCCGAGCGTGCACGTTTACAACTGGTACGACTACATCGGCCCTACGACGTTGGCTGACTTCAAGCGCGACAGCGGCATTCAACCGGTTTACGACACCTTCGACAGCGCCGAAGTGCTCGAAGGCAAACTGCTGACCAGCCGCAGCGGTTACGACGTGGTGGTGGCGAGCAACTTCAGCCTGCCGACGCTGATCAAGGCCGGCGCCCTCGCCCCGCTGCCGCGCGATCAATTGCCGGGCTGGAACAATCTGGACAGCGATCTGCTGAGCAAACTGGCCAACAACGATCCCGGCAATCAATATGCCGTGCCTTATCTGTGGGGCACCAACGGCATCGGCTACAACGTCGACAAAGTGCGCGCCGCACTCGGCGACAAGGCACCGCTGGATTCGTGGGATCTGGTGTTCAAGGAAGAGAACCTCGCCAAGCTCGGCCAGTGCGGGGTGGCGATGCTCGACTCGCCGTCGGAAATGCTCCCGGTCGCCCTGCACTACCTGGGCTTGCCGCCCAACAGCACCAACCCCGAGGACTACCAGAAAGCCGAAGCGCTGCTGCTCAAATTGCGCCCGCACATTGCCTACTTCAACTCGTCGAAATTCATCAGTGACCTGTCCAACGGCAACATCTGCGTGGCAGTCGGCTGGTCCGGTGCAATGCTCGAAGCCAAGACCAACGCCGAGCAGGCCAACAACGGCGTGAAGATCGCCTACAGCCTGCCCAAGGAAGGCGCGCCGGTGTGGTTCGACACGCTGGTGCTGCTCAAGGATGCGCCGAACCGCGCTCAGGGTCTGGCGTTTATCGACTACCTGCTGCGCCCGGAAGTGATCGCGCCGGTCAGTGATCACCTGTCGTACCCCAACGGCAACCGCGCCGCGACGCCACTGGTGGCTGCGGCCACCCGGGATAACCCGGCGGTGTATCCGTCGGCCGCGGCGATGGCCACGTTGTACACCCTGGAACCGCTGCCCAAAGCCACCGAACGCGTGCGCACGCGGGTGTGGAGCAAGGTCAAGAACGGCCAGTAACCCCAACACATTTCCCTGTGGGAGCGAGCTTGCTCGCGAATGCGTCGGGTCAGTCAACATCTCCTTTGAATGACACACCGCCTTCGCGGGTAAGCCGCGCTCCCACAGGGTTTCGCGTTCAGCCCCGCTCATTCATTTCTGCCTTTTTATAGAGAGACATCCCATGAAACCTCGTGCCCGTGACCTCAACATCCGCATTGGCCAACTGCAACCCGGCCCGCTCAACGCCATCACCGACGTCCCCGGCGTGCGCGTCGGCCACAGTAACGTGCGTGGCCGCAGCGACAGCGGACGTGACATCTGCACCGGCGTCACAGTGATCGAACCGCGCCGCGGCTCGACCAACCAGCAACCGTGCTTCGCCGGGGTGCATGTGCTCAATGGCAATGGCGATGCCACCGGCCTTGAGTGGATTCGCGAGGCCGGGCTGCTGACCAGTCCCATCGCCTTCACCAACACCCACAGCCTCGGCGTCGTGCGCGATGCGTTGATTGCGCTGGATCGCCAACAGCAACCGGACGATGGGCGCCTCTACTGGAACATGCCGGTGGTGCTGGAAACTTTCGATGGCTTGCTCAACGACATCAACGGTTTTCACGTCAAACCCGAGCATGTCGCCGAGGCGCTGAGCTCAGCGCATGACGGTGCCGTTGAAGAAGGCGCCGTCGGTGGCGGCAGCGGCATGATCTGCCATGAATTCAAGGGCGGCATCGGCAGCGCCTCACGCCGTTTGAGCAGCGCTCAGGGCGGTTGGACCGTGGGGGCGATCGTGCAGGCCAACCACGGCATTCGCAGCGAGTTGCGGGTCGACGGTTATCCGGTGGGCCGTTACATGGAACAGGTGGATTCGCCGTTCCTGCGGGCTTCGCTGCCGCATCCGGGCATGGGTTCGATCGTGGTCTGCCTGGCCACCGACGCACCGCTGCTGCCGCATCAATGCACGCGCCTGGCACAGCGCGCCAGCCTCGGTCTGGCGCGCAGCGGCGGCGGTAACGAAGACCACAGCGGCGACATTTTCATTGCCTTTGCCACCGGCAACGAGCAGGTGCCATCCGCCGCTTACGAGGGTAAAGGCGCGCCAACCTGCGACGGCTTGCGCATGGTCAACAACGACCACATCAGCGAGCTGTTCCTCGCGGCTACCGAGGCGGTCGAAGAAGCGATCATCAACGCCCTGCTCGCCAGCGAGAGCACCGCGGGCAACGGGCATGCAGTGCCTGGGCTGGATAAGGAAACTCTGCTCGCCGCCCTCGCCAAGGCCGGCTGGCCCGGCGCCCGCTGACCTGTTGGAGCTGCGGCACGCTGCGATCTTTTGACCTTGCTTTCATAAATCAAAAGATCGCAGCCTTCGGCAGCTCCTGCAGGAGGTGAGATTCAGGTGAACATCTGGGCGCCGATATGTCGCGCCGTTTGCAGATGCTCCTGCGGATCACGCACCTCCGACTCCACCATCAGTGTCGAACTCACCACCGTCGCCCCGCTGTAATCGAAAATCCCGTGTTCGATCTGCGCCTTCATCGCCGGGCCATAACCGTGACGTTCGTAGGCGCGTTCATCGGCCCCTGCAAGGCCGACCAGATGCACGCGCAGGCGCTGCAGCTTCTTCACATGCTTGAGGTCGCCAGCGAAATCAAACGCCCAGCCGTTGCTGAACACCCGATCAATCCAACCCTTGAGCAACGCCGGCATCGACCACCAGTACACCGGGAACACCAGCACCAGAGCGTCGGCCCGATCAATCCGCGCCTGTTCAGCCAATACGTCGGCTGGCCGCTGCGCCTCGCGGTGATGCACGGCGAAATCCGCTGCGCCGAACACCGGCTGAAATCCCTCGGCGTAAAGATCGGCGATTTCCCGGGTATTGGCGGGGTTGGCGCCGGTCAAGCCCTCGGCAATCTGCGTTGCCACGCTGTGGGTCAGCGAACGCGGTTCGTGATGCGCCACAACAATCAATGCGTGCATGGTCATTCTCCTGTAAGTTTGCGCTGACCAAGGGCTATATACTCTTGGTAAGTTACGAACAGTAAGTTACGTTTGGTATATAAGCGATGTCAACCACAGAAATGACCGAAGCCGATTCCCCTGCCCAGCCGCGACGTCGCCTGTCGCGCGAAGATCGCAACCGCCAGTTGCTCGACGTCGCCTGGCAGATCATTCGGGCCGAGGGCACCGATGCCCTGACCCTGGGTTATCTGGCGGACAAGGCCGGGGTGACCAAACCGGTGGTCTACGACCACTTCACCACTCGCTCGGGCTTGCTCGCGGCGCTGTATCGCGACTTCGATACTCGCCAGACTGCGGTGATGGATGCAGCGATCGACCAGTGCCCGCCAACGCTGATCGACACCGCGACGGTGATCGCCACGGCGTACGTCGATTGCGTGTTATTGCAGGGCAATGAGATTCCTGGAGTGATTGCCGCGCTGGGCAGCACGCCGGAGCTGGAAAAGATCAAGCGCGACTACGAGGCAATCTTCCTCGAAAAGTGCCGCAGTGTGCTGCAACCGCTGGCTGCTGGCGGGGAAATCACCCAAGCCGGTTTGCGCGCGATGCTCGGTGCCGCCGAGGCGTTGTCGAATGCTGCCGCCAGTGCTGAAATCAGTGCCGGGCAAGCGAAGGACGAATTGTTCGCCACCATCATCGCGATGGTGGAACGGGCCGCCGCCCGTGCGACTAGCGGTACTTGAGTCGGCCCCCGCGCGTTCCCATGATGAAGGTACGCAGGCGCTTCACTCCTGAGCGACTGCGTAGGGAACGGGTGTTCTGAACCCCAAATCAAGCCTGTTCCCTGTTTCATGCGCAGCTTGAGCCTCATGGGCTCTACTTCTCCCCATCAAAGAGCCTTGAGGCTCTTTTTTTGTACGTTTTTTGCGCCGGACTCAGGACTCAGTGCAGCGTCAGGCGCTGACGGACAAACTCTTCGACGTGACGGGTAGTTTGATCCAGATGCCGGTCGCGCTGTTTTTCGGCATCGAGCATCGCGCGCTTGCCGTTTTTCTGCAGCAGGTAGGTGTGGATCTGCTGCACTTCCAGCGAGCGATAGATCGGTGAGGTGTTGATGAAACCGCGCAGGCCATTGCTGCGGTAATGCCGGGTGCTCATCAACACCTGGGTTTCGCGCGCGCCGATCACCTCGAAACCCAGCGCCTCGAAGTACGGCACTTTGCCGACACTGCAGGTCAGTTCGGCATGCGGATAACGGCTGACCATCTCGCCGATCATCGCCCGTGCCACGCCCTGACGCCGATAGCCTTCGCGCACGGCCATGTAGGCGACGCTGCACGCTTCCCAATCGCCTTGCACCGGCAGGTACAAGAGGAAACCGGTGACCCGCTCCGGGTCGTCCTCGGCCGTCGCCACCAGCAATTCCACCTCGGTGCCCTTCTCGCCATTCAGCGCCTCCAGATACAGATGCACCTCATAGCCGACCGCGTACTGATAGACGTTGTACAGCAGATTGCTCGGGCCAAGACCGACCGCGCTGATGTCGGTCAGGTAATCGACCACCAGTTGCAGAATCTGGCTGTTGACGCTTTCGGGGCATGGGGATTTGTAGTGGGTGATGCATGGCATGACAACTGAACTCCGGCGGAAAACCGCGACATCATACCGTGTCCCGACGCCTGCCACCGTCGCAAGAAATACCGAAGCAAGCTGACGGTTGACCTGAAGAAAATTTCATCTGCCAAGGCTCGGATCTTTCGCCGATTTAGCGTCCAATTCTTCAGCTGCGTTCACTTTTTTAACGCAGGCCTTGAGGAGTTCACATGAGCGTTTTGCGTTCACTGTTCAAATGGCGGCAAGCCTTGTTGCTGGTGCCGCTGACCCTGGCAGCGCTGGCCAGCACCCCGGTGTTTGCACAACCCCCGGTTTACATTCAGCAGGCACCGCCGCCGATGCGCATGGAAGTGATGCCCGGCCCGCGCCCCGGTTATGTCTGGGATCAGGGCCATTGGCGCTGGGAAGGACGCGGCTACGTGTGGATGCCCGGTCATTGGCAACCGGTGAGGTACGGCGCGCACTGGCGACCAGGCCACTGGCAGGCGCGCGGTCCTAACTGGTACTGGGTCGAAGGCCGCTGGGCCCGTTGAACCCGCTCGGCAACAACAACTTATCTACCGGGAAGACCACCATGTCGCGAAACCTGAAAACCCTGCTCGCCGCCTCACTGGTCGCGATCACCCTGTCGGGCTGCATTGTCGAACCGGTACGACCGCATCGGCCACCGCCGCCGGTGGAAGTCGTGCCGGTCATGCCAGCGCCCGGTTATCACTGGGTCGCCGGTCACTATCGTTGGGATGGACGTGAGTGGCGCTGGGCACCGGGACACTGGCGCGCCTATTGACCTGAGCGGCTGGCGTCACTGCTGTGGCGCCACCACCTTGAACTTGATCGCGATGTCGTTGGACACCACAGTGTCCGCCCACTCCCCCGCCCCGAGTCCGAACTGGTCACGCTTGAGCACCAGTTCACCGTCGAAAATGCCGATCGAACTGTCCGGTTTCAGCTCGACCGGCACCTGCACCTCGCGGGTGATGCCCTTGAGGGTGAGCTGGCCGGCGATCAGATAATGATTGCCCGTGACCCAGGTAAAACGGCTGGACTCGAACACCGCCACGGGAAAGCGCTGCGTATCGAACCACGCCGGTTTCACCAGTTCGGTGTTGGCGTCAGTGCTGCCGGCGTCGATGCTGTTGAGGTCGATGTGCAATGTGGTGTGGGCGCCGGCGAGGTTGTCGCTGTCGAACTGCAGTGTCCCGTCGAACTTGCCGAAGGTGCCGTACATCAGCGAGCCCATCTGGTTGTAGGTAAAGCTGATCTGGCTGGCGGTGGTGTTGACGCGGTTGTATTCAGCAGCCTGCGCCGCGCTCGTGACGCACAGGCAGGCAAACAGTGCCACAGCGGTGAATCGGGCACGCATGGGATTCTCCGGACAGGGCAAACCTTCGAGGCCTCGACTGACTTAAGCAAACAACCGGCGAATGCGCCATGTCATTTGTCTGCCGATGTGGCTCGGGCTCAGACCAGCCGCTCGATCTTCTGATGCTGCCAGACCAGTTTGTAATACAGCGTCTGCAACACCAGCATGCCCAGATACGCCACCGGGAACGCCATCCAAACGCCCTGCAAACCGTACTGACCGTCCAGCCAGTAAGCTGCCGGCAACTGCACGCCGACCACGCAGACAATCGCAATAATCACCGGCACCAGCACCGTTCCGCTGGCGCGCATGATGCCGCCGATGATCGCCTGGAAGCCGAACACCAACAGGCTCCACAACATGATGTGCAGCAAGTGCTCAGCCATCGCCCGGGTCGAATCTTCGGTCAGGAACAATCCCAGCAGCCAGTGCGACAACAGGTAACCGAGCACAATCAAACCGCCGGTCAGGCACACGTTGATCAACAGCCCGGTGCGCAGGATCGCTGCCAGGCGTTGCAGTTGCCCGGCACCAATGGCCTGGGCGCCAAGGATCGAGGCGGTGATGGCAATCGACAGCGCCGGAAACTGTACGTAGTTGACGATCTGCGTCACCGCGCCATAGGCCGCTGTCGCCTGCGAGCCGTGCTGGTTGACCAGCGCCAGAATCACCAGCTCCGACAGCGACAACACAATCATCTGCACCCCGGTCGGCAGGCCGATGCGCAGCACCTTGCCGAGAATCGCCGCGTCCAGGCGCAGTGCCGCGAAGAACTCGCGGTCCGGCGCCAGCGGATGGTCCTTGCGAATCAGCCGCCACGCCAGCCACGTCATGGCCGACAGGTTACCGGCCAGGCCGGCGAAGGCGGCACTTTGAATGCCCAACTGTGGCAGACCGAACCAGCCACGAATCAACGCCGGGGTCAGCGCCAGCCCGACCGAGGTCGACACGATCAGCGCCAACAGTGGCGACACGGTGTCGCTGACTCCGCGCAGCAATTGCGTGAACAGCACAAACACCAGCATCGACGGCAGAATCCACATCATCACATGCGCATACGCCACTGCGTCGTCCAGTACATCCGCCGGCGTTCCTAACCCTTGCAATGCCTGACGCGCAAACACGCTGCCGAGTACCGCCGCCAGCAAACCGATCAACACCCCCAGCAACAGCGTTGCCCCGGCGATCGCCTTGACCATGTGTGCCTCGCGCGCGCCCCACGCCTGGCCGATCAACACCCCGGCGCCCGCGCCCAGGCCGATCACCAGCGCGATAAAGAAAAAGATCACCGGGAACATCCCCGACACCGCCGCCAGCGCTTGCGTACCGAGCATCTGCCCAATGTAAATGCTGTTGACCGTGCCCGACATCGATTGCAGGAAGTTGGACAACACCATCGGCGCAAGGAACAGCAGGTAGGTTTGCCAGAGCGGTTTGATGGTGCCGGGGGTTTGCATTGAGGATCGTTCTCGGGGTGGGAGATGCGAGGGATATTACGCTAGATGGGCGGGATAAAGTCGGTCGACATCGCCTCTGCTCAAGGCTTAAATGTCGGCACTATTTTTTGTGGAACGCGCCTGCCCATGACTCCGTTGCGAAATGCTCTGACCTGTTCCCTGCTGGTTCTGTTCAGCCACGCTGCCGGCGCCGCCGAGCCCCCTGTTTCCTCCGAATCGTTGCGTCCGTTGCTGACAACCTTGAACGAACGCCTGAACATCGGCGACCTCGTCGCCCTGACCAAATGGGACAGTGGCAAGCCGATTCAGGACAGCCCGCGCGAAGCCCAGGTCATCGCCAATGCCCGCAACCTGGCGACCGAACACCAGCTCGACCCCGAAGAAGTCGCCCAGTTGATCGCTGCACAAATGGAGGCAAACAAACTGGTGCAGTACGGATTGCTCGCGCAATGGCAGGCGGCTGGTGCGGCGCCGGACACCCCGCGACCGGATCTGGCCGGGCAGATTCGTCCGCGCCTGGACGAGCTGCAAACCCGCCTGCTGCGCCAGTACGCCGACTTCGCGCCGCATCGCCGCGACCCGAATTGCCCGGTCTGGCTGGCCAAGGCCCGGCAGGGCCTGACACACGACGCACTGCATGATCTGGCCCTGACCCGCGCCACCGGAGAACTATGCATTCGGGCGCAGAAGCTCTGAATCCGGACTTGCGGCATACATCGCTGGCGTCGATAGTCACCATCACGCCAATGAAGTTCTCATAAAAAATCCGCGGCGTAACATCAGCTCCATACCAACCCAATACACCCCGGAGCACACGATCATGAAACGCCAAACCATCCTCGGCATCGCTTTCTCGGTTCTTGCAGTTAACGCTTTTGCAGCAACACCCGTTCACACCTTGGTCGCTGAAGGCGGCTCGGACAAGTTGATTGAAAGCCGTCTGGCTGAAGGTGGTTCTGATCGTTTGCTGGAGCGCCGTGTTGCCGAAGGTGGCTCGGATCGTCTGCTGGAGCGCCGTGTCGCTGAAGGTGGCTCGGATCGTCTGCAAGAACGCCGTGTCGCTGAAGGTGGCTCGGATCGTCTGCTGGAGCGCCGTGTCGCTGAAGGTGGCTCGGATCGTCTGCAGGAACGCCGCGTCGCTGAAGGTGGTTCGGATCGTCTGATCGAAAGCCGCAATGCATAAAACAACGGCTCTAAAGCAGTCAAAGAAGCCCGGCCTGATTAGCCGGGCTTTTGCATTTCGTCGTTTGCTGGCGTGGTTCTTTTCAACAACCCGCGTCGGAAAGGATCTTGCCTTGTAGGGCATTGGCGAAACTTCCGACGGTGCTTATCCGAAGCGACCGACTGGCAGCCCGACGCTTAATGCGCATACCATGCGGCCACAACGTCCAAACAGAATTTGCCTGCCCATGCTCAAAGCCAGTCTGCGAAGTCACCTGACCCTCTGGTTCGCCGGTTTGTCCCTGCTGACCCTGGCGATCGTCGGCTTCTATGTCGGGCATATCGCCACCGAACAGATGAAACAGGTCAGCGGCAATTCACTGCTCAATACCGCGCGTTCTGCGGCAACGTTGCTCGGTGACCAATTACGCGAGCGCCAGCTGGAGGTCTACCTGCTCAGCCGTGCGCCGCATCTGGAACGCGGCGACCTCGACAACCCGGCGATTCTCAAATCGATGCAACTGCGCACCCAGGCCCGGGCCGAGTATGCGTGGATGGGCGTGACCGATGCCGATGGCCATGTGCATCAAGCGGTGAATAATTTGCTGGTCGGGCAATCGGTGCAGCAACGGCCATGGTTCCAGGCTGGCCTGCGGGGTGAGTACACCGGTGACCCGCACGAAGCGGTGTTGCTGGCCAAACTGCTGCCGGGAACGCCCAACGGCGAACCGCTGCGTTTCATCGACTTCGCCGCCCCGATCCGCAACGCCGACGGCCAGGTGATTGGCGTACTGGGCGCGCACGCGCACTGGAGCTGGGTGACGCGTATCGTCGAATCGGCAGCGTTCTCGCATAAAAATGCGTCGCCGGATATCGAAGCGCTGATCATCGATCACGACGGCAAGGTGCTGTACCCGGAAGCCCTGATGGGCCAGCAACTGGCGGTGAATGATTCGAAGTCGCCGGGCTGGTCGGTCGGCAACGGTTACCTGACCAGCATGGTCACCGTACCGACGCCTTCGAGTACGGCGTTGTCCTGGTCGATTGCCGTGCGCCAGCCACTGGACACCGCTCTGGAGCCGGCGCGCCTGCTGCTCTATAAATTGTTGCTGCTGGGTGTGGCCGCCGCCGTGGCATTCGGGCTGGTGGCGTACTATCTGGCGCAGTATCTGAGCCGGCCGATCGAGCAACTCGCGCACTCGGCCAAACAGGTGCAGAACCAACAGCCCGGCGCACACTTCCCGCTGCAGCACCCGGTGCGGGAAATCGCCCAGCTTGGGCAGTCGATCGACGCCATGACCCGGTCGCTGCTGGCCAAGGAGCGCGAACTGCAGGAAGCCAACGCCTCGCTGGAAGCCACCGTCGCCCAGCGCACCGCGGCACTGATGCAGGCCAATGCCGACCTGTTGAACCTGGCGACCCACGACGCCCTGACCGGCGTCTACAACCGTCGCCGCTTCGATGAAAAACTCAGCGAGTACAGTCTGCTGTTCCGCCGCACCGGGCGACCGTTTGCCCTGCTGCTGATCGACGCCGATCACTTCAAGCGTATCAACGACACCTACGGCCACGCGATTGGCGACGACGTGTTGCAGCAATTGGCGCAACTCATTCAGGTCAGCGTGCGCGCCACAGACTTCGTCGCCCGTTATGGCGGCGAGGAATTCGCCGTACTGCTGCCGGAAGTCGCCCAGCCTGATACTCCAGAGGTGGTCGCCGAAAAGATCCGTGTCGCCGTGGCCCAGGCGCACTTTCCCGAGATCGGACAGGTCACGGTGAGCATTGGCGTCGCGCTGGCCGACCCGGCGGACAACAGCCACACGATGCTGATCAAACGTGCCGACCAGCAGCTGTATCAGGCGAAAGCGGCGGGCCGTAATCAGGTGGCTTGATCAGCCCTCTTTGACTTCGCAAATGCCGTTGGCCTGGTTTGCCGGGCCGGCCGAGCAAAATCTTTAATTGGAGAACTGCTGCAGATACGCCAGCAAATTATCGATCTTCTCCTCGTCACTCAGCCCCCAGAAAATCATTCGTGTGCCCGGCACCACGCCCTTTGGATCTTTCAGATACGCAGTCAGCGTTTCGCGGTCCCAGGTCTTGCCCGAGTTTTTCATCGCCTCGGAATACACGTAATTGGCCGAGGTTCCGGCCGCTCGACCGATGATGCCGTTGAGTTGCGGGCCGAACCCCGGGCGCGCATCCGGGCCAACCTGGTGGCAGCCGCCGCACAGGCGCGGGAAGATCTTTTCGCCGGCCTGCGGATCGCCTGCGGCGCGGGTGGTCGAGCTGAACAGTACGGCGGTGGCGGTCAAGGCAAGCAAGAGTGCAACGGTGTTTTTCATCTAAGGTTCCGGAACGGCTTGAATCTGGCTGCGCAAGGGTAACATCTGTCCCCCGGGCCTCGTTTTACAGGTAAGCGGCAATGACCTTCCTGACGGTGGTCAAGGCCTGCCGCAACACATCCATTTCCACCGAACCCAGGGCCAATCGAATCGCATGCGGCACATGGGCCGATACGGCGAACGGCTCGGCCGTGGTGACCGAAATCTGCTTCTGCATCAGCTCCACCACAATCTGATCGGCACGCACGTCTTCCGGCAAGGGCAGCCACAGGAAATACGAGTTCGGATGGGCGACGCATGGCAACCCTTTGAGCAACTCGGCAGCCAGTGCCTGGCGCGCCTGAGCATCGTGGCGTTTTTGCGCTTCCAGTTCGATCACGGTGCCGTCGTCGAGCCAGCCGCAGACGATCGCGGTCATCAGTCCCGGGGTGTTCCAGGTGGTTGCGCGAATCACCCGCTCCAGTGCCGGAACGTGGGCCGCAGGCGCAGCAATGAAACCGACGCGCAGGCCGGTGGCGATGTTCTTCGAAAGGCCCGAAACGTAGACCGTGCGCTCAGGCGCCAGGTCGATCAGAGGACGCGGCGGGTCCTCCACCAGAAAAGCGTAGGCCGCGTCTTCGATAAGGGTCAGATCATGCCGCCGCGCGATGGCAGCCAATTCTTCGCGCTGCTCGATAGGCATCACCCAACCAAGCGGGTTGTGCAGGGTCGGCATGCTGTACACCGCACGCACCGAGCGACTGCGGCAGAGTTTTTCCAGCGCGGCCAGATCCGGCCCCTGCTCGTTGACCGGGATCGCCACCACTTCCAGATGCAACGCCTCGGCCAGCACTTTGAACCCGGAATAGGTCAGCGCATCGGCGGCGATCACATCGCCGGGCTTGAGCAACGCCATCAGCGTCACCGCCAGCCCCTGCTGGGCGCCGTTGACCAGCAGCACTTGTTCGGCGTCGACGCTGACACCGCGGCTGAGCAAATGGCGCGCGACCGAAGCCCGTTCGTGGGCCCGGCCGGCATGGGGCTGATAGCGCAATAATGCTTCCAGATCTCCCGACAACGCCAACTGGCGCAGTGCGGTGCGCAACAATTGCGTCTGACCGGGCAAGGACGGGTAGTTGAAATTCAGGTCGATCATGCCGACGGCCACGTCTTTCTGGTCGATGCCCTGCCCCGGCGACAACGAGGTTTCGCGCACGAAGGTGCCGCGCCCGGTTTCGCCGCTGACCAGCCCCATGGCTTCGAGTTCGGCGTACACCCGCGAGGCCGTGACCAGCGCCAGCCCTTCCTGCGTGGCCAGTTGCCGGTGCGTCGGCAGACGGGTGCCGGGCGCCAGACGTCCGGTGCGAATGTCGGCGGCGTAAGTGTCGACGATGGTCTTGTAGCGAGAGCGGGACATGTCGGGATGTATCCATGACAATTTTTTGATTGTCCTGATTCTCGATCATAGGATTCTCTCAAAGCAACCCACAATGAGTGTGAATCGTATGGAACGGACTTCAAACGTGAGCAACCCGGCACTGGAAAAAACCAGCGGCTGGATCAACGGCTTTATTGGCGTGGTGTGCTTCAGCGGCTCGCTGCCGGCGACGCGCCTGGCCGTGCTGGAGTTTGACCCGGTGTTTCTCACCGTCGCGCGCGCCGCCATTGCCGGCGTCCTGGCCGTTGCCCTGTTGTGGTTGTTCCGTGAGCGGCGACCGTCCAGGGATCAGTGGTTTTCGTTGCTGATCGTGGCATTGGGCGTCGTGCTCGGTTTCCCGCTGCTGACGGCGTTGGCATTGCAGCACGTGACATCGGCGCATTCGATCGTCTTTGTCGGCTTGCTGCCATTGGCCACTGCGCTGTTTGGCGTGTTGCGCGGTGGCGAGCGTCCGCGCCCGGTATTCTGGTTCTTCTCAATCCTCGGCAGTGCTCTGGTGGTGGGGTTCGCCTTGTCACAGGGATTGTCCGCCTCGCCCACCGGTGACCTGCTGATGCTCGCCTCGATTCTGGTCTGCGGTCTGGGTTATGCCGAAGGCGCAAAACTGTCGCGCACCCTGGGTGGCTGGCAGGTGATCTGTTGGGCGCTGGTCTTGTCGCTGCCACCGATGGCAATTGCGAGCCTGTGGCTGGCCCCACCATCCTTCAGCGGCATCAGCGTGTCGGCATGGGTCTGTCTGGGCTACGTTTCGCTGTTCAGCATGCTGATCGCGTTCGTGTTCTGGTATCGCGGCCTGGCCCAGGGCGGGATTGCCGCGGTTGGTCAACTGCAGTTGCTGCAACCGTTTTTCGGCCTGGCGCTGGCAGCGACGTTGCTGCATGAGCAAGTCAGCATCGGCATGCTGGTGGTGACGGTGGGCGTGATTCTTTGTGTGGCCGGGGCGAAGAAGTTCTCCCGATAGTGATCTTTGGCATCGCCTCTGTGGGAGCGGGCTTGCTCGAAGGCGTAGTGGCAGTCGATACCGTTTCACCGACATACCGCCTTCGCGAGCAAGCCGCGCCCACAACTGCACTCAGTGGTGTTCGACGCCGGCGCGTTTCAACAGCTTCTTGCAGCGCTCGGACAGATGAAACACCTGCAGCTCCTTGCCCGCCTTTTCGTAACGCTCGCGCAGGGTCTTCAACGCGGCAATCGCCGAGTAATCGACGAAGCTCAAATGTCGGCAATCGAGGGTCACTCGTACTGGGTCATTGGCCGGGTCGAACTGGTTGAGGAACGGCGTGGTCGAGGCGAAAAACAGCGTGCCGTGCAGGCGGTAGAGTTTGCTGCCGTCGGCTTCAAGATGCTCATCGGCGTACAACTCGCGGGCCTGCTGCCAGGCGAAATTCAGCGCGGCGATGATGATCCCGCAGAGCACGGCCGTGGCCAGGTCGGTGAACACGGTGATAGTGGTCACGGCGATGATCACCAGTACATCGTTGAGCGGCACTTTGTTCAACACCCGCAACGAAGCCCAGGCGAAGGTCTGCTGCGAGACCACGAACATCACCCCTACCAGTGCCGCCAGCGGAATACACTCGATCAGCGGCGACAGAAACAGGATGAACAGCAGAATCAGCACCCCCGCCACCACCCCGGACAAACGCCCGCGGCCGCCGGAGCTGAGGTTGATCACGGTCTGGCCGATCATCGCGCAACCGCCCATGCCACCGAACGCGCCCGAGACCACGTTCGCCGCGCCCAGCGCCACGCACTCGCGATCCGGGTAGCCGCGGGTTTCGGTGATTTCGTCGGTGAGGTTCAGGGTCAGCAGGGTTTCCAGCAGACCGACCAGCGCCATCAGAATCGCGTACGGGGCGATGATGCGCAGGGTTTCCAGCGTCCACGGGATGTCCGGCAGCGCGAAAGTCGGCAGACCGCCGGCGATGTGCGCCATGTCGCCAAGGGTGCGGGTCGGCAGACCGAACAGGTAGACCAGCAGGCCCACGCCGAGGATCGCCACCAATGCCGGCGGCACTGCGCGGGTCAGGCGCGGCAGGATGTAGACGATGGCCATGGTCAGCAGCACCAGCCCGGTCATCAGGTACAGCGGCGTGCCGCTGAGCCAATGTTCACCGCTCTTGAAATGCTCCAGTTGCGCCAGTGCAATGATGATTGCCAGGCCGTTGACGAAACCGAGCATCACCGGATGCGGCACCATGCGCACCAGTTTGCCCAGGCGCAACAAGCCGAACGCCATCATGATCAAACCGCCGAGCAACACCGTCGCCAGCAAGTACTGCACGCCGTGCTGCACTACCAGCGCGACGATCACCACCGCCATCGAACCCGCCGCCCCGGAGACCATTCCCGGCCGGCCACCGAACAACGCGGTCAGCGTACAAATGATGAAGGCGCCGTACAGGCCCATCAGCGGATTGAGATGCGCCACCAGCGCGAACGCAATGCATTCGGGCAACAGGGCAAACGAGGTGGTGAGTCCGGCCAGGACATCGGCGCGCAGACGTTTCGGTTTCATGGCTTACCTGACTGACGGCCGACGAGTACGGCCGCTGATGTTCGTAAAAAAGCGGGGAGCGGATGTTACGGAATAGTTCGGAATCGGGCCAGTGATCGCTGACACCCTTGGCCGAGCGATTTATCCTGACGCGCTTATGCCTCCACCGAGTATGACCATGACTGCATTGCTGACCGCCCGCGACGTCTGCCAGCGCTTGCGCGAGGCTGCGCTGGGCGTGCTGATGTTCAACAGATCCAAGACACCCAGTGATGCCGGACTGATCGCGGTCGATATCGAGGGCTGGCGCCTGTTGCTTGATTTTGAGGGTGGGCACTTGCATCACTGTGAACAGTGCCGCTGCCCGGATGGCCGCGAATGGCAATTCAACAGCCGTTACGGCACCGACCCGGTGAATCTGCTCAGTACCTGGGAACTGGCGCAGATCGAGAATCTGTTGAAGCTCTGAGCGCTTCACGGTGAAGTCGGTTGCTCAATGATGGCACTCTGCCCATAATTCGCCCCCCTTATTCCTCACGCAAGGAAACGCCGTGAAAAAGTCTCTGTTGTTGATCCCGATGCTCGCAGTGCTGCTGCAAGGTTGTGGCATGACCATGACCCGCTATGAGCCGAGCTTCGAAAACGTTCAGAAGCTCAAGCAGACTCCGCCCCTGCAGGCGATCAGCAATCCTCAGGTAACTGCCGAGTCTGGCGAAGGTTCGCTGACTGTGCGGGCCAACCCGGTGCGCTCGCCATCCGGCAGCATCCCGGCGCATATCCAGGACGCGATCACCGAAGAACTGCGCAAGGCCGGTCTGCTTGATCCGCAGGCTCAGCGTCAGTTGAAAGTGCTGGTGGTGAAGAACAACCTGTCGGCCGGCATGGGCACGGGCGAAGGCCAACTCGCGGCACGCTTCACCCTGCTCAATGGCCAGAATGTGGTTTACGACGCGACCAAGCATGTCAGCAGCCAGTGGAGCAGCAGCTTCTTCGGTTTCATTGCGATTCCGAACGCGGTCAACGCCTACAACCCGATGCTGCGTGACTTGCTGAAAGAACTGTACAGCGATCCTCAGTTCATCCAGGCCCTGAAGTAAGGGCGAAAAAAGAGCCGCGATTGCGGCTCTTTTTTTTGGCATCAGGCCCGCGGAGTGCGGGTCTCGAGTGCCGAGTATTTCAGGTTGTTGTTGTCGATCATCTGCTTGAGCAGCGCATTGACCTGACGGGCGAAGGTGTCGTTGACCGCCGCCTTCGGAGTGTTGCCCATCAGCGGAATGAACCAGATGCCGATCCAGGTACCGACCGCATCATGGTTGCTCGCGGTGGTCAGGGCCTGACCCGTTCCGTCCACGGCTTCGAGACTCATGGTGTACTGATCGGTGCCGTATGCCGGGATCACCCCCAGGCTGAAACCACTGATGAAGCCCAGCACCATCGAACCGGCATTCGGCGGATGGTTGTACATTTTCAGACGCAGGCTGTAGTCGCCCGGTTGCTTCTGGAACTCGTCCAGGGTGACACGGCCGAACAGGCCCGAATCACTCAGAATCTTTTGCAGCTCAGGCTTGAGCTGGTCACGCGCCTGCGGCACTTCTACGGCCGAAGCGCTTTTCGGCTCGCCCTGATAGAAGTCGAAGTCCACATAGACATTGGGTTTGTTGGCGTAGCTGGCCATCGATGGCAGTTTGACCGGCGCCACTTCGTCTTTGGTGAAACTGGCACAACCACCGAGCGCAAGCACCAGGCCCAGCGCCAGGATTTTCCCGAATTGCATGTTGTCTTCCCTATGTGAACCGAGCCAAATGATAGCAATGAGCCTCCATTGCGGAGGCGGGGCGGATTCTAGAGAGAGCGCTCGCTTGAGGAAAGACTGAATCAGGAAATTTACACAAAAATATCCGCTCAGCCCTGTCGCAAGTGGAACAGTTAGCTGGCTTCGCCGCTATATAGTTTTGTATATTGCGAAACCGAAATTGCCCGTATCTGCCCATGCCTTCTATTCACACCGTGTTCCCATGAGCGCCATCCGCGTACGCAACGAGCAACTGATCCTCGCCGCCGCCAGCGAAGAGTTCGCCGCCAACGGCTTCGACGCGACCCAGACCCGCGACATCGCCGCCCGTGCCGGCGTGCCCAAGGCCAACCTGTATTACTACTTCCAGACCAAGGAAAACCTGTACTCGAAAGTCCTCCTGGGATTTGTCGAACCGCTGCTGGAAGCCTCGGCAGCGTTGCGCGAAAGCGATGACCCGCTGATCGGCCTGCGCGCCTACATTGCCGCGCGTATCCGCATCGCCCGTGAACACCCGGCGATTGCCAAGGTATTCAGCGGCGAGCTGCTGCTCGGCGGGCGCCAGTTGCCAGACGAATGCCGCGACCTGTTGCACGCCGAAGCCCGACGCAACGTCGAGTGCCTTCGCAGCTGGATCGAACGCGGCCTGCTGGCCCCGGTGGACCCGGAACACCTGATGCTGTTCATCTGGTCGGCGACCCGCACCTACACCAATATTGGCTGGCAGATGGGCTGCATCACCGGACGCGAAGTGCCGCAGGATGAGGATTACGCGACGGCAGCCGAGACCATTACGCGGTTGGTGCTGGAGGGCGTCGTGGCCCCGCGGGTTGGGGAGATTCGTGGGGTTCTGTTTGCGACTTGAAGTGTGAGGGCTGCTACGCAGCCGGCGCGAGCAAGCTCGCTCGCCACAGGGAACTCATGCTGGACATGGGAATTGGTGAACACCTTCAATCATTGTGGGAGCGGGCTTGCCCGCGAAGGCGTCGGGTCAGCAATACATGCTTCACAGGCCCACCGATTTCGCGAGCAAGCTCGCTCCCACAGGGGATTTGTGCTGGACGTGGGAATTGGTGAACACCTTCAATCATTGTGGGAGTGGGCTTGCTCGCGAAGGCGTCGGGTCAGCCAACACATGCTTCACAGACCCACCGTTTTCGCGAGCAAGCCCGCTCCCACAGGGGATTTGTGCTGGGCAAGGAATCTGTGAACACCTTCAATCATTGTGGGAGTGGGCTTGCTCGCGAAGGCGTCGGGTCAGCAATACATGCTTCACAGGCCCACCGATTTCGCGAGCAAGCTCGCTCCCACAGGGGATTTGTGCTGGACGTGGGAATTGGTGAACACCTTCAATCATTGTGGGAGTGGGCTTGCTCGCGAAGGCGTCGGGTCAGCCAACACATGCGTCACAGACCCACCGTTTTCGCGAGCAAGCTCGCTCCCACAGGGGATTTGTGCTGGACATGGGAATTGGTGAACACCTTCAATCATTGTGGGAGCGGGCTTGCTCGCGAAGGCGCCGGGTCAGCCCACACATGCGTCACAGGCCCACCGCTTTCGCGAGCAAGCCCGCTCCCACAGGGGTATGCGCTGGTTTTAGAAAGTGATCTCGGCTGCGGGTTTGACGTCGACCCGGGCCGTGGCGCCGGTCAGGTGCGCCAGATCCTTGTTGTGTTCGGCGATGATGTCTTCGGCGCTCATGGTGCCGTTGTCGAGGGTGGAATGGGCGTCTGCCACAAGCACCACGTCGTAACCCAACTGATGAGCCTTGCGCACGGTGGCGTTGACGCAGTAGTCGGTCTGCAGGCCGCAAATGATCAGGCGTTCGAAGTCTTCGCTGGGCAGCAGTTTGCCCAGCTCGGTCTGATAGAACGAATCCGGGGTGGTTTTGCGTACGCGCAGGTCTTGCTCCGTCGTCAGCAGGCCGTCGGCGAGTTGCCAGCCTTCGGCACTGTAGGCCAAAGGACTGTCCTTTTCTTCATGCTGAATCAGCACCACCGGCACGCCAGCCTTTCGCGCGCGGGTGCTGAGCTGGTTGATGGTGTCGATCACGCGGTGGATGTCGAAGCACTGGTATTGGCCCGAGCAGAGCACCTGTTGGACGTCGATGATCAGCAATGCAGTAGACATGATGAGTCTTCCTTGATCGATCCTTGAAACAGGGGCGGACCTGAGCCCACCCCGTTTTTACGCCTCTTAGTAACCCAGCGACAACCCGGTATTGCGCCGTGGATCGTTGGCCCCGTAGAAACGGTTTTTGCCCACCGGTTTACCGCCCAGCGACGGCGCGCCGACCAGGATCGCGGCGATGTGGTTGGCATCCTGCGGCCCGGCGAACTTGTGGCCCCAGCTCTCGAGGATCTTCTTCGTATCCGGGCTGGCGGCGAAGTCTTCGAGGTTGGTTTCTTCCGGCATCCATTGCTGGTGGAAACGCGGCGCGTCGACCGCTTCCTGCAGGCCCATGCCGTAGTCGATGACGTTGAGCATGGTCAGCAAGGTCGCGGTGATGATCCGACTGCCACCCGGCGTACCAACCACCATCACCACTTTGCCGTCCTTGGTGACGATGGTCGGGCTCATCGACGACAGCGGGGTTTTGCCCGGGGCGATGGCGTTGGCCTCGCCCTGCACCAGACCGTACATGTTCGGCACGCCGACCTTGGAGGTGAAGTCGTCCATCTCGTCGTTGAGGATCACACCGGTCTTGCTCGCCATCACCCCGGCGCCGAACCAGTCGTTGAGGGTGTAAGTCACCGACACCGCGTTGCCCCACTTGTCGACGATCGAATAGTGCGTGGTGTTGTTGCCCTCATGCGGGGCGACGCCGGGTTTCAGTTCGGCGGAGATCCCGGCCTTCTGCGGCTGGATCGCGTTGCGCAGCTTGGTCGCGTAGTTCTTGTCCAGCAGGTGCTCGATCGGGTTCTTCACAAAATCCGGGTCGCCCAGATAGCTGTTGCGATCCACGTAAGCGTGGCGCATCGCTTCGATCTGGTAGTGCATGCCCTGGGCCGAATGGAAGCCCAGATCCTTCATCGGATAGCCTTCGAGAATGTTCATGATCTCGCAGATCACCACCCCGCCGGAGCTTGGCGGTGGTGCCGAAACCACATGGTAGCCACGGTAATCGCACTCCACCGGGGCCAGTTCGCGGGTCTTGTATTTGTCGAGGTCGGCCTGGGTGATGATGCCCTTGTTGGCCTGACTGGACGTGACGATGGCGTCGGCCACCCAGCCTTTATAGAAACCGTCAGCGCCTTTTTCGGAAATGGTGCGCAAGGTTTTCGCCAGATCCTTCTGCACCAGCTTCTGCCCGACCTGCATCGGCTCGCCGTTGTGCAGGAAGATCGAGCCGGAATCACGCATGTCCTTCTTGAACACATCGGTGGCGTAGTCCAACAGATCGACGTCGCCCTGCTCCAGCTCGAAGCCGTCTTCCGCCAGTTTGATCGCCGGGGCGATCATGTCCTTGCGCGGTTTGGTGCCGTACTTGCTCAGCGCCAGCTCCATGCCCGACACGGTGCCCGGCACCGCCACGGCGAGGTGACCACGGGTGCTCAGATCCGGGACGACGTTGCCGTCCTTGTCCAGATACATGTTGGCCGTCGCCGCCAGCGGGGCTTTTTCGCGGAAGTCGAGGAACGTCTTGCGCCCGTCCGCCAGTTGAATGGTCATGAAACCGCCACCGCCGAGGTTACCTGCGGCGGGATAAACCACCGCCAACGCATAGCCCACAGCGACCGCCGCATCTACCGCGTTACCGCCGTTTTTCAACACATCGACACCGACATGCGAGGCCAGGTGTTGAGCGGTGACCACCATGCCGTTTTCGGCGGCAACCGGTGCTACGGAAGCGGCGTGGGCCATGAGGCAGCTCAGTGCCAGTGACGTCGCAATCAGCGTTTTGGCCAAAGGTTCGTACTTCATGAGTCGATCTCTTTTTTGTTTTCGGGTTCTGTGCAGAACAGAGGGGAACGCAGCAAAAGCACCAAGCAGTATGGTCGCTATTGCGATTTGCGCCTCCCCGCTCAGGCAGTATGCTGGGCGCTCTCGCCGTACCGATCCGGAGTTCTGCCCATGTCGTACACGTTCATCACCCTGCCCTCACCGGTCGGCGAATTGAAGCTGGTTGCGAACGGCTCACGACTGGCGGCCATCCTCTGGGAAAACGACAAACCGGGCCGGGTGCGCCTCGGTCCGATGAGCGAAGCGCCGGACAATCCGCTGCTGCAGCGAACCGCGCAGCAGCTTGAGGAATATTTTGCCGGCAAGCGTGATCGCTTCGACCTGGAACTGGATTTTGTCGGCACCGAATTTCAGAAGAAGGTCTGGGCGGCGCTGCTGACCATCCCCTTTGGCGAGACTCGCACCTACAGCCAGATCGCCGAGCAGATCGGCAACCCGACGGCGGTGCGTGCGGTGGGCGCGGCGAACGGGCGCAACCCGATTTCGATTGTGGCGCCGTGTCATCGGGTGATCGGCGCGTCGGGGAAGTTGACCGGGTTTGCGGGTGGGCTTGAGGCCAAGGAGCGGTTGCTGACACTGGAGGGGGGTGACTGGTCTGATGTCGGTAGAACAGGGGACCTGTTTTAACCCCGTAAATGCCATTGGGTGGCGAGGGCGCTTGCTCCCGCTCCAGTGCGCAGCACGGGCAAAAACCTGGGGCCGCTGCGCAGCCCAGCGGGAGCAAGCTCCCTCGCCACAATGGATTGGCGTTGAATCAGCTGTCGAAAAGGTTATTCATCGCCGCGTATTGCAGCAGCATGATGGTCTTGGCGTCGCAGATCTCGCCGCGCTGAAACGCCGCCAGTGCCTCATCGAAGCGCCACTCCAGCACTTCCAGTTCTTCGGTTTCCTCTTCCAGGCCGCCGCCCTCGCTGACCTTCGACTTCGCGTCGTATTCGGCGATAAAAAAGTGCAGCTTCTCGGTCACCGAGCCGGGGCTCATGTAGGCCTCGAAGACCTTCTTCACCTCATGCACGCGGTAACCGGTTTCCTCTTCGGCCTCGTCGCGGATCCGCTGTTCCGGCGCCGCACCTTCCAGCAGCCCCGCCGCCACTTCGATCAACAAGCCGTCGTGGCCGTTGACGAACACCGGCAAGCGAAATTGGCGGGTCAGCACCACCGTGCGCTTTTCGCGGTTGAACAACAGAATCGCCGCGCCATTGCCACGGTCGTAGACTTCGCGAGTCTGCCGCTGCCAGTCACCGTTGTTGCGTAGATAGTCGAAGGTGATTTTCTGCAACAGATACCAGTCGTGGGACAACACCTGAGTATCGACAATGTTGACCCGCTCGGCTGTCTTGGTCATGACGCCTGTTCCTTGTGCCATCGGAAAACGCCCATAGTCGAATAATCGCGCGCACAAAAAAAGCCCGGCAATGCTGTCGGGCCTGTTTACTGGCGTTCAAGGAGGTTGTCAGAGATCGACCAGGTGCCGGTCGATGCGCTTGAGCACGCCTTTGATCAGGTTCATCGCACTGTCGGCGCGAAACGGCAGGTTGAGCGAAGGCTCGCAGATCTCCATTTCCATGATCATCGGCCGACCGTCATAGTCGCGGATCACGTCGACCCGGCCGTAGAGCAACGGCAGCTCAAGCCCGAGCACCTCGGCAGAAGCCACCAGCGCCGATAGCGCCACCGCCTGCTCCTCGGCATCCGCCTCGCGCGGCTGGCGAAACTCGGGGGTTGGCACGTTCACCGTACCGTCCGCCATGAGCATGGCGCCCTTGCGGATGGAATGGCTGAAAGTGTTATCGAAGAAGGTAAGGTCCGTCTCGCCGTAAGTGTCGATGGTGGTGATGTACGGCTGAATGATCACGTGCGAACCGCGCTTTTGCAGCGCGCGAATGTGTGCCAGCGCGGCCTCGGAACCGCCGCGGACAAATCTTTTAACCCCGCGCGAGTACGAGCCGATCGTCGGTTTGACGACAAATTCGTGGCTGTCGGTGTTCGCGTCGAGGAAGTCAGCCAGATAACCCTCGGGAGCGTCGTCGGGCGCCAGGAACACACTCGGAATAATCGGCACGCCGCGCGCAGCGATGTCCTTCAGGTACAGCTTGTTCAAGCCCCACCGGGCCACGGACGGCACGTTCAACAGGCAGGTCAGTGCATGCACCTTGTCGCACCAGGCAAAGAATTCGTCGAGGCTTTCAATGCAGTCCCACGGTGAACGGATCAATACGGCGGTATACGCCGCCCAATCGATTGACGGATCGTCCCAGAAACACACATCGGCGTTGATCGACAGTTGCTTGCAGGCTTCCAGCAATGGCGGCATGTCGTAGTCAATGTGCAGGTTCGGCTTATCGGTGACGAGTGCAAGCTTAATCATGAAGAATCCTTTCTACTGGACAGTTGGAAGCAGAAAAACAGCGACGACTCACCAAGGAATCACGCGGTCCTGATGGCGGTAAGTGCCCGTGGGGCCATCGGCACCGATCAGCGCCAGCGCGACACTGGTCCGCGCGCCTTCCTGCACATCGAGATCACCGGCGCCGTCATTCATGCCGGTTTTGGTGTAACCGGGGTGCACGGCATTAACCTTGACGGGCGTGTCGCGAAGCTCGTAAGCCAGATGAACCGTCCACGAATTCACCCCGCTTTTACTGGCGCTGTAGCCCGGCAAGGATTTGAACATCGGTGAATAGGCGTAGGAATCGACGTCCGTATGGGTGGTGAGCGATGCCAGCAGACTGGATACGTTGACGATGCGCCCGGCCGCAGACTGGCGAATCAGCGGCAGACAATGCTGGGTCACCGCGACCATGCCGAACAGGTTGGTTTCAAACGTCTGGCGCCACTGTTGAAGTGGTTGTTGCGAAGGGTTCAACCCGTAGGATTCGATACGGATCGCCGCGTTATTGATCAGGATATCCAGTCGACCGAACTTCGCCTCCAGCAATTTCACCGCCGAGGCGATGCTGTCTTCATCCGTAACATCCAGCAGGCACGGGAACGCCTTCAGGCCCATGCCGACCAATTCGTCGGCCGCCTGAGCGACAGCCTGATAATTCCTGCCACTGAGCACCACCGTCACGCCCTCGGCGGCCAGTTGTCGCGCCACCTCAAAACCGATGCCACGGTTGGCACCGGTCACCAATGCAACCTTGTCAAAATCGTTCATCGTGCAACTCCAGACAACGCTCCGCCCTGCCCGCAGGAAGGACGGAACCAATACGATTCATGAAATGTTCCAGCAGCGGCCCGAACGCCCGCAGATCGGTCAGAAAGGCGTCGTGGCCGTCCGGGCAATCGAGCCGGACAAAGGTCACCTCGGCACCATCCTGCTCGAGCCCTTGAGCGATGTGCTGCTGTTGCGCAACAGGAAACAGCGTGTCGCTCTCGACGCCGACCACCAGAACCTGCTCCAGCCCGGCAGTCTGAAAACCGCCCTGCGGCGGCGTCAGACAGGCATAAAGATCAATTGCGCGGCTTAGCTGCAGATAACTGTTGGGGTCGAAATCCCGTGCGAATCGCCAGGCATTGGCCTGCAGATAATCCTCGACTTCAAAGTCGTGGATCATGCCGGCGGATTTCCCCGCCGCCTGATCGCTGCGGCTGAAACGGCGATTCAATTGCGCGCCGGAGCGATAACTCAACAGACCGATCTTGCGAGCCAGCGTCATGCCATGGATCGGGCGCGCATCCGGCGAATACTCGCCACCGGCCCACAGCGGATCACTGCGGATGGCTTCCCGCTGCAATGAACGCAAGGCCGTGGACACGGGAAGCGAACTCGCCGCGCCGCACAGGTTGATGTGATGCCGGACAAACCCCGGATGCCGGGTCAACAGGGCCAGCGCACACATGCCACCCATCGAAGCGCCGATCAGGCAGGTCACTTGCGCCATGCCCAGCGCTTTCACGGCCATGACGATCGTATCGACGATGTCTTCGATGCTCAGCTCGGGAAAGCGCGACTGGTAAGGCCTGCCACTCGCCCGCTCGGTGGACAGCGGCCCCGTCGAGCCCTTGCAACCCCCCAGATAGTTGAAACAGATCACATACCAGCGGTCTGTATCGATCGGCTTGCCTGAACCGGCAAAGTCCTCCCACCAGCCCGCCTCAGGATCGCGGGCGACACTGCAGACGTGGCTGTTGGCGGACATGCCGGGCAACACCAGGACGATGTTGTCGCGACGATCATTCAGTTGCCCGAACGTCTCATACGTCAGCCTGAAAGCTTCCAGTACACCTCCACGATGCATTGGAAACGGGCGCGCGAACTCGATGTAATCTGCTGCCGGAAGAGTTTCCACCATGATGCTAATCCCTTAGAGCGCCTGCTTCGCCAAGTAACCGGTTGCCTGTTACGGCTCGAGCGACTGCAACCAGTCATCGTCGGAACCTTCGGCGATGCCGTCCATCAGGAACGTCGAGAGATAACGTTCACCGGTATCCGGCAACATGGCCAGCAGCACCGAACCGGCCGCTGCGGTCTCGGCAACCTTCAACGCTGCGGCGACCGAAGCGCCCGAAGAAATGCCGACGAAGATCCCCTCCTCCCTGGCCAGGCGCTGCGAAGTGTCGCGCGCCTCGTACTCGTTCACGGTCAGGACTTTATCGATGACGGTCTTGTCCATGATGGTCGGCGTGAAGTTGGGCGCGAGGCCCTGAATCTGGTGCACGCCCCAGGTGCCGCCCGACAGCAACGCAGCATTTTCCGGTTCTGCGGCAACGATCTGCACCGCAGGTCGCGCGACTCGCAGCATCTGGCCAACGCCGGTCAGTGTGCCGCTGGTGCCGAAACCGGTGACAAAGTAGTCCAGGCGTTTACCGGCGAAATCACCGAGGATTTCGGTGGCGGTGGTTTCGCGGTGATAGGAAGGGTTGGCCGGGTTATCGAATTGTCGCGATCTGAACCAGCCAAACTTCTGCGCCAGTTCATCGGCAATCTGGTTACCGCCGCTGCTGCCCAGATGAGCAGGAAACAGCAGAACCTTGCCGCCATAGGCACGAATCAGCTTGCGCCGTTCGATTGAGTAACTGTCGGACATGATCGCCACGAAGTTATAGCCGCGTGCCGCGGCAACCATCGCCAACGCAATGCCGACGTTGCCGGAGGTGCATTCGGCGATCGTATCGCCAGGCTTCAACAGGCCTCTGGCTTCGGCGTCGAGTACCACCGCCAGCGCCAGCCGGTCCTTGACCGAACCGCCGGGGTTGAACGACTCGACCTTCACATAAATGCTGACGTGTTCCGGGGCGAGCCTTTGCAGCTTGACGATTGGCGTACGGCCGATCGTGTCCAGAATGCTTTCATACAACGGCATGAGCGAGTTCTCCATCAAATACGAATTCAGCAGGGCCGGAGAGGTACATCGCGGACAAGTCACTCTCCCATGTCACTTCAAGGGTTCCGCCGGGCAGTTCGACATCGACCGAGCGGTCGACCCGCCCGGCCCGCGCCAGCACCGCGACCGCCGCGCAGGCACCGCTGCCGCAGGCCAGCGTCTCGCCTGCGCCGAATTCGTAGACCTTGAGTTTTATCCTGTTGCGCGATTGCAGCTGTACAAACCCGACGTTGACGTCAGGGGAGAAATACCCGGAGTTTTGCAGGGCGCTGCCGACAGCTGGAATCTCATACTGATCACGTTCGGCTTCGATCACCGCATGCGGGTTGCCCATCGATACCGCCGAACACGCCAGGTGTTGCCCGGCGAGTTCGAGTTGATAAGCCGACTGCGCCTGGTCGAAGCCGAACACCGGGATGGCGGCGGGCGAGAAATTCGGTGCGCCCATGCTGATCTGATAGTTGCCGTCCTCCATGACCCGGACCCGGTGGGTACCGGAGGGACTGTCGAGGGTGAACTCGGACGCCTCCGTCAGGCCTGCCCGAACCAGCCATGCGGCGACACACCGCGCGCCGTTGCCGCATTGCCGGGAGGACTCGCCCTGCGCCGTCCAGATATCGAACGAGGCCACGGACGATGGATTGCGCGCAGCCTTGACGCCAAGAACCATATCGGCGCCGATACCTTTATGGCGGTTAGCCAGGTACTTGCACAATTCGCGCGACGGATCCTGCGCATCACGCAGATCGAGAATGATCATGTCATTGCCCGCACCGTGCATCTTGCTGAAACGCAGCCGGGCAGCAGCAGGCGGCTTATGCATGGCACACACTCGCCTCAAGACACGCTTTGGACAGGAGCGGGTCAACGATATCGATGATGCACTGGGTCGCACGCTGTGCCGTCGCCGCATCGCAGGAGGCGTTGAACTCGGCGATTTCCAGGCCGACGATCTGCTCCAGCGGAATTGCTCCCAGGATCGCCGCGAGCTGTTGCGGCAGCAGACCGTCAGGCACTGCGTAGTCGGCGGGCACGTAGCCAGGCTCAAGAGAGTCCCAATCGATGTGCACCCAGACCTTCGATTGGCCGATCGCGCTGCGCACCGCTTCGGCGGTGGCCTGCTGCGGAGAAAGCGTGCGCACATTATTGGCGCTCAGCAGACGCTGCTCTTGCCCGTCGATGTCACGCGCGCCGACCAGAATGACGTTCTCTGCACGCACGCCGGCGCCACAGCCGCTGTCCCAGAGGCCACATAATGCCGACACCACCATCCCGCCCAGGTAGCCCGTGTCAGTGGTCGTCGGAATATTGAAGTCACCATGGGCATCGACCCACACCAGACAAAGGTCCGGGTAATGTCTGGCAACCGCAGGTACGCTGCCCAGGCTGGCCGGGCAGGTGCCGTTGATGACCACTGTGAGTTGCTGCTCCTCTACCGCACAGGCCACGGCGCGATGCAGCGAATCGATCTGCTCACGTCCTGCCGGCAGACTGACTGTCCAGTCATCGGCCGCCGGCTCGCAGCTGCCGTCACCGATATACAGCGGCGCTACACCGTACTTTGCTTCAAGTGCCGACGCGGCCTTCAACGCACCGATACGGGTAAATGCCGTGCGGTCTGCCACTCTGCCGTTGGATACAATCAACTTGAACATCAGGCTTCCTCTTTATTTTCATGGCTGGAATGTTTGAACGGGCAAACATCCGTGCGCTCTGCATTTTCTTCAATCAAACCGTATTGCCACCACTCTTTGGCGTCAGAGCCGAAGCCGCCCAATTGCAAGGCGTGGGGCACCGAATCATATTTAAGGATGCGTTTGCGTATATTGGCGCGAACATTACGTCCGCCCACGGTATCGCCGGCAAATACATCGAAGCGTTCACGCGGATTAATCACCAGCGCAAATCTCGACCCGAGGTTTCTGCTCTTGCGAAGTTTGTGTGCGGGAGAACTCATATTCACAAACAGTTGCATTCCCGCGAAGCACATCGACCAGAACGGTGACTCCGGGTCGACATCGACGCTGTCCGGCCACGGGCTTTCATCCAGCCAGTGCAGGCTCTGCAGCACGCCCCACCCGGCGGCCTGATACTCCTGCGCGGTACTCGCCGATATCGCATCGGTTGAAAAGAACACGATGAGCGGATAAGCGTCCTCGATTGAACCACTCCATGTTCTGGAAAGCGTTACATACTCTTTTAACCCTTCAGCCAGTTTCGCCAGCCCTTGAGCATCCAAAGTGTCGACAAATACAAACTTGATCGAAGACTTCTTGAATGCATTCTTGGAAAAGATGCAGGGAAAGTCGGACCCTGCTCCAAGTCGCTCTTCCAGTGCATTCAAGGCCTCTTTTTCCCAACCGGCCCCACGATGATTAATCTCATCCTGAGAAAGCATGACCCGATAAGAAACCTGCGCATCAAAGTTCCGCATACTCATTCCTTTATGCTGCACAACTTAGAGAGATGGCCGAGTGTGGCATCCAGCCGTCTGGCACTTTGCGCTGTCACACCTGCCACGAACTTACGTCAGGCATGACAACTTGCTTACTTGATCTGCGTCTGGAATCAGAAGACCGGCCACAGGTCCCGGGCGTTATTCGCCACTCGACGAACGCTCAGGTTGTTGACTGACCTGCTGCTGATGAATCGATGAATCCGCGCCATGGCGTCTTCGATGTCCGGCAATGCCGGCAACGTGACCACGCGGAAATGGTCGGGCGCGGGCCAGTTGAACGCGGTTCCCTGGACCACCAGCAGCTTTTCCGACATCAACAGTTCGAGGACAAACTTTTCGTCATCCTTGATCGGGCAAATTTTCGGATCGATCCTTGGAAATGCGTACAGCGCGCCCATCGGCTTGACGCAACTGACGCCAGGAATAGCGTTGAGCAGTTCATGCACCCGGTTGCGCTGTTCGAGCAGGCGCCCCTGAGGCAAGACCAGATCATTGATACTCTGGTAACCCCCCAGCGCGGTCTGGATCGCATGCTGGGCCGGAACGTTGGCGCACAGGCGCATGTTCGCCAGCATGTCGATGCCTTCGATGTAGCCGGCGGCATGCTGCTTCGGCCCGGAAATCACCAGCCAGCCGGAGCGGAACCCGGCCACCCGGTACGACTTGGACAACCCGTTGAAGGTCAGGCACAGCAGGTCCGGCGCCAGCGAGGCGGTGCTGATGTGCACAGCTTCGTCGTAGAGAATCTTGTCGTAGATCTCGTCGGAGAACACCACCAGATTGTGCTGGCGCGCGATCTCCAGCATTCCCAGCAGCACGTCTCGCGGATACACCGCACCGGTGGGATTGTTGGGGTTGATGATCACCAGCGCTCGGGTGTTGGGGGTGATTTTGGCCCGTATGTCATCGAGGTCCGGCCACCAGTCCTGATGCTCGTCGCACATGTAGTGCACCGCATTGCCCCCGGCAAGACTCACCGCGGCGGTCCACAACGGATAATCCGGAGCAGGCACCAGCACTTCGTCGCGGTTGTTCAGCAGCGCCTGCAGTGACATCACAATGAGCTCGGAGACGCCATTGCCCAGGTAGATATCGTCGACGCCGACGCCCTCGATCTGCTTCTGCTGACAGTACTGCATGACGGCCTTGCGGGCGCTGAACAAGCCTTTGGAGTCACTGTAACCTTGCGCCGTCGGCAAATTACGGATCACATCCTGGAGTATCTCGTCGGGCGCCTCGAAACCGAAGGGCGCGGGATTGCCGATATTCAACTTGAGAATGCGCTGGCCGTCCTCCTCCATCTTTCTGGCCTGCTCCAGTGCCGGGCCACGAATGTCATAACACACACTGTTCAACTTCAGCGATTTCAGATACTGCACGACTACACATCCTTGTTTTTTTTATCAGGGTCGCAGCAACAGCAAACTCAGGTCCGAGAGACTGCCTTCAACTGTTCTTCCGGGGACTTCGACAGTGCCCGCGACATATTCAGGAAAACGAACAACACGACAATCGGAATGGCGATAAACAGTGCCAGGCCACGAACGCCCAGTTCGGAAAAGGAACTGACCAGCAAACCGTAACCGGCCCCCGCCGCCATCTGGAAAAAGAAAAACTGCCCGGAGGAGATACCGATATCGCGACTGACACTCTTCAATAGCCCGGCCTGAGTCGCGGGAATCACCATCCCGACCGACAACAGAATGAACACCATCGGAATCAGCAGCGCCGGCAGCACACTGCCAAACATCGAAAGCAGAATGCCCAGCAACATGCACCCGGCCATGCCTACCCTGCTTCCAAGCAGCAGGATCTCGTTCAACGCCCACCTGGCGCTCAATGCTCGCGCCAACGTACTGCCAATCACATAACCGACGGCGCACAGGGAGATCACCGCACCGTAACCCAGGCTGGACATGCCCAGTTCCGTCTGCAACGCATAAGTCGAACAGGACAGGAACACGAAGTAACTCATCCACACCAGACTGATGCCGGCGGCATAAGCCAGATAATCCGCATTTTTGAAGTTGGCGGCATAAACGGCAATGATGCTGCGCCCCGTCGAATCCGATGCCCCCGGGGAGGTGTCGACCTGCCAGAAAAGCACCAATGCCGCGAGATTGAACATCCCCACGCCGCCCATCATCCAGCGCCATCCCAGCGAAGGTAACAGCATGCCGCCGAGCAACGGTGCGATACACGGCGTGAGCGCTATCGCCGAGGCAAGGGTGGTGAGAATTCGCAGGCGTTTGCTTTCCGGATAATCGGATTTCACGATCAGCCTGGTGGTTACGGTCCCTACACACCCTCCGAGGGCCTGCATGAAACGCGCAACCGCAAACAGGTAAAAGGAGTCCGAGAACGCTGCAAGCAGGCACCCGGCAGCACAAATCAGCAACCCCGAAATCTGTACGCGACGGGCTCCGATACGATCGGCAAGAATCCCCGCCAATACCACGGACAACGCATACCCGATCATGTAAACAACAAACGTTTCCTGAATCGCCTCATGGGGGACTCGAAACTCTTCCGCCAGTTTTGCAACGGTGGGCGTCATCAGACCGAGTCCAAGCTGCGGCACGATTACGGCCGACAACAACGCTGCAGGTAACAGGATTCCGGGGCGGCTGGATTTCACGCAGAAAGCTCCTTGAGGTATTGATCAGTCGTCAGCAAATGCGGCAGAACCCGGTCGATCTGACGTGTGATCATGGCCAGTGAACTGGTGTAGTAATGGTTACCGGCAGCCAGTTGGCCCAAGGCATAAATAGCGTCGCTAGCCTTGCCACTGCGGTCGATGACCTTGTGCGAGCCGAATGACACGTGCAGGCCACCAAACGGATGGTGCTGAGCGACGCCATTGTTGACCATCGAAGACACCAGCTCGGTACCGGTCTGCCCGACACCACCGGTTTCAGATCGCGTGGCGTTGATGACCCAGTCGGCATGACAGGCGCCTGCCTGGTAATTCAGGACGAAACCGCCTCCGGGACTCAGTTCCACGCCCTTCAGGCCAGGACGAATCACGAGGTGCCCGGATTCGAGCATGTTGCGCAACTTGTTGGCCGTTGCCGGAGGCATCGGGTTGCACAGGCTCATGAAAATCGAGTGATAGTTGGCCATGTAATAACTGCGATCGCCCGCACTCAGGCTGTCCCAGGCCAGCTCGACGTAGTCGTTGGCAATATCAATCAGGATGGACAGCCACTTTTCGCCACGGGCCGATGCTTGAAGATGGCGCTCCAGCCGCTCGAACGGCAGTTGACCTGGCGCCAGTTCAGCCTTGAGCTTCTCCAGATCCACGCCTTGGGCTGTCAGTTCGAAGGTGATCAGGCCAAGCCATTTCGACCAGGAGATCATCCCCGCTTCATCACGCAGCTCTTCGATGCGTTCGCGGGTGATGACCTTGTAAGTGAAGTCGTGATGCGGCATGCGCACCGCTGGCAGCAGCGCATTGCGCGACAGCATGACGATCTTGCCGCGGTGTCCCTGGGCATTCAGGGCCAGGACTGCATCCACAGCAGAGAGGCTGGAACCAATGATCGCCACCTGATCGTCGCCGCCAATCGCGGAAAACTTGGTCCACATCGGATACGGATTGCCGATGTAGTTCTGGGAGCAGGCCAACGAGAAGATATCCGCCGGTTCAGCGGTACCGATGCATAGAATCACCCGATCAAATACTTGTTGCGGCCCGTTTTCGACACCGACGACCGCTTTGTCATCGTGCATTGTCAGGCTGGTGACCTTTTGCCCGATCACCCGAATCGGCCGCTTGAGGTCGCGCGCCAGCGCCACTTGCTCGGCAAAACAATCGGACAGGTACTCACCAAAATAGTGACGGGGCAAGAAATCAAGTTGCGCCAGTGCACTTCCATATTTATGAGTGACCCATCCTACAAAGTGCCGGGGATCGTCACTTTTCACGGACATGAATCGGGCCTGGCGATTAATCAATCCATAATCACCATCGTTTTGATAAGCGCGACCTGGACCGATTTTCTTGTCAGGCTCATAGAGGGTAATTGCAACATCCATATTTTTCAGCTTAACGTCGCGCTGCAACGCATCAATTACACTAATCGCTGTTGCACCCCCTCCGACTATCGCAATCTTTAGTTGCGGCTCGCGATGATTAGTCTTATTGAGTGTTGACAGTTTTTCAAAAGCAGTCATTGCCGACGATATCCCTATACCAATCCAGTTTCTCTTGACCCCAATGACTCGCGCGCCACCCCTCAACGCGTTAGCTTGAGCGGCGTTGAGCGTATTTGTATGCCGCGCTAAGATGAAGATCCATTAAATGGATTTTGGTGTGTACCACTATGACCAGAGGTAAGCGGCCAGTTGGCCTCGACCTAGTCTTGCCGTTCGAATTGACCGAACATTCGCTGTCCACCAAACATCAGCTTTTGTGCCGTTTCCTTGAACACCTGATCAGTTCCGGTCGGCTCCAATCCGGCGAAGCGCTGCCCTCCACGCGTACGCTTGCGCAAAGATGGGGAGTTTCCCGAGGGACCCTGGAAACTGTTTTCGATCAATTGCGCGAAGAAGGTTTCATCATTCGCAAGCGAGGTGCCGGCTCGGTAGTCTGCACAACATTGCCGGATAATCTGATCGCCGCCGCCAGAACTAAGGAACTGCAAGTCGAACTTGATACTCACCGGTCATCCGATTCACCTGCTCCCATTACTTATTTACAGCCGTATGTACCGTTTATTGCCAGACTGGCCGATCCGGGATTGCTCGAAGAAAAAGATGTAAAGTCGTTATGCACACCTTCCGCCAAAGACCTCGGCACCGCAGTATCGGCCTCGTCACTCGGCGGTGACGAGAACTTGCGCAAGTCCATTTGCGACCATATCCAGATCTACCGGGGAATTGACTGCTCACCTCAGGACATCGTGATTACCCACGGCATCAGGCACTGTCTCGACCTTATCAGCCGGGTATTGGGAAAAGAGGCCGTCGTTGCCATGGAAGATCCCGGCTATTACTGGGCCCGGCGGATATTCAATTGTTCCGGCAACACAATCATCGATATTCCAGTGGACGATGCAGGTCTGATCGTTGAAGCGTTGTCACCCGCCAGTCCGGTTCAGGCCATTTATGTCACGCCCTCTCACCAGGCTCCTCTGGGTGTCTGCATGAGCATGGCACGTCGTAAGGCCCTCCTGGCCTCGGCGACCGCAGCCAATGCGATCATCATCGAGGACGACTACGACAGCGAGTACAACTATGGCAGTGCTCCCCTGCCCGCCATCAAATCAATAGATACAAACGACCGGGTGATTTTCTGCGGCAGCTTCAATAAAACCCTGTTCAGCAACTTTCGTCTGGGCTTCATGGTCATTCCCAAACATTTACAGAAGAAAGTCATCAACCTCATAGAAGACACCGGCCAGACGCCCGGCATACTGGGTCAGCTCGCACTCAACCAGTTTCTCTGCACCGGAAAATATGTACGGCATTTGCGCATCTCGCGACAGACGTATCAACATCGACGCGATTTGCTGATCTCAAAGCTGCGAGAAAACCCTGATCTGCAGATTTCCGGCGAGCAATCCGGATTACATTTTGTGCTCTGGTTACCCGCAGACATTGATGAAAGAGAATTCTGCGCACGGGCTGCCCTCTTCAATCTTTGCCTGCAACCGGTATCCGCATTCACCAGCAGTCACGCGGTCAAACCTGGCGTGCTGATTGGCTACGCGGCGCTTACCGATACGCAGATCAATCAGGCGGCTGCCTGCTTGCTGGATCTCGTCAAGTCATTCACTCAATGTATCGAGCGCGTCCCAATCGGATAAACAACCCGCTCCGCTATGACTCACACCCGGGCATTGTTTGCCTGGCCCACGCAAAAAAGCCCGGCAGCGCTACCGGGCTCTTTAATTGCTGCTAACGGGCGACGCGCGACAACGTGTCATCCGTTTCCTGTGCCGCTGTTTTCGCTCCGTGAATCAGCGGTCCATAACGCCGACTGAATTCCCAGCCATACGGCACGCGATCCTTGCTGACGCCGTTGTCCCAGTTTACCGACCAGGTCATCAGGCCCTTGATCGGCAGCCCTTTGATCGCCAGACGTTTGAGCGCATTGCCGACGGCGGTGCTGTCGATCACGTAACCTGTGGCAGCCGCATCGACGTTGGCCGGCAGGCCGATGACGAATTTGTCCGCGGGGATTTTGGTGAAGCCCCGGGTACCGGTCACCAGACTTTCGGTCAGGTAGTAGAGGAAGTCCTCTTTCAGCGCATCGTTGTTCTGCGCGATCCACGCACCATTGCCATTATTGGCTTCCGGTACCCAGACCCCGTCGCCGCCCTGGTTGTAGAACTGCGGCGCGATGAAGTCGTAATAGCCTTCAAGCGCCTGCAGGTAACCGACGTATTTGCCATTGGTGGTCAGGTACGGAAACTCCGGGGCCATGCTGATGATGAAGTGCTTGCCCTGGCCTGCGTAGTGATCCTTGACCAGTTTCAGCGCGGCCGGCAGCACGGTCTTGTTGGCGGCGAAATCAATCGCGCTCTGTTCAAGATCGATGTCCAGCCCATCGAAGCCGTAGGTTTCCACCAGACGGATAATCTCATTGGCCAGTGGTTGTTCCTGTCCGGCCCGCAACTCGATGTGCGCATCGGCGCCACCCAGGGACAAGAGCACCGCCCGCCCCTGGCTGTTGAGCACGCCGACCTGACGCCGGAACTCGGCATCGGAGACGTTGTACGGCTTGAAGGTTGGAATCCCGCTGCCCTTCATGAACGCCACCGCGACCACGTTGTACTCCTTGGGCACCGCTTCCAGAGCGATTTCGGCGAAGCGGCCCTGACGATAGCCGTCACTTGGACCCGCCGGCCAGTTGTGCCAGAAGCCCATGAGTATTTTTTTGCCGGCGATGCTCGGCATCAGCGAGGCCGCGTCGGCCGCCTGGTTTTGCACTAGCGTGAAGTCGATATTTGACATGTTCTAATCCTTCAGAACCTGTGAGTTGAGCGTAACGCCGTTATTTGAAGTCGACGTCGAACGCCTGATAGAACGCGTTGCCGGTGTTGGCGACGATCCACATCAGCACGATGACGTGACGGCCCTTTTTGGTGGCCGGCAATTTCACCGAATGATTGACCTTGGCCTTCAATTCCCCCGGATAGCTGTAATACGGCACTTGAGTGTAGAAGTCTTCGGCGAAAGGCTGCGCTTCGAGTTGTGCACGGGAAATACGCTGTTTCGGATCCCAGCCATCCTTGGTGATCAGCCAGCGATAACCACGGGTGGTGTGTGGCGCGGTGTATTCCCACTTCACTTCCAGCGTCTGGCCCGGGGTGACACTGAGCAGTGGCCAGCTGAACGGACGATTGAGCTTTTTGCTCATTTCCTCGTCGGTGAAGTTCACGCAGTCACGGGCATCGGTCTTGCCACCGCTGAGGATGTAACCGTCGGCGGGCGGCGTGACACTGTCACTGTCGCTGCCATAGGGAGCAGGAAAAGGCCCTGCCGTCAGCGCCGGGAAGTTCTTGCCGCCTTCCATTTCGTTGACCTGCCAGGCACCGAGCAATCCTTGCTCGATGGCTACCGCACCGCGGCTGGCTGGAGAGGTGACGCGACCGTGTCGCAGTTGGGTTTGAGCTTGTGGTTGATTCATGTTTTTCACTCCGTTGATTTAAGAACTCTCCTGTCCGAGGAGAGGCCTTCAAGCTAACGGAGGTGGTTTTTTTGTCCATCGGCGGTTTTGTCGCAGTCAATCGGCGTCTCAAGTCAAAAACGCCGAAAACACTGGATGAATATACAGCTAATTGCGACAAGACCCACCCAACGCATGGCCAAAGGCCTACACGCCGACACTGCAAAAACTGGCATTCAGTACTTATGGCAGTTGCGCCTGGTACTCCTTTTCGTACTGGCCAGCGAGCTGTTCCTTTTGCTTGTCATCGAGCAATTTGCCGGCCATCTGGAAGAACTTCTGCTCTTCTTCCTTGAGATGGTGATGGACTTTGTCGGAGAGCTTCTTCGCCGTTGCCAGCCACGCCGGGCTGGACATCTCGGTCTCGTCCAGCTCTTCCATCATCTCGTCCATTTCATGGTGCTCGGAAATGGCGTGGCGACTGAGGTCAACACCGTTGTCGAACTCCATCAGCGGGATGTAGAAGTGGCGCTCTTCGGCGGTTTCGTGGGCCTGAAGTTCAGCCTTGAGCTGTTTGTAGGCCTCAACCCGCTCCGGAGTATCACCGCTGGTTTCGACCAGGGCTTTGGCGTAACTGCGCTGGCGGTCGTGGCTTTCGCGAAGGGCTTCGAAAATATTCATGGGGGATCCTCATCAACCGCGTTCGGAATGACGCTGTAAAAGCTAGACCCCGGCGCGACAGCGGCGGTTCCAAAGGGATGAGGAAGGACTTGGAAGACGCTCCCCGGGCAGGATAGGCTGGCGGTTCATCTCACAAGGAAGTTGCACATGACGTTGCGAATCGAGCTGTCGCAGAACCCTACGGAAGAACAGCGCAAAGCCATTCTCGAGCCTTTGATTGCGTATAACGACGCCCGGACCGGTGGTTCCACATCTGAACCTTTCGCCCTGCTGGTGCGCGATGAACAGGACACGATTCTCGGCGGTTTGTACGGCCGGGTGATCTTCCAGTGGATGTACATCGAGTTGCTGTGCGTCCCGGAACAGGGTCGCGGGCAACGCATCGGCTCGGAACTGATGGCCATGGCGGAAAATCTGGCCAAGGAGAAGAACTGCCTCGGCATCTGGCTGGACACCTTCGACTTTCAGGCGCCGGCGTTCTACGAGAAGCTGGGATTCAGCCAGTTTGGCGAGATCGTTGATTACCCGCCGGGGCATAGCCGGCATTATTTCCAGAAGCGCTTGATCGGTTGAATTCATTGGCCTCATCGCGAGCAGGCTCACTCCTACAGGATCGGTGGCAAACACAAATCCAGTGTGGGAGCCAGCCTGCTGGCGATAACGGCAGCCGCTTCAGCGCAATATCAGAGACAGGTCGCCAACGCCGCCAAACGGCGTTTGGCAACAAAATCGTCCTTCTGCGCGTAGTAGTTGAGCACGGTTCCCGACGCATCGCTGGTCACGTCGACAAACGACTCTGCGGAACGGGTGTACACCGTCGAGCCACCCTTCTTGCCCGGTTGCAGATACGCTCCGGCGTCCACGCCAAACACTGCTTCGTCCTGCCAGCCGAACTGTACGCACTGAGCGACAACTTTCTCCGGCTTGTCCGAAGTCAGAACCTTGTACGGGGCTTTGGCGCGAGAATCGTCCATCACCGAACCCGCGCAACCGGCCAGCACGGTCGCGGCCAGCGCTACCATCAGAATTCGCATTGCATTCGCTCATTCAGAAAAAAGCGGACTGTATCACCGCAACAGGCAAAATCGTTCTGCTTTACTGCATTTATAGCGCGACATGCGACAGCCGCTCCGGCACCCTAAGGTCTTCAGCCTCACAAGGAACACACATGGCGCCCACCGACCAGCGACATGAACAAGCCCTGAAATTGTTTCTCGACGCGCGCCCCGAATTGCGCGAAACCCTCGATCATCTCAATCCGCTGCTGGCCCAGGCCAAAGGCGAAACCCCGGCGCAGTATCGTGCAGAACGCCTGCACGAAGCCTTCGAGGCCGAGGCGGAAAATCAGGGGCTGTTCGCCTGGGAACTGACCTTGCGACTCACGGCTGCATCGCCCCAGGAGTATCAGGCCCAGCGCATGGAGGTGCATCGCGAGGTAGCGGAAATGGCCCACATGAGCTGGAAGGATTACTGCGATCTGTATGGGCTGGAACCGTAAACGCCGCTGAAGGATATCGTCGCCGATGCTGCCCTCCACTTCGACTCACCGCGCCACTTCCGGGCATCTGCATCGGCAGAAATGGCGCGGGCGCATCGGTCTGGCGCTGGTGGCCAGCCTGTCGGTACTCGCCGGCATGACCGATGCAATCGGCTTCATGGCCAGCGGCGATTTTGTTTCGTTCATGAGCGGCAACACCACGCGGCTGGCGGTGGCGATCAGTGACGGCGACCTCGGACTGACCTTGCGCCTGATCATCCTCGTCGTCACCTTCGTGATCGGTAATGCCTTGGGGATCGTGATCGGGCGCCTCGGTGGCCGGCGCACGCTGCCCTTGTTGCTCTGCATCGCCACCCTGCTTTGCCTGGCGGCGGCATGGCCGTACGACACGCAACTGCCGGCGCTGCTGGCGGCGATCATCGCGATGGGCATGCTCAACGCGGCGGTCGAGGAAGTGAACGGCCTGCCAGTGGGCCTGACGTACGTGACCGGAGCGCTGTCGCGGTTCGGCCGTGGACTGGGGCGCTGGATGCTCGGCGAACGCCGTAACGGCTGGCGGGTGCAACTGGTGCCGTGGAGCGGGATGTTCATCGGCGCGATACTCGGCGCAGTGCTGGAACATCATTTCGGACTTCGGGCATTGTTCGCCAGCGGCTTGCTGGCGGCCGTGCTGGGCGTGCTGTCCCTGAGCATTCCGCGGCGTTGGCAACTGGGCTATATGCCGCGCTGAAATACGATCCTGTGGGAGCGGGCTTGCTCGCGAAAGCGGTGCATCAGTCAAAGATGTGTCGAATGACCCAACGCCTTCGCGAGCAAGCCCGCTCCCACAGAGGGCATGTGCTTCACTTGGTTTCGCGGCTGCCTTCATAAAGCTTTATCATGGCCGCAGTTTTGCTGATCGAGTCCGTCATGAAGTTCGCCATTGCGCTGTTTTCCGCCGCCCATGCGCCCTCCTCGCGCCGTGCCCTGCTGTTTGCGCAGGCTGCGCTGGCCGGCGGGCATGAGATTGTCCGGCTGTTTTTTTATCAGGACGGCGTCTACAACGCCTCGGACGCGGTGGTCACCCCGCAGGACGAACTGGACCTGCCCAAACAGTGGCGCGCGTTCATCAGCGAGCAGCAACTAGACGGTGTGGTGTGTATCGCCGCCGCCCTGCGCCGTGGCGTGCTGAATGACGAAGAAGCCAAACGCTACCAGCGTGATGCCGTCGCGGTCAGCGCGCCGTGGGAATTGTCCGGCCTCGGCCAGTTGCACGACGCGGTGCAGGACGCCGATCGACTGATCTGTTTCGGAGGCGCGTGAAATGGCCAAATCCCTGTTGATCATCAGCCGCCAGTCGCCATGGTCCGGCCCCGGTGCCCGCGAAGCGCTGGACATCGTCCTCGCCGGCGGCGCGTTCGACCTGCCGATCGGCCTGCTGTTTCTCGACGATGGCGTGTTGCAACTGGCCGCCGGGCAGAACGCCAAGGCCCTGCAACAGAAAGACCTCAGTGCCAATCTGCAGGCGCTGCCGATGTTCGGCGTTGAAGAACTGTTCTACTGCACCGACAGCGCCAGCGCCCGTGGCCTGAGCACGCTGTCGCTGGACGAAGCGCAGCCGCTCGGCGCCAGCGAAATCACCGCCCTTATTGACCGTTACGACCAGGTGATCACCCTCTGATGTCGACTTTGCATGTGTTGTCTCATTCCCCGTTCGGCGATGATCGCCTGAGCAGTTGCCTGCGCGTGATCGGCGCTGCCGACGCCTTACTGTTATCCGGTGATGCGGTTTACGCCCTGCAACCGGGCACTGCGCCATTCGCCACGCTGAACGAGCGCCGGGTCAAGCTGTTCGCCCTCGCCGAAGACCTGCAGGCCCGTGCCATCGTTGCTCCCGACTGGGCCGAAGCCATCGATTACCCGGCCTTCGTCGAACTGTCGATCCACCACGACAAGGTCAACAGTTGGCTATGAACTCGATGACTGTCGGCGCCCGCGCCATCGAACTGGACAAGGACGGCTTTCTGGTCGACCTCGACGACTGGTCCCATGACGTTGCCAGCGCCCTCGCCGCCGCTGAAGACATCGAACTGACCCCCGAACACTGGGAAGTCCTCGAACTGCTACGCAGTTTCTACGCGGAATTCCAGTTGTCGCCAGCCACCCGCCCGCTGATCAAGTACACCGCACTCAAACTCGGCCCGGACAAAGGCAACAGCCTGCACCTGAACCGACTGTTCAAAGGCACCCCTGCCAAACTCGCCGCGAAACTGGCGGGCCTGCCCAAACCGACGAATTGCTTATGACCGACTTTCCAGCGCTGACCCTTGAAACGCCCGCCGAACACCCGTTCGCGCAGTTCGTACGGATCCTCGGCAAGGGCAAACGCGGCGCCCGCGACCTGACCCGTGAAGAAGCGCGGGAAGCCATGGGCATGGTGCTCGACGACAAAGTCGAAGACACCCAGCTCGGGGCCTTCCTGATGCTGCTGCGGCACAAGGAAGAAAGCGCCGAGGAAATGGCCGGTTTCACCGAAGCCTTGCGCGAGCGCCTGTCAGCGCCAACGCTGAATGTCGATCTGGACTGGCCGACCTATGCCGGCAAGAAACGCCATCTGCCGTGGTACCTGCTGTCGGCCAAGTGCCTGGCGCAACACGGCGTGCGGATTTTCATGCACGGCGGCGGCGCGCACACCGCCGGACGTCTGTACACCGAACAACTGCTTGGCGAGCTGAACATCCCGCTGTGCCGCACCTGGCAGCAAGTCGGCAGCGCGCTGGACCACGGCGGTCTGGCGTTCATGCCGCTGATCGACTGGGCGCCGCAGTTGCAGAAGATGATCGACCTGCGCAACACCATGGGCCTGCGCTCGCCGATCCATTCGCTGGCACGGATTCTCAATCCACTGCGCGCCCGTTGTGGTCTGCAGAGTATCTTCCACCCGGGCTATCAAGCGGTGCATCGCGAGGCCAGCGGCCTGCTCGGCGACACGGCGATCGTGGTCAAGGGTGACGGCGGCGAAATCGAGATCAACCCGGATGCCGACAGCCATCTTTACGGCACCAGGGGCGGCGAGAGCTGGGACGAGGAATGGCCGCAGCTGTCGAGCCAGCGCCACGTCAAACCGGCCTCGCTGGACGTCGAACATCTCAAGGCTGTGTGGCGCGGCGAGGTGGTCGACAGCTATCCGCAAATGGCCCTGATTTCGACCATGGCCCTGGCCCTGCGCGGCCTCGGTCAAAGCCGCGAGCAAGCGTTCGCAACCGCCGAGCAATACTGGGCGGCGCGCAACAAATCGATTTAACCGATCATAGACGCCCGATCTTTGCGCTTTTTGTTCGAACTCATCGGAATAGACTCGGCTCCAACGCTTATTGGTTCATGGAGTCTTGATCATGGGTTTACTCGTCGATGGCCACTGGCAGGACAAGTGGTACGAAAGCAGCAAAGACGGCGCGTTCCAGCGCGAACAGGCGCAGCGTCGCCACTGGGTCACCGCAGATGGCCAGCCCGGGCCGAGCGGTGAAGGCGGTTTCGCCGCCGAAGCCGGGCGCTATCACCTTTACGTTTCCCTCGCCTGCCCGTGGGCACACCGCACGCTGATCCTGCGCAAGCTCAAAGGTCTGGAAAGCCTGATCGACGTGTCCGTGGTCAGCTGGCTGATGCTGGAAAACGGCTGGACCTTCGACCAGACCCTTGGCTCGACCGGCGACAAGCTCGACCACTTCGACTTCATGCATCAGCGCTACACCGCCGACACCCCGGACTACACCGGCCGTGTCACTGTGCCGGTGCTGTGGGACAAAAAGCTCAAGCGCATTGTCAGCAATGAGTCGGCGGAAATCATCCGCATGTTCAACAGCGCGTTCGATGGCCTGACTGGTAATGAACTGGACTTCTACCCGGCACCGTTACGCGGCGAGATTGATGCACTGAACGAACGGATTTATCCGGCGGTGAACAACGGTGTGTATCGCGCCGGCTTTGCCACCTCGCAACAGGCTTATGAAGAGGCGTTCGATGAGGTGTTTGCCGAGCTGGATCACTTGGAACGGGTGCTGGGCGCCAATCGCTATCTGACGGGTGAATACCTGACCGAGGCCGATGTGCGACTGTTCACCACGCTGATTCGCTTCGATGCGGTGTACCACGGGCACTTCAAGTGCAATCTGCGGCGGATTGCCGATTACCCGAACCTGTCGAACTGGCTGCGAGAGCTGTATCAGTGGCCGGGGATTGGCGAGACGGTGGATTTTCAGCACATCAAAAACCACTACTACGGTAGCCACAAGACCATCAATCCGACGGGGATTGTGCCGAAGGGGCCGAAGCAGGATTTCACCATCGCTCATGATCGGGAGCGGCTGAGCGGGAAAGGAGTTTGGCGGCGGGGTTAATTGATTCGGTGTTTTTGAGGGCCTCTTCGCGAGCAAGCCCGCTCCCACATTGGATTTGTGCATGACACAGATCCAATGTGGGAGCGGGCTTGCTCGCGAATGAGGGCAACTCGGTTTTCAGACCTGCGCCTGAGCCCCTTCGAACCACGCCAGCTTCTCGCGCAGCTGCACCACTTCCCCCACGATCACCAGCGTCGGCGCATGCACTTCATGCTCCGCCACCAGACGCGGCAGGTCGGCCAGCGTGCCGGTGAAGACTCGCTGATTGACTGTGGTGCCCTGCTGGATCAACGCCGCCGGGGTATCCGCGCTGCGACCGTGCTTGATCAACTGCTCGCAGATCACCGGCAAGCCCACCAGGCCCATGTAGAACACCAGCGTCTGCGCCGGGGCGACGAGGTCGGCCCAAGGCAGATCGGTGGAACCGTCCTTCAGGTGCCCGGTGACGAAGCGCACCGACTGCGCGTAATCGCGATGGGTCAGCGGAATCCCGGCATACGCCGCGCAACCGCTGGCCGCCGTGATGCCCGGCACCACTTGGAACGGAATCCCGTGGGCCGCCAGCTCTTCGATCTCTTCACCGCCGCGACCGAAGATGAACGGATCACCGCCCTTCAAGCGCACCACGCGTTTGCCAGCCTTGGCCAGATCGACCAGTTGCTGGTTGATCTGATCCTGTGGCACCGCGTGATCAGAGCGACGCTTGCCGACGTAGACGCGCTCGGCATCGCGACGGCACAGCTCAAGAATTGCCGGAGCGACCAAGCGGTCGTACAGCACCACGTCGGCTTGCTGCATCAGGCGCAAGGCGCGGAAGGTCAGCAGATCCGGATCACCCGGCCCCGCCCCCACCAGATACACCTCACCGGTGGTGACGGTCGCTTCGCCATCAATCTTGGCCTGTAACAGCCGCTCGGCTTCATTACCCTGCCCGGCCAGTTGTCGGTCGGCAATCGGGCCCTGAAACACGTCTTCCCAGAAACCGCGACGTTGCTGCACATCCGGAAACAGGTTTTTCACCTGATTGCGGAAACGTGCGGCCAGTCCGGCCAATTGGCCATAGGTTGAGGGAATCCAGGTTTCGATCTTGGCGCGAATCAGCCGCGCCAGCACTGGCGCATCGCCGCCGCTGGACACTGCAATAATCAGCGGCGAGCGATCGACGATCGCCGGGAAGATCACGCTGCACAGCTGCGGCGCATCGACCACGTTGACCGGCACGCAACGCCGATGGGCATCGCTGGAGACTTGAGCGTTGAGCGTTTCGTCGTCGGTGGCGGCGATGATCAGCCCGCAACCGTCCAGATCCGCTTCCACGTAACCACGCAACAGACACTCGCCACCGCTGGCGCTGACCAGTTCGCGCAGTTGCGCTTCGATTTGAGGTGCGACCACCCGCAGCAGCGCACCGGCATCGGCCAGCAGGCGGGATTTGCGCAAGGCAATTTCCCCCCCACCGACCACCAACACACGACTGCCGCGCAGGTTGTGAAACAGCGGCAGATATTTCATTTAACCGATGACCTCGAGGCCACCCATGTACGGCTTCAGCACGTCCGGCACACGGATCGAACCGTCGGCCTGCTGGTAGTTTTCCAGCACCGCCACCAGCGTACGACCGACCGCCAGACCCGAACCGTTGAGAGTGTGTACCAGCTCAGGCTTGCCGGTTTCCGGGTTGCGGAAACGCGCCTGCATGCGGCGGGCCTGGAAGTCGCCGCAGTTGGAGCACGACGAAATTTCGCGGTACTTGTCCTGGCTCGGAATCCACACTTCGAGGTCGTAGGTTTTCACGGCGCTGAAGCCCATGTCGCCGGTGCACAGCGCCAGGGTGCGGTAAGGCAGACCCAGCAGTTGCAGGACTTTTTCGGCGTTGGCGGTCAGGCCTTCCAGCGCTTCCATCGAAGTCGACGGCTCGACGATCTGGACCATTTCAACCTTGTCGAACTGGTGCTGACGGATCATGCCGCGAGTGTCACGGCCCGACGCACCGGCCTCGCTCCGGAAGCATGGGGTGTGCGCGACGAACTTGATCGGCAGCAGTTTCGAGTCGACGATTTCACCGGCCACAATGTTGGTCAGCGACACTTCGGCCGTCGGGATCAGGTACAGATCGGCTTCGCCTTCGCGAGCGATCTTGAACAGGTCTTCTTCGAACTTCGGCAGCTGACCGGTGCCTTGCAGCGCCGGGGCCTGGACCAGATAAGGCGTGTAGGCCTCTTCGTAGCCGTGCTCGTTGACGTGCAGGTTGATCATGAACTGCGCCAGAGCGCGGTGCAGACGGGCGATAGGACCGCGCAGCAGAGCAAAACGGGCGCCGGACAGCTTGGCGGCGGTTTCAAAGTCCAGCCAGCCGAACTTCTCGCCCAGCGCGACATGGTCTTTCACTTCGAAATCGAAAGCAGTCGGCGTGCCCCAGCGGCGCACTTCAACGTTATCGTCTTCGTCTTTGCCGACCGGTACCGATTCGTGCGGCAGGTTGGGGATACCCAGCAGAATCGAGTCCAGCTCGGTCTGGATCGCGTCCAGCTCGACTTTACCGGCACTCAGCTCGCCCGCCATGCGCTCGACGTCCGCCATCAGCGGCGCGATGTCTTCGCCGCGCTGCTTGGCCTGACCGATGGATTTGGAACGCGCGTTACGCTCAGCCTGCAGTGCTTCGGTGCGGGTCTGGACGGTCTTGCGCTGTTCTTCCAGCGCTTCGATGCGCGCGGTATCCAGGGCAAAGCCACGGGAAGCCAGGCGGTCCGCTACGTCCTGAAGGTTGCTACGTAACAGTTTGGAATCGAGCATGTCGGTTTCTCGTTATCAAAGTTTGGTCAGGGACAGGCCGGCCCACGTCGCGAGCAGCCCGCCGAATACGCTGATCGCCGCATAGCCCAGGGCCAGCGGCACTTGCCCGCTTTCCAGCAGGCGCACCGTATCCAGTGAAAAGGATGAAAAAGTCGTCAGCCCCCCGAGGAAGCCGACCATCAACCCGGCACGCACCTCGATCGGCACCTCCGGGCGTATCAAAAACAGGCCGTACAACACGCCAATCAGCAGACAGCCCACGATATTAACGGCCAGCGTCGCGGTATAGAAGTGCCGCGGCCAATTGGCGTTAACCCAATTGCCGGTGGCGAAGCGCAACAGGGTGCCGGCAATCCCGCCGACGGAGACCGCAACGATCAATGGAATCACTATTTCCTCCGCTGTCTTGGGCTTAAACGGTCGAGCTGGGCGAGGTGGTTGAGCTTCTCGCCGATCTTCAATTCCAGGCCACGAGGCACCGGTTGATAGAACGGAATCGGCTCAAGCTCTTCCGGGAAATAATCTTCGCCGGCGGCATAAGCGTCCGGTTCGTCGTGGGCGTAACGGTATTCGTCGCCATAGCCCAGTTGCTTCATCAGCTTGGTCGGCGCATTGCGCAAGTGCAGCGGCACTTCCAGCGAACCGTATTCGGCAGCGGCGCGCAGCGCGGTCTTGAAGCCCATGTACACCGCGTTGCTTTTTGGCGCGCAGGCCAGATAAGTGATGGCCTGAGCCACCGCCAATTCGCCTTCCGGGCTGCCGAGACGCTCCTGCACCTCCCACGCCGCCAGGCACAGGCTCAGGGCGCGCGGGTCGGCGTTGCCAATGTCTTCGCTGGCCATACGCACCACGCGCCGCGCCAGGTACAACGGATCGCAGCCGCCGTCGATCATCCGCGCGAACCAGTACAGCGCGCCATCGGGGTTGGAGCCGCGTACCGATTTGTGCAGCGCCGAGATCTGGTCGTAGAACGCTTCGCCGCCCTTGTCGAAGCGCCGTCGGGTATCGCCGAGCAGGCTTTGCAGCAGCTCGGTGCCCATCTCGCTGTTGTCTTCGGCCAGATCCGAGGCGTTCTCCAGCAGATTGAGCAGGCGCCGGCCATCGCCATCGGCGGCCGACAGCAGCATCTGGAAGCCTTCATCACTGAGGGTCAGGTTGCGCTTGCCCAGCCCGCGCTCTTCGGTGAGCGCGCGATGTACCAGTTTGCGCAGCGCGGTCTCGTCGAGGCTTTTCAGCACATAGACGCGGGCCCGCGACAACAGCGCGTTGTTCAATTCAAATGAAGGGTTTTCGGTGGTGGCACCGATGAAAATCAGCGTGCCGTCTTCGACGTACGGCAGGAACGCATCCTGCTGCGATTTGTTGAAGCGGTGCACTTCATCGACGAACAGGATCGTGCGCTTGCCGTACTGGCCGGCCTGCTGTTTGGCGATTTCAACGGCCTGACGGATCTCCTTGACCCCGGCGAGTACCGCCGAGACCGTTTCGAAGTGCGCATCCGAGACTTCCGCAAGCAAGCGCGCGAGGGTGGTCTTGCCCACGCCCGGCGGCCCCCAGAAGATCATCGAATGCAGGGCACCCTGCTCCAGCGCCTCACGCAGAGGCTTGCCGCGAGCGAGCACGTGCTCCTGACCGACATACTCATCCAGATTGGTCGCACGCAAACGCGCGGCCAGTGGCTGGGCAATCGGTGCACTGCGAAACAGATCCATCACGTAGCGTTGAAACCTCTGATTGTCTTAAAGTCTGTCGGGAACCCTGTGGTGAGGGGATTCATCCCCGACTGACTGCGCAGCAGTCACCTTTTTTGGGGCTGCTCGCAGCCCATCGGGGATGAATCCCCTCGCCACAAAAGCCCCTTCACAGAACTACAGGGCTGAGGGTTTATTCCTGGATAACGTCAGCACCCTTCGGGATGTCGAACTTGAACTTCGACGCCGACACCGCTTCGTTGGCCTTGACCCCGGTGAACAGGATGTTGGTGCGCTGACCAACGCTGTCGATCAGTTGCATGTCATTGACCAGGCCGTTGCGGAACGACAGACGCAGGCTGTCGAACAGGGTGTCCTTGGTCTTAGGCTTGAGGGTGAAGTCGATCACGCCACCTGCCTCTTTCGCGCTGATCTCGAAGCTCTGGCTGATCTTCGACACGTCACCGGACAGCAGCAGCGCCGGGGTCTGGGTCAGGCGCTCGTCGAGCTTCTTGATGGTGGCTTGTTCCAGGTCCGGGTCCCACAGGGTGACCTTCTTGCCGTCGGAGACCATGGTCTGCTCGTTTGGCGCTTCGGTGTGCCAGTAGAACAGGCCCGGACGCTGCAGGACCATATCACCGCGAGTTTCCTGCAACTGCGTGCCGCTGCCGTCGAGGGTCAGTTGCGAGAAGTTCGCGGTCAGGGTTTTCGATGTTTCCAGCAATTGGGTCAGACGCGCCACGTCCTTGTCGTCGGCGTGGGCCGTGAACGTGGTCAGCGCCAGTACTGGCAACAGCATGCGGATAAGACGCATGGGAGTCCTCTTGAATACTCGTTGGGAGAGCGGCGGCACATCATTGTCCCGCCCTTTGCTTTTGCAATCAGTCGCGAACCGGGCCCGGGGCCAGAACTTCACGCGAACCGTTGGTGTTCATTGAGGTGACGACCCCGGCCATTTCCATGGCTTCGATCATGCGCGCAGCGCGGTTGTAACCAATCTTCAGCTTGCGCTGTACCGCGGAAATCGACGCCCGGCGGCTTTCCAGGACGAACTGTACGGCTTCGTCATACAGCGCGTCGGCTTCCGGATCGTCACCGTCACCGCCACCGCTGCTGCCTTCGAAACCGCTGCCCGCCTCTTCGACACCATTGAGGATGTCATCGTTGTATTCCGGTGCGCCACGCAGTTTCCAGGCTTCCACCACGCGGTGTACTTCATCGTCGGAAACGAACGCGCCGTGAACCCGGATCGGCAGGCTGGTGCCCGGTGGCATGTAGAGCATGTCACCGTGACCGAGCAGTTGTTCGGCGCCACCCTGGTCGATGATGGTCCGCGAGTCGATCTTGCTCGACACCTGGAACGCCATACGCGTCGGAATGTTGGCCTTGATCAGACCGGTGATCACGTCCACCGAAGGTCGCTGGGTCGCGAGGATCAGGTGAATACCGGCGGCACGCGCTTTCTGTGCGATACGCGCAATCAGTTCTTCAACCTTCTTGCCGACGATCATCATCATGTCGGCGAATTCGTCGACCACCACGACGATGGTCGGCAGCTTCTGCAGCAGCGGCGCTTCGTCGTGAATGCTTTCGCGCTTGTACAGCGGATCGCTCAACGGCTCGCCGGCGTCCTGGGCTTCCTTGACCTTGGCGTTGAAGCCGGACAGGTTACGCACACCCATCTTCGCCATCAGCTTGTAGCGACGTTCCATCTCGGCAACGCTCCAGCGCAGGGCGTTGGCGGCGTCCTTCATGTCGGTCACTACCGGACACAGCAGGTGCGGAATGCCTTCGTAGATCGACAGTTCGAGCATTTTCGGGTCGATCATGATCAACTTGGCGTCGTCCGGGCCGGACTTGAACAGGATCGACAGGATCATCGCGTTCACGCCCACCGACTTACCGGAACCAGTGGTACCGGCGACCAGCAGGTGCGGCATCTTCGCCAGGTCGGTGATGACCGGTTTGCCGCCGATGTCGTGGCCCAGGGCCAGGGTGACCGGCGACTTGAAGTTGTCGTACTCGGGGGTCGACAGCACTTCGGAGAAACGCACGATCTGCCGGTCTTCGTTGGGGATCTCGATACCGACCGTGGTCTTGCCCGGAATCACCTCGACCACCCGCACACTGGTCACGGCCAGCGAACGTGCAAGGTCTTTCGCCAGGTTGGCGATGCGGCTGACTTTGACGCCGGCTGCAGGCTGGATTTCGTAACGGGTAATCACCGGGCCCGGGTGGATCGAGTCCACGGTGACTTCGACACCGAATTCCTTGAGCTTGATCTCCAGCAAGTGGCCGACCGCTGCCAGGGATTCCGGCGAATAGTTGAGTTGTTTCTTTTCCGCAGGATCGAGGATCGAGATCGGCGGCAAGGTGCCTTCCACGGCGCTGTCGACGAACAACGGCACCTGTTTCTCTTTCTGCACACGCTTGCTTGGCTCGGGCGCCTTGACCGGGGCCGGGGCGATGACCGGCGGTACCTGCTTCTCGCGGTCGGACATGTGCTTGCTCAGGGCCTGCTCGCGCTCGATCAGGCGCTCCTTGACCTTGGCCTGTTCACGCTTGTCGGTAACGGTCGGCGCCACCACGTCGTGGACGCGATCATCGACTTCACGCAGTTGCGCAACCAGTTGCTTACGCTCGGTACGCGCCGACCACCAGCGGTTGATCGCGCCCTGGAACAGTTCGAACAGGTCGAGGGTGATCTTGCCGGTGACGTCCATCACCTTGAACCACGACAGGTCAGTGAATACGGTCAGGCCGAACAGGAACAGCGCAATGAACAGCAGCGTGCTGCCCTGGATATTCAGCGCGTTACGCGCCAGATCACCGAGACTTTCGCCCAGCGCCCCGCCCGCGCCCGCCGGCAGGCCGGTGGCCGCATGAAAATGGATATGCGCCAGCGCGGCGCCCGACAGCACCAGAAACACCAGACCAATCAGGCGCCAGGAGAACAGCCAGCCGCTCCACTGCCACGGCTCGTGGCGTTGACGGAAGATCTGATACGCCTTGACCGCCAGCAGCAGCGGGAAGATGTACGCGAAGTAACCCAGCACCATGAACAGGATGTCGGCGCTGTAAGAACCGGCGGGGCCGCCGAAATTCTGCACGTCGTCAATCTTGCTGTTGTGGCTCCAGCCCGGATCATCCTTGCCGTAGGTCAGCAAGGCCATCATCAGGAACAGGCACAAGGCACCGATGGCGATCAATGCACCTTCCTTGAGCCGGTAGTGCAATTGCTGGCGCCAGAGCGGAACGACTGTTTTTGGTGCTGCGGTGGATTTCTTCAAAACGCTTCTTTTCCTGCGCCCGGGGCGCGTCCATCTATTGAATGTCGATAAAAAACTGCCCAATCCAGGCAGGTAAAAAAGTGAACCGGCGCATCTGAGACTACTTTTAACACTGTGCCGCAGCTTTTATAAACACAGCCATAAACACAGCGCTCTACAAATATTCTGTAACAGCCCGGCATTGTACGGGTTTGTGCGGCTGATGCCATGCTTCAACCCATAGCTGAGCATAGCCATTGCCACAAATCCTGCGGTTCAATTTGAGCATGCATTGTCTTTTGTGACAAAGGCTTATGAGGTGTATTTGATGAACGCAGCGAAGCATTCACGCCTGATCATTCTCGGCTCCGGCCCTGCCGGTTACAGCGCCGCCGTTTACGCCGCCCGTGCCAACCTCAAACCGGTGGTGATTACCGGGCTGCAGGCCGGTGGTCAGCTCACCACCACCGTCGAAGTCGACAACTGGCCTGGCGACGTCGAAGGCCTGACCGGTCCGGCGCTGATGGAGCGCATGCAAAAACACGCCGAGCGCTTTGCCACAGAGATCGTTTACGACCACATCCACACCGCCAAGTTGCAGCAGCGCCCGTTCGAACTCATTGGCGACAGCGGCACTTACACCTGCGACGCGTTGATCATCGCCACCGGCGCCTCGGCGCAGTATCTGGGTCTACCTTCGGAAGAAGCGTTCGCCGGCAAAGGGGTTTCGGCGTGCGCGACCTGTGACGGCTTCTTCTATCGCAATCAGGTGGTCGCCGTGGTGGGCGGCGGCAATACCGCTGTCGAGGAGGCGCTGTACCTGTCGAACATCGCCAAAGAGGTGCATTTGATCCATCGCCGCGACAAATTGCGCTCGGAGAAAATCCTTCAGGACAAACTGTTCGAAAAAGCCGCCAACGGCAACGTTCGCCTGCATTGGAACCAGAATCTGGACGAAGTGCTGGGCGATGCCAGCGGCGTGACCGGTGCGCGCCTGCGTGACAGCCATACCGGGCAGACCCGCGAACTGCCACTGGCTGGCGTGTTCATCGCTATCGGCCACAAACCCAACACCGACCTGTTCCAGGGTCAGTTGCCAATGCGCGACGGCTACCTGCTGGTCAAGGGCGGCAGCGACGGCGACGCCACCTCCACGGAGATCCCCGGCGTCTTCGCTGCCGGCGATGTGGCCGACCACGTCTACCGCCAGGCCGTGACCTCGGCCGGCGCCGGCTGCATGGCGGCACTGGACGCGGAGAAGTATCTGGACGACATTCCTGTCATTTAACGGCACACTTTATCGCGGGCCTCGCGCCCACACCGCCCTCCCCTTCTGCAAGCCTGGACGCCATGCTGACTTGGTTACAACGCAATTCCCTGACCTTCCCGCCCCTGGAAAAGGCCATGCGCGATCCCAATGGATTGCTGGCTGCCGGTGGCGATCTGTCCGCCGATCGGCTGGTGCAGGCTTACCGGCACGGCTGTTTTCCGTGGTTCTCCGAAGGCCAGCCGATCCTCTGGTGGTCGCCGGACCCACGCACCGTGCTGTTTCCCGACGAACTGCATGTCTCGCGCAGCCTCGGCAAATTGCTGCGCAAGCAACGCTACCAGGTGACCTTCGATCAGAATTTCGACGCCGTGATTCGTGCCTGCGCCGCCCCCAGGGATTACGCCGACGGCACCTGGATCACCGAAGCCATGCAGGACGCCTACCTCGAACTGCACCGCCGCGGCTTCGCCCACTCGGTCGAGGTCTGGGATCAGGGCCAACTGGTCGGCGGCCTGTATGGCCTGGCGATGGGTCAGCTGTTTTTCGGCGAATCGATGTTCAGCCGCGCCGACAACGCCTCCAAATTCGGCTTTGCCACGCTGGTGCAGCATTTGAAAGACGCTGGATTCGTTCTGATTGACTGCCAGATGCCGACCGATCATCTGCACAGCCTCGGCGCCCGCGCGATCCCCCGCCAGGAATTTGCCGACTATCTGGCTCGCCACCTGGATCAACCGAGTCGTGCCACCTGGGTTTGCTGAGCGACTTTTGCGCGCGTGGCTTACACTTAATTCACCAGCTTATCCCGAGGGTTGATCATGACCGAGTTGGCGCGCTTGAAGTTCTATGCCACTCAGCCTCATTCCTGCAGTTATCTGCCCGAGGAGCAGGCGACGACGCTGTTTCTCGATCCGAGTCAGCCCATGGATGTGCACGTCTACGCAGACCTGTCGGAAATGGGTTTTCGTCGCAGCGGCGATCATTTGTATCGGCCCCATTGCCAGAATTGCAATGCGTGCGTGCCTGCACGCATCCCGGTGGCGCAGTTCCTGCCCAACCGCCAGCAGAAACGCATTTTCAAACGCAATGCCGATCTGCAGGTACGCCCGGTAAAACCGCACTTCAGCGAAGAATATTTCGATCTGTACCAGCGCTACATCGAGCAGCGCCATGCCGACGGCGACATGTACCCGCCAAGTCGTGACCAGTTCTCGACCTTTCTGGTGCGCGATCTGCCCTTCTCGCGCTTTTATGAATTTCGTCTCGACGGACGGTTACTCGCCGTCGCGGTGACCGATCTGCTGCCCAATGGCTTGTCAGCGGTCTATACCTTCTACGAGCCTGACGAGGAACGCCGCAGCCTGGGGCGTTTCGCAATCCTGTGGCAAATCACCGAAAGCCAGCGCCTGGGGCTAGAGGCGGTGTATCTCGGTTACTGGATCAAGAACTGCAAAAAGATGAACTACAAGACCCAGTATCGCCCCATTGAATTGCTGATTAATCAGCGCTGGGTGATTCTTAACTGATCGCAAGCCGTAAACCCCTTGGCTTAAACCCCCTTTTTCGGGCACAATGCACGCCGCTTTTGCCTGGCGCAGTTGCACCGGGCCATTCATTGGACACCGAGGGCTTTACTGCATGTCGAAAGAAGACAGCTTCGAAATGGAAGGCACTGTCGTCGACACCCTGCCCAACACCATGTTTCGTGTGGAGTTGGAAAATGGGCACGTCGTAACCGCGCATATCTCCGGCAAGATGCGCAAGAACTACATTCGTATTCTTACCGGTGACAAAGTGCGCGTCGAGCTGACGCCCTATGACTTGAGCAAAGGGCGCATCACTTACCGCGCTCGCTAATCAAGTCAATACAAGACGCCCGGCTTTGCCGGGCGTTTTTGTTTGTCTGCGATTTGGGTTTGGGTTTGGGTTTGTGAGCATATCCGTTGCTGCGGGGGTTGCTGATTACGGTTCCGCCCTTACGGCGGGTCACTTTTTCCAAACGCCGAAAAAGTAACCAAAAAGGCTTCCCCCGGCGTACGGCACTTCGCTGAGGCTCAGTGTTCCCTCGCTACGGTGTCCATCAGGGGGCATCGCCTCCGGCTTGCTTCGCTGCACCTCCTCTCGATGGATGCGGCTTCGCCGCATGGCGCTGCGCGCCCACCCCCCTGATGGACACCTTCGCTCGGCCTGCCGAAGGGGCTGAAGATCAAAAGCCACATCAAAAGCCACATCAAAAGCCAAAGCCAAAGCCAAAGCAGATCAAAAGATCACAGCCTTCGGCAGTTCCTACATGGGATTGGGTGTTTTCATTTGGAGTTTGGTCGGCTGACAGGCCGCCTTCGCGAGCAAGCCCGCTCCCACAGTGGATTGGGGTAGGCAGTTGGAGATTGGCAGACTGGTCGGCCGCCATCGCTGGCAGGCCAGCTCCCACAGTTGGAATGGGTGTGTTCAGTTGTAAATGGGTCGGCTGTCAGGCCGCCTTCGCGAGCAAGCCCGCTCCCACAGTTTAGATTGCGTACAGCCCCATGCGGCGAAGCCGCCCACTCAACACAATGAGCGTTAGCTCGAGTACCGCTTTTGATCTGAGGGCCCGTCGGCAGGCTGAGTGGAGGGATTTATCCGGGGGTGGGAGCGCAGCGACCGTTTGGCGCAGCCAAACACAGCGAGAGGAGGTGCAGCGAAGCAAACCGTAGGCGCTGCCCCCCGGATGAATCCCGGAGCGAAGGAACCCGAGCCTAGGCGAGGGCCGAACGTCAGGGCACAGACCTTTTGGTTACTTTTGGGGCGTTTGCCAAAAGTGACCCGCCGTAAGGGCGGAACCCCAAGCAGCCATAACCGCAGCAACGGATATACACCCAAAAACATCAGCCAACAAAAAGGCGCCCGAAGGCGCCCTCTAAACCAACAACCAAGCAGTCAGGCCATCTCCGCCGTAGTCTCGAAGTCAAACGTCAACTCACCATCCTTGATGTCGATGTGCACCACACCGCCATGCTCGGCCAGCTCGCCAAACAGAATCTCCTCCGCCAGCGGACGCTTGATCTTGTCCTGGATCAGACGCGCCATCGGACGTGCGCCCATCGCCGAGTCATAACCACCGGCCGCCAGCCAACTGCGCGCCGCATCGGTAACCTCCAGCAACACACGCTTGTCTTCCAGCTGCGCCTGCAGTTCGGTAAGGAACTTGTCCACCACGCTTTTGATGACCTCATGACTGAGGCGACCAAACTGGATAATGGTGTCCAGACGGTTACGAAACTCCGGCGTGAAGCTCTTCTTGATCACTTCCATCGCATCAGACGAGTGGTCCTGATGAGTGAAGCCGATCGAAGCTCGCGCCGCGGTTTCGGCGCCGGCGTTGGTGGTCATGATCACGATCACGTTGCGGAAATCCGCCTTGCGCCCGTTGTTGTCAGTGAGCGTGCCGTGGTCCATCACCTGCAACAGCAGGTTGAAGACTTCCGGATGCGCCTTCTCGATTTCATCGAGCAGCAATACGCAGTGCGGCTGCTTGGTGATCGCTTCGGTCAACAGACCGCCCTGATCAAAACCGACATAACCCGGAGGCGCACCGATCAGACGCGATACGGTGTGGCGCTCCATGTACTCGGACATGTCGAAGCGCACCAGTTCGATACCCAACGCCTTGGCCAGTTGCCGCGCGGCCTCGGTTTTACCGACACCGGTAGGACCTGCGAACAGGAACGAGCCGACTGGCTTGTCAGGCGACTTAAGGCCGGCGCGGGACAGCTTGATCGCGGTTGACAGCGAATCGATCGCCGCATCCTGACCAAACACCGTCAGCTTCAGGTCGCGCTCCAGGTTACGCAGCAGTTCCTTGTCGGAGCTGGTGACGTGTTTCGGCGGAATCCGCGCGATTTTCGCCACAATGTCTTCAACCTGCGGCACTTCGATGCGCTTGACGCGCATCTCGACCGGCTGCAGGCGCTGATAGGCACCCGCCTCATCGATCACGTCGATGGCCTTGTCCGGCATATGCCGATCATTGATGTAGCGCGATGCCAGTTCAGCAGCGGCGCGCAACGACTCATCGCTGTATTCGATGTTGTGGTGCTGCTCGAAACGCCCTTTCAGGCCGCGCAGGATACCGATGGTGTCTTCCACCGACGGCTCGACAACATCGACCTTCTGGAAGCGTCGTGCCAGCGCACGATCCTTCTCGAAGATGCCACGGAATTCCTGGAACGTGGTCGAGCCGATGCAGCGAATGTCGCCAGACGACAGCAGCGGCTTGAGCAGATTCGAGGCATCCATTACGCCACCGGACGCAGCGCCCGCACCGATGATGGTGTGGATCTCGTCGATGAACAGGATCGCCTGCGGACGTTTTTTCAGTTCATTGAGCAGCGCCTTGAAGCGCTTCTCGAAATCACCGCGATACTTGGTGCCTGCGAGCAGTGCACCGAGGTCGAGCGAATAGACGACGCTGTTGGCCAGCAGATCCGGCACCTGGTTGTCGACAATGCGCTTGGCCAGGCCTTCGGCAATCGCGGTTTTACCCACGCCAGCCTCGCCGACCAGCAACGGATTGTTCTTGCGCCGACGCGCGAGAATCTGCGCGACACGCTCGACTTCCATCTCGCGGCCGACCAGCGGGTCGATCCGACCCTGGCGCGCGAGTTCGTTGAGGTTGCTGGCATAAGCATCCAGCGGATTGCCTGAAGAAGAAGACTCACCGCCCTCGTCGTCCTGCATATCTTGTTCACCTTCAGAGTGATCGCCGTGCCCTGGCACTTTGGAAATGCCGTGGGCGATGTAATTGACGACATCAATGCGCGCAACGCTCTGCTGTTTCAGCAGGAATACGGCCTGACTCTCTTGCTCACTGAAGATTGCAACCAGCACGTTGGCGCCGGTTACTTCGCGTTTGCCCGAGCTCTGCACATGGAAGACAGCACGTTGCAGTACACGCTGGAAGCCCAGGGTTGGCTGGGTTTCGCGATCTTCGTCGTGGACGGGGATCAATGGCGTGGTGGAGTCGATGAACTCCTGCAGGTCGTGCTTGAGTTTGTCGAGGTTTGCGCCGCAGGCACGCAATACGGTGGCGGCAGCCTCATTGTCCAATAGGGCCAGCAGCAGGTGTTCGACGGTCATGAATTCATGACGCTTCGAACGAGCCTCCTTGAAGGCAAGATTGAGGGTGACTTCGAGCTCGCGGTTTAACATAGCTTCACCTCATACCCAAGTGGTCGGCGATTAACCGTCCTTCTCGATTTCACAGAGTAGCGGATGCTGGCTTTCCCTGGCGTACTGGTTGACCTGCATGGCCTTTGTCTCGGCGATGTCGCGGGTAAACACTCCACATACTGCCCGTCCTTCTGTGTGAACGGCCAGCATGACCTTGGTCGCCAGCTCGCGATTCAGGTTAAAAAACACCTCGAGCACTTCGACGACGAAATCCATCGGTGTGTAGTCATCGTTGAACAAAACCACCTTGTACATCGGCGGCGCCTGTAACGCAGGCTTTGCTTCCTGAACAGCAACGCCTGCCGAATCGTCGTCGTGCTCCTGTGGATGATCCTTTTGGAGAAGCGGGCGATCCTGATTGAATGTTAGTCGAATCTGGCTGATTGCATGCATGGAAAGAAAGGTTCGTCAGTTGTGCAAATACAGTGGTGGGGGCGGCTGTACACCTTTTCAACTCCGACTGCCCGGTCACCTTGACTATCGGGAAAACGGTGTTACAACCAATAGAGCCCACAGTGGGTAAAAAAGATCCGCGGAGTCAATCCTTTTAACGGATTAGATTGCGGATGTCCTGGATGATACTCCAGCGATGGAGTCTGTTGCAGAGGGATTTGAGCATGGCTGTCGGCAAGGTCAAGTGGTTCAACAATGCCAAGGGATTCGGCTTCATCAACACCGATGCCCGGGAAGGACGTGACGAGGACGGCAAAGAGGTCGATTTCTTTGCGCATTATTCGGCCATTGAGATGGACGGGTATAAAACTCTCAAGGCCGGGCAGATCGTCAGTTTCGACATCGTCCAGGGGCCCAAAGGCCTGCACGCGGTAAAGATCAAAGCGGCAACCGTGGCAGGCGAAACGGCTATGCATGCCCCTCATACAGAAACGGTATCAGGCTGACTCAACCGTCACCCGGTCATGAAAAAACCGCCCGAAGGCGGTTTTTTTGTGCCTGCACGATTTACATGTGCTTGATGATCGCCTCACCGAAGCCCGAAGAAGACACCAGCGTGGCGCCTTCCATCAGACGTTCGAAGTCATAGGTCACGGTCTTGGCCTTGATGGCGCCGTTGGTGCCCTTGATGATGAGATCCGCCGCTTCGGTCCAGCCCAGATGACGCAACATCATCTCGGCCGACAGAATCACCGAGCCCGGGTTGACCTGGTCCTTGCCGGCGTACTTCGGCGCGGTACCGTGGGTCGCCTCGAACATGGCCACGGTGTCGGACAGGTTGGCGCCCGGCGCGATACCGATACCGCCCACTTCCGCCGCCAGGGCGTCGGAGAGGTAGTCACCGTTGAGGTTCAACGTGGCGATCACGTCGTACTCGGCTGGACGCAGCAGGATTTGCTGAAGCATGGCGTCGGCGATGGCGTCCTTGACGATGACTTCACGGCCGGTTTTCGGGTTCTTGAATTTCATCCATGGGCCGCCATCGAGCAGCTCGGCGCCGAATTCTTCCTTCGCCACCTCGTAGCCCCAGTCCTTGAAGGCACCTTCGGTGAATTTCATGATGTTGCCCTTGTGCACGATGGTCAGCGACTTGCGGTCGTTGTCCACCACGTATTGCAGGGCCTTGCGCACCAGACGTTTGGTGCCTTCCTTGGAAACAGGCTTGATGCCGATACCGCAATCCTGGTCGAAACGGATCTTGGTGACGCCCATTTCTTCTTTCAGAAACTTGATGACCTTGGTGGCCTCAGGGGAGCCGGCCTTCCATTCGATACCGGCATAAATGTCTTCGGAGTTCTCGCGAAAAATCACCATGTCGACGTCGCCAGGCTTTTTCACCGGGCTTGGCACACCTTCGAACCACACCACGGGACGCAGGCAGACATAAAGGTCGAGTTGCTGGCGCAGGGCTACGTTGAGGGAGCGGATGCCACCACCGACCGGGGTGGTCAGCGGGCCCTTGATGGAGACCACGTAATCCTTGACGGCGTCCAGGGTTTCCTGGGGCAGCCAGGTGTCTTGGTCATAGACTTGAGTCGCTTTTTCGCCAGCATAAACCTCCATCCAGGAAATCTTGCGCTTGCCCCCATAGGCCTTGGCCACGGCAGCATCAACCACTTTGATCATCACCGGGCTGACGTCGACGCCAATGCCGTCACCTTCAATGAAGGGGATGATCGGGTTATCAGGAACATTGAGAGAATGGTCTGCATTGACGGTGATTTTGTCGCCGACGGCTGGAACCTGAATCTTCTTGTAACCCATGCTGAACTCCATTGTTTGGATTGAACATCTGGCTTGGTTCGAGCGTAACCCAGTTAAATCAACACGCAAACCCTCTGTTCACGGCGCGGCCACATCTGGTTTCGTACAAGCCTGAAAGCAAAGGGAAAAGCGCCAAACTCAAGCATTCGCAGCGACTCTACGCCCCACCCGCCCCTGCGACCTTTAGACCAATGGACGAGAATCGTTGCATATGAACCATCGGCAGATTGCCAGCTACCTATGTATAATGCCGCCCGCTGACCAAAGGGTCACGACGGCTGGCCTCTCTAGCACGAGACTTTCCGCCTGATTGGTCGGGTTGTTACCGCAGTCCGACTGCTTGACGCTCTACTGATGCACCCAACATCACCGCGAAGAATCTCGACATTCGGTTCATGGATGACTTTGAACGAACGCGCTTACCCGGCGCCCCTCGAGTTTCTGCGCACGCTTTAGCAAAGAAGAGAGAGTTAATCCGAATATGCCCACCCGCTCGAAGATCATCTATACCTTCACCGACGAAGCTCCAGCCCTCGCCACCTATTCCCTGCTGCCGATCATCGAGGCTTACACCGCCTCGGCCGATATCGCCGTGGAAACCCGCGATATCTCTCTTGCAGCACGCATCCTGGCCAGCTTCCCCGAGCAACTGGGCGACAAAGCCGTAGCCGACCACCTCGCCGAACTGGGCGACCTGGCCGTTACGCCTGAAGCCAACATCATCAAGCTGCCGAACATCAGTGCTTCGGTGCCTCAGCTGCAAGCGGCGATCAAAGAGCTGCAAGCCCAGGGTTACAACCTGCCGGACTACCCGGAAACCGTGACCAACGACGCCGAAAAAGAAGCCAAGGCGCGTTACGACAAGGTCAAGGGCAGCGCCGTAAACCCGGTTCTGCGTGAAGGCAACTCCGACCGCCGCGCTCCGCTGTCGGTCAAGAACTACGCGCGCAAGCACCCGCACAAAATGGGCGCCTGGGCCAAAGACTCCAAATCCCACGTCGCTCACATGAGCACCGGCGATTTCTACGGCAGCGAAAAAGCTGCCCTGATCGACGCCGCTGACGCTGTGAAAATCGAGCTAATCGCCAAAGACGGCACCGCGACCGTCCTGAAAGAAAAAACCAGCGTTCAGGCTGGCGAGATCCTCGACTGCGCCGTGATGAGCAAAAACGCTCTGCGCGCGTTCATCGCCGCTGAAATCGAAAGCGCCAAGGCGCAAGGCGTGCTGCTCTCGGTGCACCTGAAAGCGACCATGATGAAGGTCTCCGACCCGATCATGTTCGGCCAGATCGTTGCCGAGTTCTATAAAGACGCCCTGACCAAGCACGCTGATGTGCTGGCCCAGATCGGCTTCAACCTGAACAACGGTATCGGCGACCTGTACGCGCGCATCAAGGCCCTGCCGGCCGAGCAGCAAGCACAGATCGAAGCTGACATCGCGGCGGTCTACGCTGCTCGCCCATCGCTGGCGATGGTCAACTCCGACAAGGGCATTACCAACCTGCACGTGCCAAGCGACGTCATCGTCGACGCCTCGATGCCAGCAATGATCCGCGACTCCGGCAAGATGTGGGGCACCGACGGTCAGCTGCACGACACCAAGGCTGTGATCCCGGATCGTTGCTACGCAACCATCTACCAGGCTGTGATCGAAGATTGCAAAGCCAATGGCGCGTTCGATCCGACCACCATGGGCAGCGTGCCAAACGTTGGCCTGATGGCGAAGAAAGCCGAAGAGTACGGTTCGCACGACAAGACCTTCCAGATCAAGGCTGACGGCGTGGTTCGCGTTACCGACAGCAAGGGCAACCTGCTGATGGAACAGGCTGTCGAAGCCGGCGACATCTTCCGCATGTGCCAGACCAAAGACGCGCCGATCCAGGACTGGGTCAAACTGGCCGTCAACCGTGCTCGCGCCAGCAGCACCCCGGCGATCTTCTGGCTGGACCCGATGCGCGCCCACGACGGTGTAGTGATCGAGAAGGTTCAGGCTTACCTGAAGGATCACGACACCAGCGGTCTGGACATCCAGATCATGGCGCCGGTCGATGCCATGAAGTACACCCTGCAGCGCACCCGCGAAGGCAAGGACACCATCTCGGTGACCGGCAACGTACTGCGCGACTACCTGACCGACCTGTTCCCGATCATGGAACTGGGCACCAGCGCCAAGATGCTGTCGATCGTGCCGCTGATGAACGGCGGTGGCCTGTTCGAAACCGGCGCCGGCGGTTCGGCGCCGAAGCACGTGCAGCAACTGGTTGAAGAGAACTTCCTGCGCTGGGATTCGCTGGGCGAATTCCTGGCTCTGGCAGCCTCCCTTGAGCATTTGGGTGTGAACTACAACAACCCGAAAGCGCTGGTTCTGTCGAAAACCCTGGATCAGGCCACCGGCCAGTTCCTCGACAACAACAAGTCGCCATCGCGCAAGGTCGGCAACATCGACAACCGCGGCAGCCACTTCTACCTGGCGCTGTACTGGGCTCAGGCCCTGGCCGCCCAGACCGAAGACGCTGCACTGCAAGCGCAGTTCGCTACCCTGGCCAAAACCCTGACCGAGAACGAGGCGACCATCGTTGCCGAGCTCAACGCCGTGCAGGGCAAGCCAGTGGACATCGGTGGTTACTACCACGCCGACGCCGAACTGATCAGCAAGGCCATGCGCCCAAGCGCAACCTTCAACGCGGCGATTGCTGCGCTGGTTTAAGCTTGTAATGCTGCAAAGAAGCCCCGGCCCAGTGCCGGGGTTTCTGTTTCCAAATACAACACGAACCCCCTGTGGGAGCGGGCTTGCTCGCGAATGCGGTTTATCATTCAACATCGTCATTGACTGACCCACCGCTTTCGCGAGCAAGCTCGCTCCCACAGGGGATTGGGGTTTAACCAATAGATTGAGGAAGATTTATGGAATGGCTCCCCCACATCACCGTCGCCACCATCGTCGAAGACAACGGCCGCTTCCTGATGGTCGAAGAGCACAAAGCCGGGCGTAATGTGCTCAACCAGCCCGCCGGCCACCTGGACCCGAACGAGACCCTGATCGACGCCGCCATCCGCGAAACCCTTGAGGAAACCGGCTGGGACGTCGAACCCACCGGCGTGATCGGCATTTATCTGTATACCGCGCCGAGCAACGGCGTGACGTATCAACGCGTGTGCTTCAGCGCCAAAGCGGTGAAACATCACCCGGACTATCAACTCGACGACGGCATCGTCGGCGCCAAGTGGTTGACCCGTAGCGAATTAATCGCTCAGCGCGACAACTGGCGCAGCGAGCTGATCATCCGCTGCATCGACGACTATCTGGCCGGTCATCACTTCAGTCTCGAACTGATCCGCCCTTCTCTTTAGCCTTGAGGCCGTGAGCCTGCTAGAATCGCGTCCTTTTTCAAGACACTCATTGAATCCCTATGCGTGATCCAGCCCCTTCTGACACATCCAAGAAGCGCGTCATTGTCGGCATGTCCGGCGGCGTGGACTCTTCCGTTTCCGCTCTCCTGCTGATCGAGCAGGGTTACGAGGTGGAAGGCCTGTTCATGAAGAACTGGGAAGAAGACGACGGAACGGAATACTGCACCGCCATGGACGACCTGGCGGATGCCCAGGCCGTGTGCGACAAGATCGGCATCAAGCTGCACACCGCCAACTTCGCCGCCGAGTACTGGGACAACGTGTTCGAGCACTTCCTGGCCGAATACAAGGCCGGTCGCACGCCGAACCCGGACATCCTGTGCAACCGCGAGATCAAGTTCAAGGCGTTCCTCGACTACGCCATGATGCTTGGCGCCGACCTGATCGCCACCGGCCACTACGTGCGCCGTCGCGACATCGATGGTCGTACCGAACTGCTCAAGGGCCTCGATCCGAACAAGGACCAGAGCTACTTCCTGCACGCTGTCGGCGGCGAACAGATCGCCAAGACCCTGTTCCCGGTCGGTGAACTGGAAAAGCCCGAAGTGCGCGCCATTGCCGAGAAATACGAGCTGGCGACCGCCAAGAAGAAGGATTCCACCGGGATCTGCTTCATCGGCGAGCGACGTTTCAGCGATTTCCTCAAGCAATACCTGCCGGCGCAACCGGGCGAGATCAAGACCACCGAAGGCGAAGTCATCGGCCGTCACCACGGCTTGATGTACCACACCATCGGTCAGCGTCAGGGCCTGGGCATTGGCGGCCTGAAAGATGCCGGCGACGAGCCGTGGTACGTGCTGCGCAAGGATCTGGACAGCAACGAGCTGATCGTCGGCCAGGGCAACAACCATCCGTGGCTGTTCTCCAGCGCCCTGCTCGCTTCGGAAATCTACTGGGTCAATCCGATCGACCTGAGCCAGCCGCTGCGCCTGACCGCCAAAGTGCGTTATCGCCAGAGCGATCAGGCTTGCACCCTGGAAAAAACCGCCAGCGGCTACCGCGCGGTGTTCGACGAACCGCAACGCGCGGTGACCCCGGGCCAGTCCGTGGTGTTCTACGACGGTGAGATCTGCCTCGGTGGCGGCGTGATCGAAGTTGCCGAGCCGTGGAGCGGCCAGGCATGAGCCCGACTCAGGAGCAACTGACGGCGCTGGGCGGGGTGTTTCTCGCCGCCGTGCTGGTCGACCGCATAGCCAAGACCGGCCAGACCAGCGAGGCCGGCCTGAGCTGCATGCTCGGCAGCCTGCTGGTACGCGACCCGAAGGACACACTGGACGTGTACGGCGGCGACGACCTCAATCTGCGCGAGGGTTATCGGGCATTGATCGGCGCCCTCGAGCGCGACCCGAGCACCCTGCAACGCGAACCGCTGCGCTATGCCCTGTCGATGCTCGGCCTGGAACGCCAATTGGCCAAACGTGACGACATGCTCGACACCATTGGCAAACGCCTGCCGCAGATCCAGTCGCAGGTCGAACACTTCGGCCCGGCTCACGAAAACGTGATCGCCGCCTGCGGTGCGCTGTATCAGGACACCCTGAGCACCCTGCGCCAGCGGATTCAGGTGCATGGCGACATGCGCAACCTGCAGCAACCGAGCAACGCCTCGAAGATCCGCGCCCTGCTGCTGGCCGGCATCCGTTCGGCACGCCTGTGGCGACAGCTCGGCGGCCACCGCTGGCAGTTGGTGATCAGCCGGCGCAAGCTGCTCAAAGAGCTGTATCCGTTGATGCGCAGCGAGTAAATCGTCGCGCAATAAAAGTTTTGTAGTCTGTAGCGCGTAATACGCCGGTCAGTTGGCAACGGACCGGCGGATTTTTTCATGTATGATACGCGCCCCATTTCGTTGCCCGACTGTCCGAGAACACCCCATGCAGCTCTCTTCGCTCACTGCGGTTTCCCCTGTTGACGGCCGCTACGCCGGCAAAACCCAGGCCCTGCGCCCGATTTTCAGCGAGTACGGCCTGATCCGTGCCCGCGTCCTGGTTGAAGTGCGCTGGCTCCAGCGCCTGGCCGCCCACGCCGGTATCCCGGAAGTGCCAGCCTTCTCCGCCGAGGCCAACGCCGTTCTCAATGAACTGGCTGAAAACTTCTCGCTGGAGCACGCCGAGCGCGTCAAAGAGATCGAGCGCACCACCAACCACGACGTCAAGGCGATCGAATACCTGCTCAAGGAGCAGGCGGCCAAGCTACCGGAGCTGGCCAAGGTCAGCGAGTTCATCCACTTTGCCTGCACCAGTGAAGACATCAACAACCTGTCCCACGCCCTGATGCTGCGCGAAGGCCGTGACGACGTGATGCTGCCGCTGATGCGCCAGACTGCCAACGCCATCCGCGAACTGGCGATCCGTTTCGCCGACGTGCCGATGCTGTCGCGCACCCACGGCCAACCGGCCTCCCCGACTACTCTGGGTAAAGAGCTGGCGAACGTGGTTTACCGTCTCGAGCGTCAGATCGCTCAAGTCGCTGCCGTGCCGCTGCTGGGCAAGATCAACGGCGCCGTAGGCAACTACAACGCGCACCTGTCGGCCTACCCGCAGATCGACTGGGAAGCCAACGCCCGCGCCTTCATCGAAGACGAACTGGGCCTGGGCTTCAACCCGTACACCACGCAGATCGAACCGCATGACTACATCGCCGAGCTGTTCGACGCGATCGCGCGCTTCAACACCATCCTGATCGACTTCGACCGTGACATCTGGGGCTACATTTCCCTGGGTTATTTCAAACAGCGCACCATCGCTGGCGAAATCGGTTCGTCGACCATGCCGCACAAGGTCAACCCGATCGACTTCGAAAACTCCGAAGGCAACCTGGGCATCGCCAACGCACTGTTCCAGCACCTGGCGAGCAAACTGCCAATTTCCCGCTGGCAGCGCGACCTGACCGACTCCACCGTACTGCGCAACCTCGGTGTGGGCTTCGCTCACAGCGTGATCGCCTACGAAGCCAGCCTCAAAGGCATCAGCAAGCTTGAGCTGAACGCCGACAAGATCGCTGCCGATCTGGACGCTTGCTGGGAAGTATTGGCCGAGCCGATCCAGACCGTGATGCGCCGCTACAACATCGAAAACCCGTACGAAAAGCTCAAAGAACTGACCCGCGGCAAGGGCATCAGCCCTGAAGCGCTGCAGACTTTCATCGACGGCCTGGACATGCCAGCCGAAGCGAAAGCCGAGCTGAAACAGCTGACCCCGGCCAACTACATCGGCAACGCTGTGGCGCAAGCCAAACGCATCTGATTCACCGCTTGACCCGTTTGAGACGCCCGGCCGCGCCGGGCGTTTTTATTCCCGTCTGAAAAATGCTTTTTTTCAATAGGTTACACATGAATCCTGATACTCCTCTTCAACTTCTGGGCGGTCTCACGGCGCGCGAATTCATGCGCGATTACTGGCAGAAAAAGCCGCTGCTGATCCGTCAGGCCATCCCTGACTTCGAAAGCCCGATCGACGCCGACGAGCTGGCCGGCCTGGCCCTGGAAGAAGAGGTCGAGTCGCGCCTGGTGATCGAGCACGGCGAGCGCCCGTGGGAGCTGCGTCGCGGCCCGTTCGCCGAAGACGAATTCAGCAAGCTGCCGGAAAAAGAGTGGACCCTGCTCGTTCAGGCCGTTGACCAATTCGTCCCGGAAGTCAGCGAACTGCTGGAAAACTTCCGCTTCCTGCCGAGCTGGCGCGTCGATGACGTGATGATCAGCTTCGCCGCCCCAGGTGGCAGCGTCGGTCCGCACTTCGACAATTACGACGTATTCCTGCTGCAGGGCCACGGCCAGCGCAACTGGAAGATCGGCCAGATGTGCGACTCCGAGAGCCCGCTGCTGCAACACGCGGATCTGCGCATCCTCGCCGAATTCCACGAGACCGAAGAATGGGTGCTGGAACCGGGCGACATGCTTTACCTGCCACCGCGCCTGGCCCACTGCGGTGTCGCCGTCGACAACTGCATGACCTACTCGGTTGGCTTCCGCGCCCCGAGCGCCTCAGAAGTACTGACCCACTTCACCGACTTCCTCAGCCAGTTCCTGACTGACGAAGAACGCTACACCGACGCCGATGCGAAGCCGGTCAGCGATGATCCGCATCAGATCCAGCACGACGCACTCGGCCGCCTGAAAAGCCTGCTCGCCGAGCACATGAGCGACGAGCGCCTGCTGCTGACCTGGTTCGGCCAGTACATGACCGAGCCGCGCTACCCGGAACTGGTGGTCGGCCCGGAAGACGTTGAAGAAGATGACTTCCTCAACGCCCTGCAGGACGGCGCCGTGCTGATCCGCAACCCGAGCGCGCGTCTGGCCTGGTCGGAAGTCGATGACGACCTGCTGCTGTTCGCCAGTGGCCAGAGCCGTTACCTGCCGGGCAAGCTGCGCGAGCTGCTGAAGATGATCTGCGCCGCCGATGCGCTGCACGTCGACAACCTCGGCGAGTGGCTGAACGACGAAGACGGTCGCGGCCTGCTGTGCGAACTGGTCAAACAAGGCAGCCTGGGATTTGCCGATGAATAAGATTCGCGTACGTGTCGCAGACTGGCAAAAGGACAACGCCGAGATCCGGCGCATTCGTGAAACGGTGTTCATCGCCGAACAATCGGTGCCACCCGAGCTTGAATGGGACGCCGATGACGCGACCGCCGTGCATTTTCTGGCGTTCGAAGGCGACTTTCCGATCGGTACCGCCCGCCTGTTGCCCGACGGGCACATTGGCCGGGTGTCGGTACTGAAGGACTGGCGCGGGATGAAGGTGGGCGACGCGCTGATGCAAGCGGTCATCGCCGAAGCCGAAGCCCGCGGCCTGCAGCAGCAGATGCTCAGCGCCCAGGTACAGGCCACGGCGTTCTATGAGCGCCTGGGCTTCAGCCTGGTCAGCGAGGAATTCCTCGAAGCCGGGATTCCGCATGTCGATATGGTTCGCCATTCGGCCTGAGCGGCAGAAATCTTGTGATCTTTGGAGATCCTGTGGTGAGGGGATTTATCCCCGATGGACTGCGAAGCAGGCCCAAGGTTTTTTGGGGCCGCTCCGCGCCCCATCGGGGATAAATCCCCTCACTACAAAGGCTCTTGAGCACCCTCTCAAAACGCCCTGCCATTTTCGGATGCCGGGGCGTTTTGCTGTCTACGATTCAACTTGCCCCACCCCGGGCCGACAAACTGGCAATATCAAGCCTTTCGAAAGCGGAGATAACGGACATGTCCCTACGCACCCTGCTCACCACCCTGCTGCTCGGTTGCAGTTTTTCGGTGATGGCAGCCACAGAAATCGTGCCTCTCAAGTACCGCACCAGCGCCGACATGTTGCCGATGGCGCAAGACTTTATCGGCAAGGACGGTCAGGTCAGCGCCTATGGCAACCAACTGATCATCAAGGCCGAGCCGGACAAGATTCAGGAACTCAAAGCGCTGATTACCCAGCTCGATACTGCGCCCAAACGCCTGTTGATCACGGTTGATACCAATGAAAACAACCAGCAGAACACTGGCGACCAACAGACCCGGATCATCAACTACAGCACCGCCAGCCGTGACGGCGGCATCCAGCAGATTCAGGCCAGCGAGGGCGCGCCGGCGCTGATTCAGGTCGGCCAAAGTGTGCCGATCACCAGCAGCCAGACCAACTCCTACGGCGATTACAGTAGCCAGACCCAATACCGCAACGTCACTCAAGGCTTCTACGTCACCGCCAGCGTCACCGGCGACATCGTTCACCTGGCAATCAGTACCAACCGTGACCGCATGAGCCAGGAACGTCCCGATGTAGTGAACGTGCAAAGTACCGACACAACGGTCAGCGGACGCCTGGGCGAATGGATCACCCTCGCCGGCGTAAATCGCCAGACTCAGGCCGACAAACAGGGCCTGACCCGCAGCTACTCGACTCAAGGCCGAGATGACATGACTTTACGGGTCAAAGTCGACGCCCTGGACTAAAGCACCGAAAACTGACTGATTAGTCGTATTAGACGAAAGATGTAGTGCTTGAAAAAAAGCACTACAAAACGTTTGACGGGTTAAAAAAGCGAAGGCATGATGGCCTCGCTCCCGCTAATCAGAGGCCCTGGCAAGGGCCTTCGAAGCGATGTTCGCACCTACCCCGCGAACCGCTTCGTGTCTGTACCGCCCACAAGGTGTGTTTGACGAGGTTGCCGACTGGAACGAAGTTGTCCCGAGGGACGGAAGCGTAATTAGGTAACCCGGCTTCACGCTGTAGACCGTATAAAGGCCCACGACGCCCGAATGCGCCCGCAGTCCGCCACTACCTGCTCACTTCCCCTCGAGCCCATCGTTCATCCCGTCGCCTCCCCCGCCGAATCCGACTTGACCACCTAAGCTTCTGGTCAGCGAGCGCAGGAATTTTCCACCGCAGAACAACTTTTCATAAAGACGCGACGAGGTTTATCTCCATGGCACTGACACGCGAACAGCAAATTGCAGCCCTTGAAAAAGACTGGGCTGAAAACCCGCGCTGGAAAGGCGTGACTCGCACTTATTCCGCTGCTGACGTCGTCCGTCTGCGTGGCTCGGTTCAACCTGAGCACACCTTTGCGAAAATGGGCGCCGAGAAGCTGTGGAACCTGGTGACCCAGGGTGCCAAGCCGTCCTTCCGCCCAGAGAAAGATTTCGTCAACTGCATGGGCGCCCTGACCGGTGGCCAGGCTGTTCAGCAGGTCAAGGCCGGTATCCAGGCGATCTACCTGTCGGGCTGGCAGGTGGCTGCGGACAACAACTCCGCAGAATCGATGTACCCGGACCAGTCGCTGTACCCGGTGGACTCGGTGCCAACCGTGGTCAAGCGCATCAACAACTCGTTCCGTCGTGCTGACCAGATCCAGTGGAAGGCCGGCAAGAACCCGGGCGACGAAGGCTACATCGACTACTTCGCGCCAATCGTGGCTGACGCTGAAGCCGGTTTCGGCGGCGTACTGAACGCCTACGAGCTGATGAAGAGCATGATCGAAGCAGGCGCCGCCGGCGTTCACTTCGAAGACCAACTGGCTTCCGTGAAAAAATGCGGCCACATGGGCGGCAAGGTACTGGTTCCAACTCAGGAAGCCGTACAGAAGCTGACCGCTGCTCGTCTGGCGGCTGACGTTGCCGGCACGCCGACCATCATCCTGGCGCGTACCGACGCCAACGCGGCTGACCTGCTGACTTCGGACTGCGATCCGTACGACCAGCCGTTCGTGACAGGCGAGCGTACTCAGGAAGGCTTCTACAAGGTACGTGCCGGTCTGGATCAGGCGATTGCCCGTGGCCTGGCCTACGCACCGTACGCCGACCTGATCTGGTGCGAAACCGCCAAACCGGATCTGGAAGAAGCCCGTCGCTTCGCTGAAGCGATCAAGAAGGAATACCCGGACCAACTGCTGTCGTACAACTGCTCGCCTTCCTTCAACTGGAAGAAAAACCTGGACGACGCGACCATCGCCAAATTCCAGCGCGAACTGTCCGCCATGGGCTACAAGCACCAGTTCATCACCCTGGCCGGCATTCACAACATGTGGCACAGCATGTTCAACCTGGCGCACGACTACGCCCGCAACGACATGACTGCCTACGTGAAGCTGCAGGAGCAGGAATTCGCTGACGCCGCCAAGGGTTACACCTTCGTGGCTCACCAGCAGGAAGTGGGCACCGGCTACTTCGACGACATGACCACCGTGATTCAGGGTGGCTCGTCCTCGGTGACCGCGCTGACCGGTTCGACCGAAGAAGAACAGTTCCACTGATTCGGCTTCGCTGAGCAAACGGCCTTTGCGGATCGTATAGAAAGCTAACCGCAAAGCCGCAAAACTGACGCCCCGACTGGTTCGGGGCGTTTTTTTTGCGCGCCGATTCCCCAAACACCCCCCCCCTGTGGGAGCGGGCTTGCTCGCGAATGCGAAGTGTCAGCTTGCACATGCGCGACTGACCCACCGCATTCGCGAGCAAGCCCGCTCCCACAGGTTTGACGCCCGCCGCGCGACAAAACATTGATCCAGACCAGTACTCAGGTCAGAAAAATCAGCTAAAACGGGCGCCACCGCTACTTGCAGTAACAGGCATATAAGACAACTTTCTGTTTACTGCGCCGCTAAACAGTTACAAAACCACTCCAAACGATATCAATTATCATTTAGCCGCAACTATGTTCGTTACATTCTCTACAAAACATTATTTGCATAAACCCGGCTAATGCCCGCAACGCATGGGCTGCAGGGCATTGGAGGTACGCTATGTCCTTATTCCAATAAATAATTTCGCTATAGGAATTTTACTTGCCGGGTGTTTAGCCATAAAATCAGCGCGATTGATTGCTGCGACATATCGTCACTGCCTATTTCTTTATCAAGCTCAGAGACCTTTGCTCTCTGTTAAGGATTACCAGCATGCCCGAAGCGACAGGACTCATGGCCCACAACTGGGGCTTTGCCATTTTCCTTCTGGGTGTCGTCGGCCTGTGTGCCTTCATGCTTGGCGTCTCCAGCCTCCTCGGGTCAAAAGCCTGGGGCCGCAGCAAAAACGAACCGTTCGAGTCCGGCATGCTACCTACAGGTGGCGCCCGCTTGCGGCTCTCAGCCAAATTCTATCTGGTCGCGATGCTGTTCGTGATCTTCGATATCGAAGCCCTCTTTCTCTTTGCATGGTCTGTGTCCGTCCGCGAAAGCGGCTGGACCGGATTCGTCGAAGCTCTCGTTTTCATAGCAATTCTGTTGGCAGGTCTTGTCTACCTGTTCCGAGTGGGCGCCCTTGACTGGGCTCCGGAAGCTCGTCGCAAGCGGCAGGCGAAGCTGAAACAATGAGGCTTTGGCAATGCAATACAATCTCACCAGAATCGACCCCGATGCTCCTAACGAGCAGTATCCGATCGGCGAACGGGAAACCGTTTCCGATCCGTTAGAGGATCAAGTTCACAAAAACATTTTCATGGGCAAGCTCGAAGACGTGCTGAGTGGCGCGGTCAACTGGGGGCGTAAAAACTCCCTGTGGCCGTACAACTTCGGCCTTTCGTGCTGCTACGTGGAAATGACCACCGCCTTCACGGCGCCCCACGACATCGCGCGCTTTGGCGCCGAAGTTATCCGGGCATCACCGCGTCAGGCCGACTTCATGGTTATCGCCGGTACCTGCTTCATCAAGATGGCGCCGATCATTCAGCGTCTCTACGAGCAGATGCTCGAGCCTAAGTGGGTTATCTCCATGGGTTCGTGCGCCAACTCCGGTGGCATGTACGACATCTACTCCGTGGTTCAAGGGGTGGACAAGTTCCTGCCCGTGGACGTCTACGTACCTGGCTGCCCGCCTCGTCCAGAAGCATTCCTTCAAGGCTTGATGCTGTTGCAGGAATCGATTGGACAGGAGCGTCGTCCGCTTTCCTGGGTCGTTGGCGACCAAGGCGTTTATCGCGCCGACATGCCTTCGCAAAAGGAACAGCGCCGCGAACAGCGAATCGCAGTCACCAATCTGCGCAGCCCTGACGAAGTCTGATCCAGTCTGTTTCAAAGAAACGAGAAGCTGGCTTCATTCTTTACGTTGACCGAAAGCGAAAAAATAACCATGACTACAGGCAGCGCTCTGTACATCCCGCCTTATAAGGCAGACGACCAGGATGTGGTCGTCGAATTGAACAACCGTTTTGGCGCCGAAGCGTTCACCGCTCAGTCGACCCGCACCGGCATGCCGGTGCTGTGGGTGGCGCGCGCCAGACTTGTCGAAGTCCTGACCTTCCTGCGCAACCTGCCCAAGCCGTACGTCATGCTCTATGACCTGCACGGCGTGGACGAGCGCCTGCGCACCAAGCGTCAAGGGCTGCCATCGGGCGCCGACTTCACCGTGTTCTATCACCTCATGTCGCTTGAGCGTAATAGTGACGTGATGATCAAAGTCGCCTTGTCCGAAAGCGACCTGAGCTTGCCGACCGTCACCAGCATCTGGCCGAACGCCAACTGGTACGAGCGTGAAGTCTGGGACATGTTCGGCATCGACTTCAAAGGCCACCCGCACCTGTCGCGCATCATGATGCCGCCGACCTGGGAAGGTCACCCGCTGCGCAAGGACTTCCCGGCGCGCGCCACCGAATTCGATCCGTTCAGCCTCAACCTCGCCAAGCAGCAGCTTGAGGAAGAAGCCGCGCGCTTCCGTCCTGAAGACTGGGGCATGAAGCGTTCCGGGGCCAACGAGGACTACATGTTCCTCAACCTGGGCCCGAACCACCCTTCGGCTCACGGTGCGTTCCGCATCATTCTGCAACTCGATGGTGAAGAGATCGTCGACTGCGTACCGGACATCGGTTACCACCACCGTGGTGCCGAGAAGATGGCCGAGCGTCAGTCCTGGCACAGTTTCATCCCGTACACCGACCGTATCGACTACCTCGGCGGCGTGATGAACAACCTGCCGTACGTGCTCTCGGTCGAGAAGCTGGCCGGCATCAAGGTCCCGGAGAAGGTCGACGTCATCCGCATCATGATGGCCGAGTTCTTCCGGATCACCAGCCACCTGCTGTTCCTGGGGACCTACATCCAGGACGTCGGCGCCATGACTCCGGTGTTCTTCACCTTCACCGACCGCCAGAAGGCGTACACGGTGATCGAAGCCATCACCGGTTTCCGTCTGCACCCGGCCTGGTACCGCATCGGTGGCGTCGCCCACGACCTGCCGCGCGGCTGGGACAAACTGGTGAAAGACTTCGTTGAGTGGCTGCCAAAGCGCCTCGACGAGTACACCAAGGCTGCCCTGCAGAACAGCATCCTCAAAGGCCGGACCATCGGCGTCGCGCAGTACAACACCAAAGAAGCCCTGGAATGGGGCGTCACCGGTGCCGGCCTGCGTTCGACCGGTTGCGACTTCGACCTGCGTAAAGCGCGCCCATACTCCGGCTACGAGAACTTCGAATTCGAAGTACCGCTGGCCGCCAACGGCGATGCCTACGATCGCTGCATGGTCCGCGTCGAAGAGATGCGCCAGAGCATCAAGATCATCGACCAGTGCATGCGCAACATGCCGGAAGGCCCGTACAAGGCGGATCATCCGCTGACCACGCCGCCGCCGAAAGAGCGCACGCTGCAGCACATCGAAACCCTGATCACGCACTTCCTGCAAGTTTCGTGGGGTCCGGTCATGCCGGCCAACGAATCCTTCCAGATGATCGAAGCGACCAAGGGCATCAACAGTTATTACCTGACGAGCGACGGCGGCACCATGAGCTACCGTACCCGGATCCGTACTCCGAGCTTCCCGCACCTGCAGCAGATCCCTTCGGTGATCAAAGGCAGCATGGTCGCGGACTTGATTGCGTACCTGGGTAGTATCGACTTCGTTATGGCCGACGTGGACCGCTAAGCATGAACAGCACGCTTATCCAGACAGACCGTTTCACCTTGAGTGAAACCGAGCGCTCGGCCATCGAGCACGAGCTGCATCACTACGAAGACCCGCGCGCGGCGTCGATCGAAGCCCTGAAGATCGTTCAGAAGGAACGCGGCTGGGTGCCGGATGGCGCCCTGTACGCGATCGGCGAGATCCTCGGCATCCCGGCCAGCGACGTTGAAGGCGTGGCGACGTTCTACAGCCAGATCTTCCGTCAGCCGGTCGGCCGTCACATCATTCGCGTCTGCGACAGCATGGTCTGCTACATCGGCGGCCACGAGTCGGTGGTCAGCGAAATCCAGAACAATCTGGGCATCGGCCTGGGTCAGACCACCGCCGACGGTCGTTTCACCCTGCTGCCTGTCTGCTGCCTCGGCAACTGCGACAAGGCACCGGCGCTGATGATCGACGACGACACCTTTGGCGACGTGCAGCCTGCCGGCGTGGCCAAACTGCTCGAGGGCTACGTATGACCCTGACATCTTTCGGTCCTGCCAACCGCATCAAGCGTTCGGCCGAGACTCACCCGCTGACCTGGCGTCTGCGTGACGACGGCGAAGCCGTGTGGCTCGACGAATACCAGGCCAAGAACGGTTACGCCGCTGCGCGCAAAGCCTTCGCCGACATGGCTCAGGACGACATCGTCCAGACCGTGAAAGACGCCGGCCTCAAAGGTCGCGGCGGTGCAGGCTTCCCCACTGGCGTGAAGTGGGGCCTGATGCCCAAGGACGAATCCATCAACATCCGCTACCTGCTGTGCAACGCGGACGAGATGGAGCCGAACACCTGGAAAGACCGCATGCTGATGGAGCAACTGCCCCATCTGCTGATCGAAGGCATGCTGATCAGTGCCCGCGCACTGAAAACCTACCGTGGCTACATCTTCCTGCGTGGCGAGTACACCACCGCCGCCAAGCACTTGAACCGTGCCGTGGAAGAAGCCAAGGCTGCGGGCCTGCTGGGCAAGAACATTCTGGGCAGCGGTTTCGATTTCGAACTGTTCGTCCACACCGGCGCCGGACGTTACATCTGCGGTGAAGAAACCGCACTGATCAACTCCCTCGAAGGCCGCCGCGCCAACCCGCGCTCCAAGCCGCCCTTCCCTGCCGCCGTCGGCGTGTGGGGCAAGCCGACCTGCGTGAACAACGTGGAAACCCTGTGCAACGTGCCGGCGATCATTGCCGACGGCGTGGACTGGTACAAATCGTTGGCCCGCGAAGGCAGCGAAGACATGGGCACCAAGCTCATGGGCTTCTCCGGCAAGGTCAAGAATCCGGGCCTGTGGGAACTGCCATTCGGCGTCACCGGTCGCGAGCTGTTCGAAGACTACGCCGGCGGCATGCGCGACGGTTACAAGCTCAAGGCCTGGCAGCCAGGTGGCGCCGGTACCGGTTTCCTGTTGCCGGAACACCTCGACGCACAGATGTACGCCGGCGGCATCGCCAAAGTGGGCACCCGGATGGGTACCGGCCTGGCGATGGCGGTGGACGACAGCGTCAACATGGTCTCCTTGCTGCGCAACATGGAGCAGTTCTTCGCTCGCGAATCCTGCGGCTTCTGCACCCCGTGCCGTGATGGCCTGCCATGGAGCGTCAAGCTCTTGATGGCCATCGAAGAAGGCCGTGGTCAGCCAGGCGACATCGAGACCTTGCTGGGTCTGGTCGGCTTCCTCGGCCCAGGCAAGACCTTTTGTGCTCACGCACCGGGTGCCGTGGAGCCGTTGGGCAGTGCCATCAAATACTTCCGTCCAGAGTTCGAAGCCGGTATCGCGCCTGCAAGCGCCGCCGTCCCGCCTCTGGCAAGGCCGATCGTAATCGGCGCGTAAACGCTTAAAAAGGCGAAGGGTCCGTGCCCTTCGCCTTTCGTCCGATGACGCCTTTCGGGGCTGACTGGATTCGGACGGATAACAAGATTCCATTAGCCACGCCCGCTGACACCGGGCCAACGAAGACCTTTGAACCATGGCCACTATCCACGTAGACGGCAAAGCGCTCGAAGTCGACGGGGCAGACAACCTGTTACAGGCATGTCTGTCGCTGGGCCTCGACATCCCTTATTTCTGCTGGCACCCCGCGCTTGGTAGCGTCGGGGCCTGCCGCCAGTGCGCGGTCAAGCAGTACACCGACGAGAACGACACCCGTGGTCGCATCGTCATGTCCTGCATGACCCCTGCCACCGACAACACCTGGATCTCCATCGACGATGAAGAATCCAAGGCGTTCCGCGCCAGTGTTGTCGAATGGCTGATGACCAACCACCCGCACGACTGCCCTGTGTGCGAAGAAGGCGGTCACTGCCACCTGCAAGACATGACGGTGATGACCGGCCACAACGAGCGCCGTTATCGCTTCACCAAACGCACCCACCAGAACCAGCAACTGGGCCCGTTCATTTCCCACGAAATGAACCGCTGCATCGCCTGCTACCGCTGCGTGCGTTTCTACAAGGACTACGCCGGCGGCACCGACCTCGGTGTATTCGGCGCCCACGACAACGTGTACTTCGGTCGCGTTGAAGACGGCACCCTCGAAAGCGAGTTCTCCGGCAACCTCACCGAGGTCTGCCCGACCGGTGTGTTCACCGACAAGACTCACTCCGAGCGCTACAACCGTAAATGGGACATGCAGTTCTCGCCGAGCATCTGCCATGGCTGCTCCAGCGGTTGCAACATCTCTCCGGGCGAGCGTTACGGCGAACTGCGTCGCATCGAAAACCGTTTCAACGGTTCGGTGAACCAGTACTTCCTGTGCGACCGTGGCCGTTTCGGTTATGGCTACGTCAACCGCACCGACCGTCCACGTCAGCCACTGCTGGCCGACGGCACCAAGCTGGGCCTGGATCAGGCGCTGGACAAGGCAGCCGATCTGCTGCGCGGGCGCAATATCGTCGGTATCGGTTCGCCGCGTGCCAGCCTCGAAAGCAACTACGCGTTGCGTGAACTGGTGGGCGCCGAGCACTTCTATTCCGGTATCGAAGCCTCCGAACTGGAGCGCATCCGTCTGGTCCTGCAAGTGCTCAAAGACAGCCCGTTGCCCGTGCCGAACATGCGCGACATCGAAGACCACGACGCCGTGTTCGTCCTCGGTGAAGACCTGACCCAGACCGCCGCCCGTATGGCGCTGTCCCTGCGTCAGTCGGTCAAGGGCAAAGCTGAAGACATGGCCGAAGCCATGCGCGTTCAGCCGTGGCTCGATGCCGCGGTGAAGAACATCGGTCAGCACGAACTGAACCCGCTGTTCATCGCCAGCCTGGCGGAAACCAAGCTCGACGACATCGCGGAAGAGTGCGTTCACGCCGCTCCGGACGATCTGGCGCGCATCGGCTTCGCTGTGGCCCACGCACTGGACGCCAGCGCCCCGGCCGTTGAAGGTCTGGACGCCGAAGCACTGGAACTGGCTCAGCGCATCGCTGACGCCCTGCTCGCGGCCAAGCGCCCGCTGATCATCGCCGGTACTTCGCTGGGTTCCAAAGCCTTGATCGAAGCGGCGGCGAACATCGCCAAAGCCCTGAAGCTGCGCGAGAAGAACGGTTCGATCAGCCTGATCGTGCCGGAAGCCAACAGCCTTGGCCTGGCCATGCTCGGTGGCGAATCGGTCGACGCGGCGCTGCAAGCCTTGATCGACGGCAAGGCCGACGCCATCGTCGTGCTGGAAAACGATCTGTACACCCGCACCTCGAAAGCCAAGGTCGATGCCGCGCTGAACGCTGCGAAAGTCGTGATCGTTGCCGACCACCAGAAAACCGCCACCACCGACCGCGCGCAACTGGTGCTGCCAGCGGCGAGCTTCGCTGAAGGCGACGGTACGCTGGTCAGCCAGGAAGGTCGCGCCCAGCGCTTCTTCCAGGTTTTCGATCCGCAATACATGGACGCGAGCATCCTGGTTCACGAAGGCTGGCGCTGGCTGCACGCCCTGCGCTCGACCCTGCTGAACCAGCCGATCGACTGGACGCAACTCGACCACGTCACCGCTGCCGTGGCTTCGAGCACCGAGCAACTGGCGCGTATCGTCGACGCCGCGCCGTCTGCCGCGTTCCGCATCAAGGGTCTGAAACTGGCACGTGAACCGCTGCGTTATTCCGGTCGCACCGCGATGCGCGCCGACATCAGCGTTCACGAACCGCGCACCCCGCAAGACAAAGACACCGCGTTCGCCTTCTCCATGGAAGGTTACTCGGGCTCGGCCGAACCGCGTCAGCAAGTGCCGTTCGCCTGGTCGCCGGGCTGGAACTCGCCGCAAGCCTGGAACAAGTTCCAGGACGAAGTCGGCGGTCACCTGCGTGCAGGCGACCCGGGCACCCGCCTGATCGAAAGCACCGGTGATTCGCTGAACTGGTTCGCTGCCGCTCCGCGCGCATTCAACCCGGCGCCGGGCACCTGGCAGGCCGTGCCGTTCTACCACCTGTTCGGCAGCGACGAAAACTCGTCGAAAGCCGCTCCGGTGCAGGAACGCATCCCGGCTCCGTACGTGGCGCTGGCCAAATCCGAAGCGGATCGCCTGGGCGTCAACGACGGTGCTCTGCTGAGCCTGAATGTGGCCGGCCAGACCCTGCGTCTGCCGCTGCGCATCAATGAAGAACTGGGCGCTGGTCTGGTGGCCTTGCCTGCGGGCATCGCCGGCATTCCACCGGCATTCGCCGGCCTGTCCGTCGACGGTCTGCAGGAGGCAGCGCAATGACCTGGTTCACCCCTGAAGTGATCGATGTGATCCTGACGGTCATCAAAGCCATCGTGATTCTGCTGGCCGTCGTGGTCGCGGGCGCGTTGCTCAGCTTTGTCGAACGTCGCCTGCTGGGCTGGTGGCAGGACCGTTACGGTCCGAACCGCGTTGGCCCGTTCGGCATGTTCCAGATCGCCGCCGACATGCTGAAGATGTTCTTCAAGGAAGACTGGACTCCGCCGTTTGCCGACAAGGTGATTTTCACCCTGGCACCGGTGGTGGCCATGTCCGCCTTGCTGATCGCCTTTGCGATCATCCCGATCACCCCGACCTGGGGCGTCGCGGATCTGAACATCGGCCTGCTGTTCTTCTTCGCCATGGCCGGTCTGTCGGTCTACGCGGTGCTGTTCGCCGGCTGGTCGAGCAACAACAAGTTCGCCCTGCTCGGCAGCTTGCGTGCCTCGGCGCAGACCGTGTCCTACGAAGTGTTCATGGGCCTGGCCCTGATGGGCATCGTGGTGCAGGTCGGCTCGTTCAACATGCGCGACATCGTCGAGTACCAGGCGCAGAACCTGTGGTTCATCATTCCGCAGTTCTTCGGCTTCTGTACCTTCTTCATCGCAGGCGTCGCCGTGACTCACCGTCACCCGTTCGACCAGCCGGAAGCGGAACAGGAACTGGCAGACGGTTACCACATTGAATACGCCGGTATGAAATGGGGCATGTTCTTCGTCGGTGAATACATCGGCATCATCCTGATCTCGGCGCTGCTGGTCACCCTGTTCTTCGGTGGCTGGCACGGTCCGTTCGGCATCCTGCCGCAACTGTCCTTCGTCTGGTTCGCACTGAAGACCGCGTTCTTCATCATGCTGTTCATCCTGCTGCGCGCTTCCATCCCGCGTCCGCGTTATGACCAGGTGATGGATTTCAGCTGGAAATTCTGCCTGCCACTGACCCTGATCAATTTGCTGATAACCGCTGCGGTTGTGTTGTGGAACACACCTGCGGTTGCGGTTCAGTGAGGATTTGACCCATGTTCAAATATATTGGCGACATCGTTAAGGGTACCGGTACCCAGTTGCGCAGCCTGGTCATGGTCTTCGGCCATGGCTTCCGCAAGCGCGACACCCTGCAATACCCGGAAGAGCCGGTCTACCTGCCACCACGCTACCGTGGTCGCATCGTCCTGACCCGTGACCCCGATGGCGAAGAGCGTTGCGTAGCCTGCAACCTGTGCGCCGTGGCTTGCCCGGTAGGTTGCATCTCGCTGCAGAAAGCTGAAACCGAAGACGGTCGCTGGTACCCGGACTTCTTCCGTATCAACTTCTCGCGCTGCATTTTCTGCGGTCTCTGCGAGGAAGCCTGTCCGACCACCGCAATCCAGTTGACCCCGGATTTCGAGATGGCCGAGTTCAAACGTCAGGACCTGGTGTACGAGAAAGAAGATCTTTTGATCTCCGGCCCCGGCAAAAACCCTGATTACAACTTCTATCGTGTTGCAGGTATGGCAATCGCTGGCAAGCCGAAAGGCTCTGCGCAGAACGAAGCCGAACCGATCAACGTGAAGAGCTTGCTGCCTTAAGGAAGAACGATGGAATTCGCTTTCTATTTCGCATCGGGTATCGCGGTTGTGTCCACGCTACGTGTGGTCACCAACACCAACCCTGTGCACGCCCTGCTCTACCTGATCATCTCGTTGATCGCCGTGGCCATGACCTTCTTCGCACTCGGCGCACCGTTCGCCGGCGTGCTGGAAGTGATCGCCTACGCCGGCGCCATCATGGTGCTGTTCGTGTTCGTGGTGATGATGCTGAACCTGGGTCCTGCCTCGGTTCAGCAGGAACGCACCTGGCTCAAGCCCGGCATCTGGGCAGGGCCGGTGATTCTCGCCGCCCTGCTGCTGGCCGAACTGCTGTATGTGCTGTTCGCTCACCAGAGCGGTCAGGCCATCGGCCACACCACCGTCGATGCAAAAGCCGTGGGCGTCAGCCTGTTCGGCCCGTATCTGCTGGTGGTCGAACTCGCCTCGATGCTGCTGCTCGCTGCAGCCGTCACGGCGTTCCATTTGGGCCGTAACGAGGCGAAGGAGTAAGACATGCCTGCTATCCCTCTCGAACATGGATTGGCCGTTGCCGGGATCCTGTTCTGCCTTGGACTGGTCGGCCTGATGGTCCGCCGCAACATTTTGTTCGTGTTGATGAGTCTGGAAGTGATGATGAACGCCTCTGCCCTGGCCTTCATCGTTGCAGGCGCCCGTTGGGGCCAACCGGATGGACAGATCATGTTCATCCTGGTGATCAGCCTGGCAGCCGCCGAGGCCAGTATTGGTCTGGCGATCCTGCTGCAACTGTATCGCCGCTTCCACACGCTCGATATCGACGCTGCCAGTGAGATGCGCGGATGAACCTAATCTTTCTGACTTTTGTATTCCCTCTGATCGGTTTCCTGCTGCTGTCGTTCTCCCGTGGACGCTGGTCGGAAAACCTCTCGGCGCTGATCGGCGTGGGCTCCATTGGCTTGTCGGCGATTGTCGCCGCCTACGTCATCTGGCAATTCAACGTCGCGCCGCCCGAAGGTGGTCACTACACCCTGGTGCTGTGGAAGTGGATGGCGGTCGAAGGCTTCAAGCCTGACTTCGCCCTCTACATCGATGGCCTGTCGATCACCATGCTCGGCGTGGTGGTGGGCGTGGGTTTCCTGATCCACCTGTTCGCGTCCTGGTACATGCGCGGCGAAGCGGGCTACTCGCGCTTCTTCTCGTACACCAACCTGTTTATCGCCAGCATGCTGTTCCTGGTGCTCGGCGATAACCTGTTATTCCTGTACTTCGGCTGGGAAGGCGTGGGTCTGTGCTCGTACCTGTTGATCGGTTTCTACTACAGCAACCGCAACAACGGTAACGCCGCACTCAAGGCCTTCATCGTGACCCGGATCGGCGACGTGTTCATGGCCATCGGCCTGTTCATCCTGTTCCAGCAAGTGGGCACGCTGAACATCCAGGAACTGCTGGTGCTGGCACCGCAGAAATTCCAGGTCGGCGACTTCTGGATCACCCTGGCGACTCTGATGCTGCTGGGTGGTGCGGTCGGTAAATCGGCGCAACTGCCACTGCAAACCTGGCTCGCGGACGCGATGGCCGGTCCGACCCCGGTGTCGGCACTGATCCACGCTGCAACCATGGTGACCGCCGGTGTCTACCTGATCGCCCGTACCCACGGTCTGTTCACCCTGGCGCCGGAAATCCTGCACCTGGTCGGCATCGTCGGTGGTGTGACGCTGGTTCTCGCAGGTTTCGCCGCACTGGTACAAACCGACATCAAACGTATCCTCGCCTACTCGACCATGAGCCAGATCGGCTACATGTTTCTGGCGCTGGGCGTTGGTGCCTGGGATGGCGCGATTTTCCACCTGATGACCCACGCCTTCTTCAAGGCCCTGCTGTTCCTTGCTTCCGGTGCGGTGATCGTTGCCTGCCACCACGAGCAGAACATCTTCAAGATGGGCGGTCTGTGGAAAAAACTGCCACTGGCCTACGCCAGCTTCATCGTCGGTGGTGCTGCACTGGCCGCCCTGCCACTGGTCACCGCCGGTTTCTACTCCAAGGACGAAATCCTTTGGGAAGCGTTCGCCAGCGGCAACCACGGTCTGCTTTACGCAGGTCTGGTCGGCGCGTTCATGACTTCGCTGTACACCTTCCGCCTGATCTTCATCACGTTCCACGGTGAAGCCAAGACCGAAGCCCACGCCGGTCACGGTATCTCTCACTGGCTGCCACTGTCGGTACTGATCGTGCTGTCGACGTTCGTCGGCGCGATGATCGTTCCACCGCTGCACGGCGTACTGCCTGAGAGCGTTGGCCATGCCGGTGGCGAAGCCAAGCACAGTCTGGAAATCGCTTCGGGCGCCATCGCCCTGGCCGGTATCCTGCTGGCGGCCCTGCTGTTCCTCGGCAAGCGTCGCTTCGTGACGGCAATCGCCAACAGCGGCATCGGCCGTTTCCTTTCGGCCTGGTGGTTCGCTGCCTGGGGCTTCGACTGGATCTACGACAAACTGTTCGTCAAGCCGTACCTTGCGATCAGCCATGTACTGCGCAGAGACCCGCTCGACCAGACCATCGGTCTGATCCCGCGTATGGCCAAAGGCGGTCACACCGCCCTGAGCCGCACCGAGACCGGTCAACTGCGTTGGTATGCCGCCTCGATGGCTGCTGGTGCCGTGCTGGTAATCGGCGCCATCGTGCTGGTAGCGGTCTGATATGAACCTTGCGAATTTGCGAAAGGAAACGAGCCCGTCATGATTCTGCCTTGGCTAATCCTGATCCCCTTCATCGGCGGCCTGCTGTGCTGGATGGGTGAGCGCTTCGGCGCTACCCTCCCCCGCTGGATTGCGCTGTTGACCATGACCCTGGAACTCGCCCTCGGCCTCTGGCTGTGGGCCCACGGTGACTATTCATTTGCGCCGGCGCCTGGCGCCGATCCGACCTGGGCGCTCGAGTTCAAGCACGTCTGGATCCAGCGCTTCGGCATCAACGTGCACCTGGCCCTCGACGGTCTGTCGCTGTTGATGATCCTGCTGACCGGTCTGCTGGGTATCCTCTCGGTACTCTGCTCGTGGAAAGAGATTCAACGTCACGTTGGCTTCTTCCACCTGAACCTGATGTGGATCCTGGGCGGCGTGGTCGGCGTGTTCCTCGCCCTCGACCTGTTCATGTTCTTCTTCTTCTGGGAAATGATGCTGGTGCCGATGTACTTCCTCATCGCGCTCTGGGGTCACAGTTCTTCGGACGGCAAGAAAACCCGGATCTACGCGGCGACCAAGTTCTTCATCTTCACTCAGGCTTCCGGCCTGATCATGCTGGTGGCGATCCTCGGTCTGGTGCTGGTCAACTTCAACAACACTGGCGTGATTACCTTCAACTACGCCGACCTGTTGAAGACCAAGATGTCGATGACCACCGAGTACATTCTGATGCTCGGCTTCTTCATCGCCTTCGCGGTCAAGCTGCCAGTCGTACCGTTCCACTCGTGGTTGCCTGACGCGCACGCCCAGGCGCCGACTGCCGGTTCCGTCGACCTCGCCGGTATCCTGCTGAAAACCGCGGCCTACGGTCTGCTGCGTTTCGCCCTGCCGCTGTTCCCGAATGCTTCGGCCGAGTTCGCGCCGATCGCCATGACCCTCGGTCTGATCGGGATCTTCTACGGTGCGTTCCTCGCGTTCGCGCAAACCGACATCAAGCGTCTGATCGCCTTCTCGTCCGTTTCCCACATGGGCTTCGTGTTGATCGGCATCTACTCCGGCAGCCAACTGGCACTGCAAGGTGCAGTGATCCAGATGCTCGCGCACGGTCTGTCGGCCGCGGCACTGTTTATCCTCAGCGGTCAGCTGTACGAGCGTCTGCACACCCGTGACATGCGTGAGATGGGCGGTCTGTGGTCGCGTATCGCTTACCTGCCGGCGATCAGCCTGTTCTTCGCCGCCGCTTCGCTGGGTCTGCCGGGTACCGGTAACTTCGTCGGCGAGTTCCTGATCCTGATCGGTACGTTCGCCAGTGCGCCATGGATCACCGCGATTGCCACCTCCGGTCTGGTGTTCGGTTCGGTCTACTCGCTGATCATGATCCACCGTGCCTACTTCGGTCCGTCGAAATCGGATTCGATCCTGCACGGCATGGACGGTCGCGAACTGATCATGGTGCTGGGCCTTGCGGTGCTGCTGATTTACCTCGGCGTCTACCCGCAACCGTTCCTCGACACTTCCGCCGCCACGATGCATGGCGTGCAGCAGTGGCTCGGCACCGCCTTCACTCAACTCGCTTCGGCCCGGTAAGAGCGCTATGGAATTCACGATTCAACACTTTATTGCGCTTGCGCCACTGTTGATCACCAGCCTCACCATTATCGTGGTGATGCTGGCAATCGCCTGGCGCCGCAACCACTCGCAGACCTTCCTGATCTCGGTCGCCGGTCTGAACCTGGCCTTGCTGTCGATCCTGCCAGCCCTGAAAGTCGCGCCTCTGGCCGTGACCCCATTGCTCCAGATCGACACCTTCGCCTGCCTGTACATGGCGCTGATCCTGGTCGCCACCCTCGCCTGTGTCACCCTCGCCCACGCCTACCTCGGCGATGGCGGTTCGGGTTACCCGGGCAATCGTGAAGAACTGTACCTGCTGATCCTGATGGCCGCCGCCGGTGGTCTGGTTCTGGTCAGCGCGCAGCACCTGGCCGGTTTGTTCATCGGTCTGGAACTGCTGTCGGTGCCGGTCTACGGTCTGGTGGCTTACGCCTTCTTCAACAAGCGTTCGCTGGAAGCCGGCATCAAGTACATGGTGCTGTCGGCGGCCGGTTCCGCGTTCCTGTTGTTCGGTATGGCCCTGCTCTACGCTGACGCCGGCACCCTGAGCTTCAACGGTATCGGTCAGGCCCTGGCGACCACCAACCTGCCGAGCTCGCTGGCGCAGTTGGGTCTGGGCATGATGCTGATCGGTCTGGCGTTCAAGCTGTCGCTGGTACCGTTCCACCTGTGGACCCCGGACGTGTACGAAGGTGCTCCGGCACCAGTCGCCGCGTTCCTCGCCACGGCGTCGAAGGTTGCCGTGTTCGCGGTGATGGTGCGTCTGTTCCAGATCTCCCCTGCTGCCAGCAGCGGCGTGCTGAGCGACGTGCTGAGCGTGATCGCCGTCGCCTCGATCCTGTTCGGTAACCTGCTGGCCCTGACCCAGAGCAACCTCAAGCGTCTGCTCGGTTACTCGTCCATTGCGCACTTCGGCTACCTGCTGATTGCCCTGGTGGCGAGCAAGGGTCTGGCGGTGGAAGCCATCGGCGTGTATCTGGTGACTTATGTGATCACCAGCCTCGGCGCGTTCGGCGTGATCACTCTGATGTCCTCGCCGTACAACGGCCGTGACGCCGACGCGCTGTACGAGTACCGCGGCCTGTTCTGGCGCCGTCCGTACCTGACCGCGGTACTGACCGTGATGATGCTGTCCCTGGCCGGTATCCCGCTGACCGCTGGCTTCATCGGCAAGTTCTACATCATCGCTACCGGCGTCGAGTCGCACCAATGGTGGCTGGTCGGTTCCCTGGTACTGGGCAGCGCCATCGGCGTGTTCTACTACCTGCGCGTGATGGTCACCCTGTACCTGATCGAACCGAACCTGCGCCGCCACGACGCCCAGTTGCACTGGGAACAGAAGGCAGGCGGCGTGATGCTGCTGGCCATCGCCCTGGTCGCGTTCTTCCTCGGTGTGTACCCGCAACCATTGCTGACCCTGGTTCAGCAGGCGGGTCTGGCGGGCTGATTGCTCGGCTGGCTACAAGTGAAAACGGCACCTTCGGGTGCCGTTTTTGTTTTACAGATTCCATGTAGCAACAAATAACCTGTGGCGAGGGAGCTTGCTCCCGTCAGGACGCGAAGCGGCCCCGCTGTTCAACTGAGAAGCGGGGCCCGCTACGCAGTCCAGCGGGAGCAAGCTCCCTCGCCCCAATGGCATCACAGTTTCTTCACCATCGGCACGCACGCCAGTTGCAGACCCGAAGGTGATTGGTAAATCGCACTCTCCTCCCCGACATAACCGCAGCGCCGGTAAAAATCGGCAGCGTTCAACGTTGCGTCCAGACACACCTCTGCCAGCCCCAGCTCCCTTGCCAGATCTTCAAGAAAGTGCAGAACCTGTTTGCCCAGTCCGCGCTGCATGAAATCCGGATGAATGAAGATTGCACCGATTTCACGGTACTCCAGATCAAGCATTCCGGTTGCCACTGGCTCGTCCTCAACCCAGCCCAGATAGAAATGCTTTTCCATGAGCGTGTCGTAACCGTCTTCAGCCGAGCCCTTGGTCCAGTCGTGCATTTGCTGCTCGGTGTAGGCACCGATGCATTGATGCCTGATCGCCAAGCGTCGTATGTCGAATGCGGTTTGGGCGTCATTCGCGGTGGCTCTTCTGATATCGAACATTTCTCTCTCCTTGAGCCATGTGCGGACGGGGCATGAAAAAGCCCCGTCCATTTCTGGCGGGGCTTTGGGTACACGTCAAATGACAAACACGTATGACCTTATGGCCCGCCGGAAGCGGTCATGGAGGAGCACATCTTGGTCATTCGAAGTTGGACAGTCATGGGGCGATAGTGCTGCGGATTGTTCCGACACGTCAACTGCTAAGCCTCCTCGCTACTCAATCGAACGTTCTCACCACACTCGTCGATTCGTCCTACAGGTATTTTTACGACCGGCGTCTACCGTTCAAAAAGGGACGAAAAGGACGGCCTGGAGGCCTTGACCGATTCGATTATCGAGACAACACTATACGTAGGTAGCGTACAGAACATGGATGCTCTATTTATCGAATTGCCTGTGTTTCAGAAGCACCGAGACGACTATCTGGATGACGATCTGTTTCGCAGCTTTCAATTGGAGTTGCTGAAAAATCCGGAAGCGGGCGATCTCATCGAGGACACAGGCGGGCTTCGTAAAATTCGCTTCAGCGACCAACGAAGAGGGAAAGGCAAGCGCAGCGGATTACGAGTGATTTATTACTGGTGGTCAGGCTTCGATCAGTTCTGGCTCTTTACCGTCTTCAACAAAAACGAGCAGGACGATTTGACGCCTGCCCAGAAAAAGCTTTTCAGAAAAACACTGGATAGAGAACTCAACGCGAGAAGCCACTATGAAACGTGACATTTTTTCCGAACTGATGGATGGACTGGAAGCACTGGCCGATGAACGCCAAGGCAAAATCACCTTGCGTACCCATAAGGTTCAGCTGCCAAAACTGATGCCGATCACTGCTGAGGAAGTGATAGCCATCCGTCAGCAACTTAATCTTTCCCGGTCAGTTTTCGCGATGTATCTACGCACCAATACGCGAACGCTCGAGAACTGGGAGCAAGGACGAGCTACGCCCAATGCTCAGGCCACAACCCTGATCCGTCTGGTCGAGCGTTTTCCACAGACAATCGAACAACTCGCAGCCCTGACCTGACACGGGGTTTTGATTCCAGCCACATGACGAAATTGTAATTCCCCCATCACCTTGGCGTTATCCGCAGCTTGCAACGATGTGACCCGGCGACCAATGCCGGCGGGCCCTGCCCCGCCGAACAATAAAACCACGCCGACGCACGTTCCCGTTCTGCCGAACCCAAGGAGTGTTTGATGGTTAACAATACAAAAATGTCGATGGCCGCTTTAGCAGTGGTGGTCGGCGCCGGGCCGTCCATGGTGTTTGCAGAAGACCAGCCCGAGGGCTTTGTCGAAGGCAGCAGCCTGACGGTGCTCAACCGCAACTTCTACTTCAATCGTGATCATCGCAACGGCCAGTCCAGCCCTACCGGCAACGGTTATTCCGAAGCCTGGGCGCATGCGGTGATCAGCAAATTCGAATCCGGTTTCACCCAAGGCACCGTCGGGGTCGGTGTCGATGCATTTGCCATGCTCGGCTTGAAACTCGACACCGGTGATGGCCGCAACGGCGGGCGCAGTTCGTTCGATGTGTTGCCGGTCAACCGTGACGGCCAGGCGCGGGATGAGTACACCAAGGTCGGTGGCGCTGCCAAAGTGCGGGCCTTCGATACCGTGGTCAAGGTCGGTGATGTGTTCCCGGCCAACCCGGTGGTAGCCGCAGGTGATTCGCGCCTGCTGCCGGAAAGCTTTCGCGGTGTGACGGCGACCAACACCAGCATCGACGGTCTGTCGATTCAGGGCGGTCGTTTGCATGCGATGAGCCAACCGGTGTCCAGCGACATGCGCGAAAATTTCGCCACGTTCTACGCCGGCCCGGTCAATTCGCCGTGGATCGCTTATGGCGGCGGCGACTACGTGCTGAACAAGAACCTCAGTTTCAGCCTGTACTCCAGCCGCCTCAAGGATGCCTGGAATCAGTATTACGCCGGCACCGCTTGGACCTATCCGCTGGCGGACGACCTGTCGCTGTTCGGCGGCCTGAACTATTACAAGGCGGTCGACGAAGGCAAGCAACTGCTCGGCCAATTCGACAACAACATCTGGAGCGGCCGCGTCGGCGTGAAACTCGGTGCGCACTCCGTCGCCCTCTCCCACCAGCGCAACAACGGCAACGACGACTTCGATTACCTGCGCCAGTCCGACTCGATCTTCCTCGATAACTCGATCCAGTACAGCGACTTCAACTCGCCGAAGGAACGTTCGTGGATGGTGCGCTACGACCTCGACATGAGCACCTACGGCGTACCCGGTCTGTCGTTCATGACCCGTTACGCACGCGGCACCGACGCCGACTATTCCAATGCCAACGCCGTGTACATGCGCCGCGATGCCGAGGGCAATCCGCTGACCGATCAGAAACGTTGGGAGCGCGACATCGAAGTCAAATACGTGGTGCAGAGCGGCTCGATGAAAGACCTGTCACTGCGCTTGCGCCAAGCCACTACCCGCGCCACGGCGTTCGAGTCGGATCTGGATGAAGTGCGGGTGATCGTCGAATACCCGCTGGCGATTCTCTGAGTTTCCCCGAGCAATACCATTCACCTTTAGAAGCTCCTTGCTCCTTTGGTCAGAGGTGAATTTTTTGGCGTCCTTCGGGGCGCCTTTTTTTGCGCTGAATAAACTCATCGTTTTCTTGACCGAACCGCAAGCCACCTGCCATCTTCGCCTGCGCTGACCAACAAGAATAACGAGGGACCGATGAGTAGCCGTAAGAACCTGGAAATCGAGTACTTGCGAGGGGCTGCTGTGGCCATGACCTTCTTGTGCCATGTCACCATGATGCTGCCGTTCCATACCGATACGCTGCTGAGAATATTCTCGATTTTCATGCCCTGGACCGGTGTCGACCTGTTCTTCTGCATTTCCGGTTTCGTGGTCAGCAAGGCCTATCTGGACCATTTCGACCAACAGCGCGCCCAAGATCAGTTCGGTCTGGCAACTGCCTGTTTCTGGCTGCGCCGCGCCTATCGTCTGCTGCCCACAGCATGGCTCTGGATACTCATTCCGCTGTTGTTTTCCATCATTTTCAACCAGTCGAACGCCTTTGGTTCGTGGTACGACAATCTGCGCAGTTTCACCGCCGTCGCGACCTTCAGCGGCAACCTGGCGATGCATTACAACTCGCTGTTGGGCCCTAGCCCTCAATACTGGAGCCTGGCGCTCGAAGAGCAGTTTTACTTCGTATTTCCTTTTTTTCTGCTGTTTGTCACGGCCCCGCGTTGGCGGATCATTGCCCTGTTCGCACTGATTGCGTTGCAGTTCGGTATTGATCGAAACCCCTACGGCCAACCCACAAGCATCCTCACGCACTTCCGTCTGGATGCAATGCTCTGGGGAATTCTCCTGTGCCTGTTCACCCGTACCCGCCTCTATCGGCAGATAGAACCGGTCGGTCTGGGTCAGGGGACGATCAAACCGCTGCTTTGCACGCTGTTCCTGCTCTACATGCTGGGTTCTGTCGCCATCCAGCTGATTGCCATGCCCATTGCTGTCGGCATCGTCGCGATGGTCGCGGTATTGATTGTCTGGCTGGCGAGTTATCAGAAGGGCTACATCTACTGCCCGGCGTTCATGCGCGGTCTCATGCAATGGCTTGGCTCACGGTCGTATGGGCTCTACGTGATCCACGTGTTCACCAACCACCTGAGTACAGAGATCTGGACGCGTGTTGCCGCCAACCAAGGCGTGCCGCTGGATGGGCGTTTCACCCTTGAGCTGTTACTGACGTCGGTGGGTCTGCTGGTGCTGCTGAGCGAACTCAACTACCGCTTTATCGAAACGCCTCTGCGTCTGCGCGGCGCCGAGATTGCCCGACGCAAGTTGAACCAGGAAGCGTCTCCGCTCCCGGCCACTGTCGACGTCGAGCCCTTGCCGACCAAGTAACCCTCCTTGAACACACAGGCTAGAGAGCTGACGTCCGAAGGGCAACCTGAAAACATTGTGGGAAGGTTCTGCTTTTCCCACACAACTTTTAAATGCAGCTCCGGGGATCAGGTGTTGGTTAGCCACCACTGTTGCGGCACACGCCGGCCACGCTGTATCTGAGGGTGTTGAGCTGCCCTTGCGAGTCTTCGTAGGTCATAGCGGTAGGGACCACCGAGCAGGCAGGCTGCGGCTTCACCACGCTGACGATTTTCACCACGTCGAGCTGCATGCCGTATTCGTATTCCTTGACCACCGGCGCCGCTTTGCCGCGTTCAGCCGCGTATTGTTCCATGGCTTTGGCGTTGGCGCTGAAAGCGCGCTCGAAGGTGCGATCACCGCCGCCCTCGGCCAGTGCATTCACGGACATCGCCATGACGCTGGCGAACACGATCGACTTAAGCATTTTCATCTCCATTTCCTTCCCTTCCAGGCCCGAAAAAAAGCCCGGCATCGATGCGCGATGACGGGCTTGCGCAGGTTCAGGCAGCGTTAAAGATCCTGAGTTTTCTGGTCGTTCTTTTCATTGACCACCACCGGGTTGGCAGCGGCTTTTTCCTTGGCCACGAACAGCTCCACGGCGCGGTCGTTGGCGGTCATCATCCGGTCGAAGGTGCGGTCACCACCGCCTTCGGCCATGGCCAGTGACGACAGCATCAGGACGGTTGCGAAGGCACTCAGTCGGGCGAATTTCATGGTTGATTCCTCGTTTAAGTAGCTGACGGGATCAAGGTAACAAGGCGCACCTTTCGTGACGGTGGCGGGGGAATTACATATCCGTTATCTGCCGGATCAGTGCACGGAACCCATGTGGGAGCGGGCTTGCTCGCGAAAGCGGTGTGTCATCCAATATTGATGTCGACTGACACGGCCTCTTCGCGAGCAAGCCCGCTCCCACAGGAGATCACCTATTCAGACGGTACGGTGTCCTCATCCCGGCGATGGGCGATCTGGTACAGCGCGGGCAAGATCAGCAACGTGAGGATCGTCGAGGACAGAATCCCGCCGATCACCACGGTTGCCAGTGGCCGCTGCACCTCGGCGCCGGTGCCGGTCGCCAGCGCCATCGGAATAAACCCCAGCGACGCCACCAGCGCGGTCATCAACACCGGCCGCAAGCGCGTCAGCGCGCCGACGTTGATTGCCTCCGTCAGTGAGCGCCCTTCCTCGCGCAAATTGCGAATGAACGCGATCATCACCAAACCGTTGAGCACCGCCACCCCGGACAACGCGATAAACCCGACACCCGCCGAAATCGACAACGGAATATCCCGCAGCCACAGCGCCATCACCCCACCGGTCAACGCAAACGGAATCCCGGTAAACACCAGCAAGCCGTCCTTCAGATTGTTGAACATCATGAACAGCAATCCGAACACCAGCAGCAACGCCACCGGCACCACGATTTGCAAGCGCTTGGCCGCCGATTGCAATTGCTCGAACTGCCCGCCCCAACTGGTCCAGTAACCGGCCGGCACCTGCACCTCGCGCTCGATCAGCACACCCGCCTCACCGACGAACGAGCCGATATCGCGCCCGCGCACGTTGGCGCTGACGATCACCAGGCGCTTGCCGTTTTCGCGGCTGACCTGGTTCGGCCCGAGCACCAGATCGAGGCTGGCGACGTCCTTCAGTGCAATAAACCCAATCTGATTCGCCGCACCGCTCAGCGCCGGCACCGGAATTAGCAACGCCGACAAGCCGTCGATGTCCTTGCGCATGGCATCGGACAAGCGCACCACCATGTCGAAGCGCCGATCACCCTCGTACAAAGTGCCAGCCTGCCGTCCCCCCACTGCGACGGCGATGGTGTCCTGCACATCACCGACGTTGAGCCCGTAACGCGCCGCCTTGTCGCGATCGATGTTGATGGTCAGCACCGGCAACCCGGTGGTCTGCTCGACTTTCACTTCAGAGGCGCCATTGACCTTCTGCATCGCCGCCGCGATCTTCGCTGCCGTGGCGTTGAGCACGTCCATGTCATCGCCGAACACCTTCACCGCGACATCGCTGCGCACACCGGAGATCAGTTCGTTGAAGCGCAACTGGATCGGCTGCGACAGTTCATAGTTGCTGCCCGGCAACGTCGCGGCGGCTTGTTGCAACTCGGCCATCAGGGTTTCGCGGGACTTGTTCGGGTCTGGCCATTGATCCTTCGGTTTGAGCATCACGTAGCTGTCAGAGATGTTCGGCGGCATCGGATCGGAGGCAATTTCCGCCGTACCGGTGCGGGCGAACACCCGTTCAACCTCCGGCACTTTGGCCAGGATCAGCGTCTCCAGCCGCTGCTGCATGTCCACCGATTGCGTCAGGCTGGTGCCCGGCACGCGCAGCGCTTGCAGGGCAAAATCCCCCTCACTGAGGCTCGGTACAAACTCGCTGCCCATGCGGCTGGTGAGCACGCCGCTGAGCACGATCACGCCCAACGCCGCGCCCACGGCCACCGTGCGATGGGCCATGACCCAGGCCAGCGCCGGCGCATACACCCGACGTGCACCGCGCATCACCACGCCCTCTTCTTCCTTGACCTTGCCGGTGACGAACAGCGCAATCGCTGCCGGCACGAAGGTCACCGACAGCAGCATCGCACCGAGCAGCGCGATGACCACGGTGAACGCCATCGGGTGGAACATTTTCCCTTCGACGCCGCTCAACGCGAAGATCGGCAGGTACACCACCATGATGATCAACTGGCCGAAAATCAGCGGTCGGCGCGCCTCTTTCGCTGCCGCAAAAACTTCCTTGAAACGCTCGGCACGAGTCAGCAAACGGCCGTGATGCTGCTGCGCATGCGCCAGACGACGCAGGGTGTTTTCGACGATCACCACCGCACCGTCGACGATGATCCCGAAGTCCAGCGCGCCGAGGCTCATCAGGTTGGCGCTGACTTTGTTGCTGAACATGCCAGTGAAGGTGAACAGCATCGACAGCGGAATCACCATCGCCGTAATCAGCGCGGCGCGGATGTTGCCGAGGAACAGAAACAGAATCGCGATCACCAGAATCGCGCCTTCGATCAGGTTCTTTTTCACTGTGGCGATGGCTTTGTCGACCAGGTGCGTGCGGTCATAGACCGGCACGGCGATCACGCCTTGCGGCAGGGATTTATTGATCTGTTCCAGCTTGCTGGCCACCGCTTGCGAAACGGTGCGGCTGTTCTCGCCGATCAACATGAACACCGTACCCAGCACCACTTCGCGACCGTTTTCGGTGGCCGCGCCGCTGCGCAATTCACGGCCGATTTCCACGCTGGCGACGTTCTTCACCCGGATCGGCGTGCCATCGACATTGGCCATGACGATGTTGGCGATATCCTCGGTGCTCGCCACTTGCCCCGGCGCGCGGATCAGCAACTGCTCGCCGCTGCGCTCGATGTACCCGGCGCCGACGTTGGCGTTGTTGCGATCTAGCGCGGTGATCAGATCGGTGAGGGTGAGCTTGTACGCGGCGAGGCGTTTCGGGTCCGGCGCGATCTGATATTCCTTGGCAAACCCACCGATGGTGTTGATCTCGGCGACGCCCGGCACGTTGCGCAACTGCGGCTTGATGATCCAGTCCTGAATCACTCGCAGATCGGTCGGCGTGTAGGCGCTGCCGTCGTCCTTCAGCGCGCCCTCCTGGGCTTCCACCGTCCATAAAAAGATCTCGCCGAGTCCGGTAGAGATCGGCCCCATCACCGCTTCAGCGCCTTCAGGCAATTGCTCCCTGGCGATCTGCAGACGCTCGTTGACCAGTTGGCGAGCGAAGAACAGGTCGGTGCCGTCCTTGAAGATCACCGTCACTTGCGACAGCCCCGAACGCGACAGCGAACGGGTCTGCTCCAGCGCCGGCAAACCGGCCATCGCGGTTTCAATCGGGAAAGTGATGCGCTGCTCGGTTTCCAGCGGTGAGAACCCGGCGGCGCCGGTGTTGATCTGCACCTGGACGTTGGTGATGTCGGGCACGGCGTCGATCGGCAGTTTCTGATAACTGGCGATGCCGAGGCCGGCCATGAGCAGAACGGCGAGCAGCACGATGATGCGCTGCTCGATGGCAAACTGGATCAGGCGTTCGAACATGGGGACCTTCCAGAATTAATGACTGTGCTCGGCTGAGGCTTTGCCCAGCTCCGACTTGAGGACGAAGCTGCCGGCGCTGGCGACTTGCACGCCTGCTTCCAGCCCTTGGGTGACTTCCACGTGGCCGGCTGCGCGGCTGCCCAGCTCGACGGCCTGCGCCTTGAAACCGTCAGCGGTGCGCACGAACACCGTGGGTTTGTCCTCGACGGTCTGGATCGCGGTTTCCGGTACGGCGACTTGCGCTTCGCGGCTGTCGGTCGCCACCCGTGCGCTGACGAACAGCCCGGGGCGCCACGAGCCCTGCGGGTTTTCCAAGGTGACGCGCACGGTCGCGGTGCGGGTTTGTTCGCCGAGCAGACTGCCGACGTAAGCCACGCTGCCGGTGACTTGCGCGTTCAATTCCGGCGCGCTGACAGTCACCGGTTTACCCACCTGCACCCTGGTCAGATCCTTGGGCGAGACGCCGAACGTGACCCACACCCGGGACAAGTCCGAAAGGGTAAACGCGGCCGTGGTTTCATCGACCACCTCCCCCGGTGTCAGGTGTTTTTCCACCACCACGCCGTCGAACGGTGCGCGCAGTTCGTAGCGATTGCCACCGGTGGCGACCACGCTGCCGCTGAGTACACTGATTTTCTGCCGGGCGTTGTTCATGGCGATTTCCGCCTCTTCCAGCGCCTGCTTCGCTTGGAGGAAATCCTGCTCGGCGGAGATCTTGTCCTGCCACAGTTTTTTCTCGCGCTCGTAGGTGGTGCGCGCCAACGCCAGGCGACGTTGCGCGGCGGCCTGTTCGCTGCGCTGATCGGAGATCTGCTGACTGGCGATCACCGCCAGCAACTGGCCCTTCTTCACGGTTTGCCCGAGGTTGACCGCGACCGACTCGACCACCCCCGGCACGCGCGGCACGACGTGTGCCGTGCGGTCCTCGTCGAAGCGCACTTCGCCGGGAAACGACAAGCCGAGACTGATGCTTTGCGCCCGCGCCTCGGCCAGTTGAATGCCTGCGGCGGCGATCTGCTCGGCGCTCAATTCGATGTGGCCTTCTTCGGCATGTTCGCCTTCGGCGGCAGCGTCCTCCTCGGCGTGATCGGCGTGTTCGGAGGCCTCATCGGCATGCGCGTCGATATTTGAGTTGGCCGGCCACATCGAGCCGATGCCAATGCCCAGCGCCAAGGTCGCGACCGCGACCACCAGCAGTTTTTTATCCATGGAAACTCCTCTGCGCCGTGCTTCGCGCAGTTGTCTGAAAATGAAATTCAAGGGCTGACGCTGAGGTCGCCGAAGATCCGTTCGAGGCGCACGCGGGCGTCGGTCGCCTCGCTGACGGCCTGGATGTATTGGCTGCGCGCGGCAATCAGGGTGCGCTGGGCGTCGAGTACGTCGAGGAAACCGAACTTGCCCATTTCGAAACCACGGGTGGCGCTGTCCACTGCACTTTGTGCGGCGGGCAGGATGGTCTGGTTGAAGGCTTTGACTTCGCCGTTGGCGGTCTGCCACTGCTCAAGGCTGGTCTGGACTTCGGTGCGCAAACGCAGCTCGGTGGCGTTGCGCAGATCCCGCGCCTGATCGCTGCGGCGTGCGGCGGCGAGCACGTTGCCCTGATTGCGGTTGAACAGCGGAATCGGCATCGACAGCCCGACCACGTTGACTCGCTCACGCTCGGTTTCGCTGTACTGGCTGCCGATGCTCACGGTCAGGTCGGGAATGCGCTGCGACTTTTCCAGGCCCAACGAGGCTTCGCGCTGATCGATCTGCAGTTTCGCCAAACGCAGCTCGGCGGTCTGGTTCAGACGCTCGAGCAAACGGCCGGGCGGCGGCAGCGTGGCGAGGTGTTGCGTAGCGGCTTGCACGTTGGTCGAGGTCGGCAACGGCGCGCCCATGACTTGCGCCAGTTGCTGATAGGCGTTGGCCTGATCGCGCTCGGCGCGGCTCACCTCCAGGCGCACTTCCGAGAGCTGCACTTGCGCTCGCGTGCCTTCGACCGGCGACGATTTACCGGCCTCGATCCGCCCTTGGGCCACGCGCAAACCGTGCTCGGCCAGTTGCAGCGACTGGCGCGACAGCTGCAGACGTTGTTGCGCAGTTTGCGCGCTGTTGAACGCCTGAATCACATCGGCGCGCAAGGCATTGCGCTTGCGCTCCAGTTCGATGCCGGCGGCGTCCTGCGCACGGCTGGCGACATCGATGCGCGCGCCGCGTTTGCCGCCCAGTTCAATCGGCTGACTGAGCATCACCGTGGTGGTGCGCGAGTTGCGCCGGGTGTCTTCAGCCTCCCAAGAGACTTCGGGGTTGGGGATCAGCCCGGCCTGCTGGCGATCGCCCTCGGCAATGCCGATTTCCCACTGCGCGGCGGCGAGATCCGGGTTGCCGGCGAAGGCACTTTGCAGCGCCTGATCGAGGGTCAGGGTCGATGCGCTGGCAAGGCTGCTACACGCCAGCAACAAGAGGCCGCTAGCGGTTTTGTTCTGGCGTGATCGCGCCGTCAGTTCAATTAAACCGGGCAATGGAGGGCTTCCTTTAATTCAGGATTTTTCGATGCCGCCACGTTAGGGTTTTGAACTTATCGACAAGGTGACTGGAACATTACAAATCCGTTATCAACGGTTCAGCAAAGTTGTTTTGTTCTAGGATGCGAAGTGCAATCGGCTTTGCCGCAATACATAGAAACAAATACTCGGTAGTTAACTGCTGAACAGTACTTGTCGGAATCAAACTTACGAGATTCACGTGGTCCGCGCTGCGGCGGACTGTCGCACAGCCCCGGTTTAAAGCATTGGGTTGTTGACCCTGTAGCCGCTACAACCTTTATCGTTGCGGACATCCTCTCACCCCAGCCCTCTCCCGGGGGGAGAGGGGGCCGACCGAAGTGTCTCGCGTTTTTTATCGACCTGTTACATCAAGTCGATTATGGATTCAGTAAAGTTTTTTCACGTTGGCGTAGTTCTGAAATATCCCGCATTCAGTCCCCTCTCCCTCGGGGAGAGGGTTAGGGTGAGGGGTTGCCTTAATTAGATATCCATTAAATAAAAGTGGTGATAGATCATGCGAATCCTTGTCGTCGAGGACGAGCTTAAAGCTGCCGAATACTTGCATCAGGGTTTGACCGAAAGTGGTTATATCGTTGACCACGCCGCCACCGGTGCCGATGGATTGCATCTGGCGCAACAGCAGGCGTATGACCTGATCATTCTCGACGTGAACTTGCCGGAACTGGACGGTTGGGGCGTGCTGGAACAACTGCGCCGCACCCACTCGACGCGGGTGATGATGCTCACCGCGCGCGGGCGGCTGGCGGACAAGATTCGCGGTCTGGACCTGGGCGCCGACGACTACCTGGTCAAGCCGTTCGAGTTTCCCGAACTGCTGGCGCGGGTCCGCACCTTGATGCGCCGCAGTGAAAACATCCCAGTCCCACAGGTGTTGAAAGTCGCCGATCTGGAGCTGGATCCGGGCCGGCATCGGGCGTTTCGTGGCGAGCAGCGCATCGACCTGACCACCAAGGAATTTGCCCTGCTGCACTTGCTGATGCGCCAGTCCGGCGAGGTGCTGACCCGCACGCAGATCATTTCGCTGGTGTGGGACATGAATTTCGACTGCGACACCAACGTGGTCGAAGTGTCGATCCGGCGCTTGCGGGCGAAGATCGATGACCCGTTCGACAACAAGCTGATCCACACCCTGCGCGGTGTCGGCTACGTGCTGGAGGCGCGGGAATGAAGCCGGCCAGCCTGTCGATGCGCCTTGGTTTGACGGTGAGTATTCTCGGCGCGCTGTTGGTGGTGTTTCTGGCGATCCTTGCCTATTTCGCCCTGACTCATGAGCTGAATGCGCTGTCCCGCGACAGCCTGCAAAAGAAGATGGCGCAGGTGGAACACAGCCTGTCGCTGTACATCGACGCCAACGAAGTCAGTGGCAAGCCGCACATTCTGCTCGATCAGGTCATGGGCCACGACAACCTGACGCTGACGATTTATGACCGTTCGAACCTGCGTACGCCGCTGCTCAAATCCGGCTCGGGACTCAAGGATCCACGCGCCGAATTGCGCGCAGTGCGAACCACCACCGAACAATTGGCCTATAGCGACAGCATCGATGACGAGGGCGCGAAGTTCCTTACCGCGTCGAAGCTGATTCGGCTCAAGGATGGCAGCAGCGTGCCGGTGCTGCTGTCGATGGACAACGCGCATGATCAGGCGCTGCTCAGCGCCTATCTGCGCTCGACGCTGATTGCCTTGCCGCTGTTGCTGGTGTTCATCGGCCTGACGGCGTGGGGCGCGGTGCAGCGTGGACTGGCGCCGCTGCGCGAGTTTCGCAAAGTGGCGGCGAGGGTCTCGACGCAGGATCTGGAGCATCGGCTGTCGGTGGTGAACATGCCGCAGGAGTTGAGCGAACTGGCGCAGGGCATCAACTTCATGCTGCATCGCCTCGATGCCGGGGTGCAGCAGTTGTCGCAGTTCTCAGATGACCTGGCGCACGAGCTGCGCACGCCGATCAACAACCTGATGGGCAAGGCCCAGGTGACGCTGTCTCGCGAGCGCACGAGTGAGGAATACCAGGACGTGCTAGTGTCGTGTACCGAGGAGCTGGAACGCGTGGCGCGGATTGTCTCGGACATGCTGTTTCTCGCGCAGGTCAGTCATCCGTCGGCACTGGCGCCGTTTGAATCGGTGGCACTGGAGGCGGAAGCGGCGAAGGTTGCGGAGATGTTTTCGCTGGCGGCGCAGGACAAGCAGATTCATTTGAATGTTGTTGGCAGCGCATCGGTGTTGGGCGATCGGCTGATGATCCAGCGGGCGATTTCCAATCTGCTGTCCAACGCGCTGCGTCATTGCCCAAACGGCAAAACCATCACCTTGCTGATCGAGCAAGGCGCGACGCAGGCTTCACTGCTGGTGAGCAATCCCGGCGCCGGCATCGAGGCGCAACATCTGCCGCACCTGTTCGACCGTTTCTACCGCGTCGACAGCGCCCGCTCGCGCTCACAGGGCAGCACCGGGCTGGGGCTGGCGATCGTGCGCTCGATCATGAGCCTGCATCAGGGGGTGGCGGAGGTGAAGAGCTTGCCAGGTGTCATGACCGTATTCCGTCTCGGTTTTCCCGCGGCGACACCCATGGCCACATCGCTTGCAGGCAAGCTCCCACAGTGATTTGCGGGGTACTCAGGTTTTGTGACCACCACTCAAACCTGTAGGCCTTCACCTGCTCGCGATGGCGGTGGGTCCTGCAACATCTGCACTGCCTGATACTGAGCCTTCGCGAGCAAGCTCGCTCCCACAGGGACAGTAGTCATTCACAAAATGTGTGGACACCGCCAAAACCTGTGGGAGCGAGCTTGCTCGCGAAAGCGTCGGATCAGGCGATATCCATGTTGAATGTCAGAAAGCAATCGCTTGCAGGCAAGCTCCCACAGTGGTTTCGGGTGCACTCTGAATTTGTAAGCAACACAGAAACCTGTGGGAGCGTGGCTTGCTCGCGAAAGCGGTAGATCAGGCAACAAAAAAACGGCACCTCACGGTGCCGTTTTGCTTTTCACACATCAACCATCACTTACGCGCATCCGCCCACGATTTCAGCAGTTCGTTGTAGCTCACGGTCTCGCCCTTCGGCTTCTCGTTGGCCAGTTTTGGTTTTGGTGCGCCCGGTTGGTCGAACCAGTATTGCGCGTCGCGTTCCGGGTTCATTTTCGGGGCGCACACTGCTTGCGCCTTGGAGCGTTCGAGGCGGGTCATGATCGCGTCCTGATCCTTGGCCAGGCCGTCCAGCGCTTGCTGCGGAGTCTTCTCGCCGCTGGCCGCTTCGGCGATGTGGCTCCACCACAATTGCGCCAGGCGCGGATAGTCCGGCACGTTGGTGCCGGTCGGGGTCCATTGCACGCGGGCCGGGCTGCGGTAGAACTCGACCAGGCCACCGAGTTTCGGCGCCAGATCGGTCATCGCCTGCGAGTTGATGTCCGACTCGCGGATCGGCGTCAGACCGACGATGGTTTTCTTCAGCGACACGGTTTTCGAAGTGACGAACTGCGCGTACAGCCACGCCGCGAGCTTCTGTTTCTCAGGCGTGGATTTCATGAATGTCCACGAACCCACGTCCTGATAGCCGAGCTTCATGCCCTCTTCCCAATACGGCCCGCGCGGCGACGGCGCCATGCGCCATTTCGGCGTGCCGTCGGCGTTGACCACCGGCAGGCCCGGTTTGGTCATGTCGGCGGTGAACGCGGTGTACCAGAAGATCTGCTGGGCGATGTTGCCTTGCGACGGCACCGGGCCGGACTCGGAGAAGGTCATGCCCGCCGCTTCCGGTGGCGCGTAGGCCTTGAGCCAATCGACGTATTTCTGCGTGGCGAACACCGCCGCCGGGCCGTTGGTGTCGCCGCCGCGGGTCACACTGGAACCAACCGGATGGCAGTCCTCGACGCGAATCCCCCACTCGTCCACCGGCAAGCCGTTGGGCAGGCCCTTGTCGCCGCCACCGGCCATGGAAAACCAGGCATCGGTGAAGCGCCAGCCCAGCGACGGGTCTTTCTTACCGTAGTCCATGTGCCCGTAGACGCGTTTACCGTCGATTTCCTTGACGTCTTCGCTGAAGAATTTGGCGATGTCTTCATAGGCCGACCAGTTCACCGGCACGCCCAATTCGTAGCCATACTTTTCCTTGAACTTGGCTTTCAGATCGGCGCGTTCGAACCAGTCGGCGCGGAACCAGTACAGGTTGGCGAACTGCTGGTCGGGCAGTTGATAGATCTTGCCATCCGGCGCGGTGGTGAACGAGATGCCGATGAAGTCCTTGATGTCGAGGGTCGGCGAGGTGAAGTTCTTGCCTTCGTTGGCCATCAGGTCGGTGATCGATTCGGTCTTGCCGTAGCGAAAGTGCGTACCGATCAGGTCCGAGTCGTTGACCCAGCCGTCATAGATGTTCTTGTCCGACTGCATCACCGTCTGCATTTTTTCCACCACGTCGCCTTCTTGCAGCAGGTCGTGGGTGAGCTTGATCCCGGTGATTTCGGTGAAGGCCTTGGCCAGCACCTTGGACTCGTATTCGTGGGTGGTCAGGGTCTCGGAAACCACTTTGATTTCCATGCCGCGAAACGGCTCGGCGGCCTTGATGAACCACTTCAATTCTTCGAGTTGCTGATCGGCCGTCAGGGTCGACGGCTTGAATTCACTGCCGATCCATTTTTTCGCAGCGTCTTCGTAGGCATCGGCCCAGGCAGATGCGCTCAAACCGCTGAGTGCCAGCAAGGCTGCCAATGAAATGCTATGTCGCAGCTTATTGTTTTTGTCGAACATAGAGACCTCCAGTTTGAGTTACGGAGCACGATTGCCGAGCGACTCGACTAGCCCCAGCGCATCACAACCAACAGCCACACCAGAGACAGCGCGGACGCTACCCAGATGCTCCAGTCGGTGACGCCGATTACCAGCAGATGCAGGTAGGCGCTGCCGAGAAGACCGATGAACAAGCGATCGCCACGGGTGGTGGCAATCGGCAGAAAACCGCGTCGCAGGATGCTCGGCGAGCGCAATTCCCAGGTGGTCATGCCCACCAGCAACAGGCCGATGGCGATAAAGAACCCCGCCGTGGGGGTGGTCCAGCTCATCCATTCCATCATGCGTTCCTCAGACCCGACCGAGGGCAAAGCCCTTGGCCACGTGGTTGCGAACAAACCAGATCACCAGCATGCCCGGCAGGATGGTCAACACCCCCGCCGCCGCCAGCACGCCCCAGTCGATGCCGGAAGCCGACACCGTGCGGGTCATCACCGCGGCAATCGGCTTGGCATTAACCGAAGTCAGCGTGCGCGCCAGCAGCAGTTCGACCCAGGAAAACATGAAGCAGAAAAACGCCGTGACGCCGATGCCGGAGCCGATCAGCGGGATGAAAATCTTCACGAAGAACTTGGGAAAGCTGTAGCCGTCGATGTACGCGGTTTCGTCGATTTCCTTGGGCACGCCGGACATGAAACCTTCAAGAATCCACACCGCCAGCGGCACGTTGAACAGGCAGTGCGCCAAGGCCACGGCGATGTGCGTGTCGAACAGCCCGATCGACGAATACAACTGAAAGAACGGCAACAGAAACACCGCCGGCGGCGCCATGCGGTTTGTCAGCAGCCAGAAGAACAGGTGCTTGTCGCCGAGGAAGCGAAAGCGCGAAAACGCATACGCCGCCGGCAGCGCCACACTCAGCGAGATCACCGTGTTCAGGCTGACGTAATACAGCGAATTGAGATAACCGGTGTACCAGCTCGGGTCGGTGAAAATCACCTTGTAGTTGTGCCAGGTGAAATCCTGGGGGAACAGAGTCAAGCCGCCGAGAATTTCGGTGTTGCTCTTGAACGACATGTTCAGCAACCAGTAGATCGGCACCAGCAGAAACAGGATGTACACCAGCAGCGGAATCAGCTTTCTCTTGCTCATGGCCGGGCCCTCAGCGGTTGGCGTCGGAATGGGTCATGGCGGTGTAGAACAGCCACGAAACCAGCAGGATGATCAGGAAGTACACCAGCGAAAACGCCGCTGCCGGCCCCAGATCGAATTGGCCGACCGCCATCTGGGTCAAGGTCTGACTGAGGAAAGTCGTGGCATTGCCCGGCCCGCCGCCGGTGAGCACGAACGGCTCGGTGTAGATCATGAAACTGTCCATGAAGCGCAGCATCACCGCGATCAGCAGCACGCTTTTCAACTTCGGTAATTGGATGTGCCTGAACACTGCCCACGCCGAGGCGCGGTCGATCCGCGCCGCCTGGTAATACACGTCGGGAATCGCCCGCAGCCCGGAAAAACACAGGAGCGCCACCAGCGACGTCCAGTGCCAGACGTCCATCACCAGCACCGTCACCCAGGCGTCCATGGTGTTGGCCGCGTAGTTGTAGCTGATGCCCAGTGCATTCAGGCTCGAGCCGAGCAGGCCGATGTCGGCACGGCCGAAGATCTGCCAGATGGTGCCCACCACGTTCCACGGGATCAGCAACGGAATCGCCAGGATGATCAGCACCACTGACGACCAGCGGCCCTTGGTCGGCATGGTCAGGGCGACGGCGATACCCAACGGGATTTCGATCAACAGCACGCAGGCCGAGTAGATGAACTGGCGCAGCAGCGAGTCATGCAGACGCGGGTCGAGCAGCACCTGCTTGTACCAGTCGGCGCCGACGAAGTAGCGGCTGGACTGGTCGAAAATGTCCTGCACCGAATAGTTGACCACGGTCATCATCGGGATCACCGCACTGAACGCCACCAGCAGGAACACCGGCAACACCAGCCACCAGGCCTTGTTGTTCTGCACCTTGTTCATGGCTGCACCTCTTCATCGGCTTCAAGCAGAAACTCATCGGCATAGACCATCAGCCACTGCGCCGGAAAACTGATATACGCCGTGCCCTGCGGCACCGGTTTGTCTTCGGCCAGACGCACCTTGAGCGGCGCGCCGTCGAGGTCGAGGGTGAGGATCTTGTAGGTGCCGAGGTCTTCGACGTGAACCACCCGCGCCTGCATCGCCTCGTCAAACGGCTCGTCCCAGACATGGATGAACTCCGGGCGGATGCCGACCTTCAGATTTTTCCACTGACCATGTTCGATATGCCGCTGCAAGGCGTCGGACAGTGGCAAGTGCGTCGAAGCGAAACCGACCCCGCCCGGCTGCGGCTGCACCTCGATCAGGTTCATCCCCGGGCTGCCGATGAAGTAGCCGACAAAGGTGTGAGTCGGCCGCTCGAACAATTCCCGTGGCGTGCCGAACTGCACGATCTGTCCGCCGTACATCACCGCGATCTTGTCGGCGAAGGTCGAAGCTTCGAGCTGATCGTGGGTGACGTAGACCATGGTGATGTTGAACTGCTCGTGGATCTGCTTGAGCTTGCGTCGCAGCTTCCATTTCAGATGCGGGTCGATCACCGTCAGCGGCTCGTCGAAGAGAATCGCCGAGACATCGTCGCGCACCAGGCCACGGCCCATGGAGACTTTCTGTTTTTCGTCGGCAGTGAGGTTACGCGCCTTCTTGCCCAGCAGGTTTTGCAGGTCGAGGACTTCGGCAATTTCCTGCACCTTGCTGTGCACTTTCGCCTCGGCCATGCCCTGATTGCGCAGGGGGAAGGCCAGGTTGTCGAACACGGTCATGGTGTCGTAGACCACCGGGAACTGGAACACCTGAGCGATGTTGCGCTTCTCCGGGGTCAGGTCGTTGACCGCTTTGCCATCGAACAGCACATGCCCTTGCGAGGGGCTGAGCAGGCCGGAAATGATGTTGAGCAAGGTCGATTTGCCGCAACCCGAGGGGCCGAGCAAGGCATACGCGCCGCCCTGCTCCCAAATGTGGTCCATCTCGCGGATCGCGTAATCGTCAGGCCCGCTCGGGGTTTTGCTGTAGCTGTGGGCGAGGTGCTGCAAACGGATTTCGGCCATCAGGCAACCCTCGCGACACGTTGGCCCGGTGCCTGCACCAGACGGCCCTGCGCATCGAACACGAACAGTTTGTGAGTCGGGATGTAGATGCGGATCGGCGCATCGACGTCGTATTCGTGAACCCCCGGCAGGTGCAGCACCAGCAGGAAATGCTCGTTGCGCACGTGCAGGAAGGTTTCCGAGCCGCTGATCTCCGCCACTTCGACGGTAACCGCCAGCTCCAGATCGTCATCGTTGCTCGGCACCAGCGAGATATGGCTGGGGCGCACGCCAAAGCGAAACTCGCCCTCGCCTACAGGACGCAGGTCGACGTTCAGCGGAAAGTGCACGAAATTGGCGAAGCTGACTTCGTTGCCGGCAATGCGCCCGGGCATCAGGTTGATCGGCGGTTCGGAGAACAGCTCGGCGGCCAACACGGTTTGCGGCTGGTGGTATACCGAGGTCGACGGGCCGCTCTGGATCACCCGGCCCTCGTGAAGAATGGTCGTGGTGCCGCCCAGCGCCAAGGCTTCGTTGGGTTCGGTGGTGGCGTAGATCGCAATGGTGTGGCGCAGCTTGAACAGCTCGCGCATTTCCTGGCGCAGTTCTTCGCGCAGCTTGTAGTCGAGGTTGACCAGTGGCTCGTCGAACAGGATCAGCTCGGCGTCCTTGACCAGCGCCCGGGCCATCGCCGTGCGCTGCTGCTGACCGCCGGACAGCTCCAGCGGATAGCGCTGCAGGAACTTCTCGATGCGCAGCATCTTCGCGGTTTCCAGCACTTTGCTATGGATTATTTCTTTGGAAACACCGGCCTGACGCAGCGGCGAGGCGATGTTCTCGAACACGGTCATGGTCGGGTAATTGATGAACTGCTGATAAACCATCGACACGTTGCGCAGGCGCACCGGGCGCTGGGTGACGTCGACGCCGTTCATCAGGATCCGGCCGCTGTCGGGCTTGTCCAGGCCTGCCATCAGGCGCATCAGGCTGGTCTTGCCGGACAGCGTGCGGCCGAGCAGAACGTTGAAAGATCCGGGTTCGAATTTCAGGCAGGCATCGTCGATCCAGGTCTGGCCCTCGACGGTGCGGCTGACGTGCTCCAGGGTGAGTGACATGGCTCGGCCTTTTTATTATTGGAGTCAAGCGACCTGTGCAGCAGAGCGACATTCGTGCCAGAAATGGCAAGTGGTTGATTTGTCGTGAAAAGGGCTGAAAACGCGGGGATCAGGCGTTCATTGCTGAACACATTTGAACAGCTGGGCGATTGACAATGAACAATTGTGAACAACACTCTATGAACGCTTTTTGCCCAGATTTCCTGAACACCGAAGCTCCAATGTGGGAGCGGGCTTGCTCGCGAATGCGGTGTGTCAGTCGATGTAAATGTGTCTGATATACCGCTTTCGCGAGCAAGCCCGCTCCCACAGTTTTGATCTGTGTTGGTTTTGAAAGCAGTGCCATAACAACAATAAAATGCCCTTCAGAGGCCCACCACCATGGCCGCACCTGCCCCGCCGCTGTCCCACGACGCGATTGTCCAGACCTCCTGGCAACGTTGCCGCGCCTTCGGCCTTGACCACCAGAGCGCCCCGGCCTTCGATCAATTGCCCGCCGCCGGCATCGCGCAGTTGCTCGACCGTCACCACGCGCTGGTGCAAACCACCCATCAGGAAGTGCTGCCGTACTACGAGAACATCCTCAGCAACTCCAATTGCCTGATCATGCTCGCCGACCATCAGGGTCAGGTGCTGACCTCGTGGGGCACTCAGCGCTTTATCGAGCCGAACCTGGCCCGAGGGTTTAGCGCCGGGGCGAGCTGGATGGAGCGCTGCAGTGGCACCAATGCGATCGGCACCGCGCTGGCCTGCGAGCAAGCGGTACACATCGAGCACGATGAACACTTTCTGAAAGCCAACCGTTTCATGACCGGTTCCGCCGCGCCGATTTTCGATGCCGAGCGCAAGGTTATCGCCGTACTCGACGTGTCCAGCGACAGCTATCTGCCGCCCTCGCACACCCTGGGCATGGTCAAGATGATGAGCCAGACCGTGGAGAACCGGCTGATCCTCAACCTGTTCCACGGCCAGCACTTTCAACTGACCTTCAACACCGGGTTGAACAACCTCGACAGTCAGTGGGCGGGTTTGCTGATTTTCGATGAGAGCGGGCAGGTGCTGTCGGCCAATCGCCGGGCGGACAATCTGCTCGGCGTGCGCCTGTCGCGGGTCAGTGTCGAGAGCCTGTTCAACGTGTCGCTGCTGGAGCTGTTGAATCAGCCCGACGGCTTGCCGTTCGCCCTGCAGACCTCCGGGCGCAACCGTTTTCAGTGTTTGTTGAAGCGACCGCAACAGGCAGCGGTTCAGCCTCGGGTATTTGCTGAACCGAAAAGCGCCGAAACGTCGCTCAAACCCGCGGGCGCCATCAGCCTCAGCACCCTGCACTTCGGTGACAGCCGGGTGGAAAAAGCCGTGCGTCAGGCCGAACGCCTGCTGGAGAAAGACATTCCGCTGCTGATCCACGGCGAAACCGGAGTCGGCAAGGAAGTCTTCGTCAAAGCCCTGCATCAGGCCAGCTCGAGAAGCAAACAGGCATTTATCGCCGTCAACTGCGCGGCGATCCCCGCCGAACTGGTGGAATCAGAACTGTTCGGCTATGAAAAAGGCGCGTTCACCGGCGCCAACCAGAAAGGCAGCATCGGCCTGATCCGCAAAGCCGACAAAGGCACCCTGTTCCTCGACGAAATCGGCGACATGCCGTTGCCGACTCAGGCGCGGTTGTTGCGGGTGTTGCAGGAGCGCTGCGTGCAACCGGTGGGCAGCAGCGAGTTGTTCGCGGTGGACTTGCGGATCATCTCGGCGACCAACCGCTCTTTACGCGAGCAAGTGCAATTGGGCCGATTTCGTGAGGACTTGTACTACCGAATTGGCGGTTTGACACTGGAACTGCCGCCGCTCAGAGAGCGCAGTGATAAAGAGGCGTTGTTTAAACGACTGTGGGAACAGCATCGTGAGCCGACGCAATGGGCCGGACTCAGCCGCGAAGTGCTGGAGCTGTTCGAGCGGCACCCGTGGCCGGGCAATTTACGTCAGGTCAGTAGCGTGATGCAGGTGGCACTGGCAATGGCCGAGGAGCAGCCAGTGCGGCCGGAGCATTTGCCGGATGACTTTTTTGTCGATCTGGAGATGGAGCCGGTGGAGAGCGTGCAGCCGCTGGGGCTGGATCTGAATGATGTGGAGGCGTTGAACCGCGAGTTGAAAGCAGCCGGGGGGAATATTTCGCATCTGGCACGGCGGTTGGGGGTTAGTCGCAATACCCTTTACAAGCGCTTGCGCCAGGCTGAGTGACAGGGTGGCTGAACCGGCCTCTTCGCGAGCAAGCCCGCTCCCACAGGGGATCCGTGTCGTACACAAAAATCAGACATGACAAAAATCCAATGTGGGAGCGGGCTTGCTCGCGAAGGCGCCAGCCCAGTCACCCCACAACTATCAATCCGCCCTCATTGACCGAACCGACTAGACTGTGACGAAATGTTTCAGTTTTTCGCCATGCCATTGATTCAGACACCTCCCTCCTCCTGATTTTCACAGGATAAGTGCTTTGACCAACATCTGTTCCACCGGCCTCGATATCGGCTTCGCTTCGCTGGACTACCTGCAGATCGGCTTCCTCGGCATCATTCAAGGCATCACCGAGTTGCTGCCCGTTTCCTCCACCGCGCATATGCGCATCGTCCCGGCCCTGCTCGGCTGGCCGGATCCCGGCTCGGCGTTTTCCGCAGCGATGCAACTGGCCGCACTGGCGGCGGTGGTCAGTTATTTCTGGCGCGATGTCCGCCAAGTGGTCGGCGGCAGCGTCGATGCGGTGCGCCAACGGGATTTCAACAACCGCTGGTTCATCCTCGCGGTGGCGATTGTGCTGGCGACCATTCCCATCGGGATTGCCGGGATCGCGTTGTCGTCGACGCTCAATGCCTGCAACTCACCCTTGCGCGGTCTGATGGTGATCGGGATTTCCTGCGTGGTCATGGCGGTGTTGCTGGCCGCTGCCGAACTCACCTGTCGCCATCGGCGCAGCGTTGACGAAATGCGTCTGCGCGATGCGCTGATCGTCGGCATTGCGCAGATTGGCGCGCTGATTCCCGGGGTGTCGCGCTCCGGCTCGACGCTGACGGCGGCGTTGTTTCTCAACTTCAAGCGTGAAGAAGCGGCGCGGTTCTCGTTCCTGCTCGGGCTGCCGGCGATCGCCCTCGCCGGTCTGAAGGAGTTGTGGGTGTTATTCCATGCCGACCTTCCCGCTGCCGTTTGGGGGCACCTGATTTTCGGTCTGGTGATCGCCAGCATCTCGGCGTTCTTCGCGATCTGGGGCCTGATGCGTTTTCTGGAGAAGTTCTCCACCTGGCCATTCGTCATCTACCGTGCGGTGCTGGGGATTTTCCTGATCGTCGCGGTCAGCACCGGCGCCTTGAGCTAAGGCCCCGCCAGAAAAAACAAAACCCGCACTCGGCGGGTTTTGTTTTAACGCGGATCAAGCAATCAGTCAGCCAGACGCCAGGTCGTGCCGCCCTTGCCGTCTTCCAGCACCACGCCCATGGCGGTGAGCTGGTCGCGGATGCGGTCGGATTCGGCCCAGTCTTTGCCGGCGCGTGCCGCCAGACGTGCAGCAATCAGTGCGTCGACTTCAGCCGCATCGACACGCCCTTCGGCGCCCGCTTGCAGGAAGTCATCGGCTTCCAGTTGCAATACACCCAGCACGCTCGCCAGTTCTTTCAGACGTGCCGCCAGACCGGCCGCCGCGTCGAGATCGCTCTCGCGCAGACGGTTGATCTCGCGAACCATCTCGAACAGCACCGCGCAGGCTTCCGGCGTGCCGAAGTCGTCGTTCATCACGGTGGTGAAACGTTCGACGAACGCTTCGCCGCCGGCCGGTGCCACGTTCGGCAGGCCTTTCAACGCGTGGTAGAAACGCTCGAGTGCGCCTTTGGCGTCCTTGAGGTTGTCTTCCGAGTAGTTGATCGCACTGCGGTAGTGGCTCGACACCAGCAGGTAGCGCACGACTTCCGGGTGGTACTTGTCGAGCACGTCGCGAATGGTGAAGAAGTTGTTCAAGGACTTGGACATCTTCTCGCCATTGATACGGATCATGCCGCAATGCATCCACGCGTTGGCGTAGGTCTTGCCGGTGGCCGCTTCGCTTTGGGCGATTTCGTTTTCATGGTGCGGGAACTCGAGGTCGCTGCCGCCGCCATGAATGTCGAAGGTCTCACCGAGGCAGCAGGTGGACATCACCGAGCACTCGATGTGCCAGCCCGGACGCCCGGCGCCCCACGGCGATTCCCAGCTCGGCTCGCCCGGTTTGGCGGCTTTCCACAGGACGAAGTCCAGCGGATCTTCTTTCGACTCGTCGACTTCGATGCGCGCACCGATGCGCAGGTCTTCGATCTTCTTGCGCGACAGCTTGCCGTAACCCATGAACTTGGCGACGCGGTAATACACGTCGCCATTGCCCGGGGCGTAGGCGAAGCCCTTGTCGATCAGGGTCTGGATCATCGCGTGCATGCCCGGAATGTGATCCGTGGCGCGCGGCTCCATGTCCGGCTTCTTGATGTTCAGGCGCGCTTCGTCTTCGTGCATCGCGGCGATCATGCGTTCGGTCAGCGCTTCGAACGACTCACCGTTCTCGCGGGCACGATTGATGATCTTGTCGTCGATGTCGGTGATGTTGCGCACGTAGGTCAGGTCGTAACCGCTGAACCGCAACCAGCGGGTCACCAGGTCGAACGCGACCATGCTGCGGCCGTGGCCGAGGTGGCAGTAGTCGTACACGGTCATGCCGCACACGTACATGCGCACCTTGTTGCCATCCAGCGGCTTGAAGACTTCTTTGCTCTTGGTGAGCGTGTTGTAGATCGTCAGCACTTTATATTTCCTTGACGCTAAATCACTGGCCCCACGAATCACGCAGGGTCACGGTACGGTTGAATACCGGCTGACCTGGTTTCGAGTCCTTGATGTCGGCGACGAAGTAGCCTTCGCGCTCGAACTGGAAACGGTCTTCCGGCTGTGCGTTGCCAAGCGATGGCTCAGCACGACAACCGGTCAGCACTTGCAGTGAGTCAGGGTTGATGTTGTCGAGGAAACTCGCGCTGTCTTCGGCCTTCTCCGGGTTCGGAGAACGGAACAGGCGATCGTACAGACGCACTTCGCACTCGATGCTGGCAGCGGCCGGCACCCAGTGGATCACGCCTTTGACCTTGCGGCCTTCCGGGTTCTTGCCGAGGGTGTCCGGGTCGTACGAGCAACGCAGTTCGACGATGTTGCCGTCGGCGTCCTTGATCGCTTCGTCGGCACGGATCACGTAGCTGCCACGCAGACGCACTTCGCCGTTCGGCTCCAGGCGCTTGTAGCCCTTTGGCGGTTCTTCCATGAAGTCATCGCGGTCGATGTAGATCTCACGGGCGAACGGCAGCTGGCGCACGCCGAGTTCTTCTTTCTGCGGATGACGCGGCAGTTCGAGGTTTTCGACCTGACCTTCCGGGTAGTTGGTGATCACGACTTTCAACGGACGCAGCACGCACATGGCACGCGGGGCGTTCGCGTCCAGGTCCTGGCGGATGCTGAACTCGAGCATGCCGAAGTCGACCACGCCATCGGAACGGTTGGTGCCGATCATGTCGCAGAAGTTACGGATCGACGCCGGCGTGTAGCCACGGCGACGGAAGCCCGACAGCGTCGACATGCGCGGGTCATCCCAGCCATTGACGTGCTTTTCATCGACCAGTTGCTTGAGCTTGCGCTTGCTGGTGATGGTGTAGTTCAGGTTCAGGCGGCTGAATTCGTACTGGCGCGGGTTAGCCGGCACCGGCAGGTTGTCCAGGAACCACTCGTACAGCGGACGATGGCTTTCGAATTCCAGGGTGCAGATCGAGTGGGTGATGCCTTCGATGGCGTCCGACTGACCGTGGGTGAAGTCATAGTTCGGGTAGATGCACCACTTGTCACCGGTCTGATGGTGATGAGCGTGGCGGATGCGATACATGATCGGGTCGCGCAGGTTCATGTTCGGCGAGGCCATGTCGATCTTCGCGCGCAGCACGCGGGCACCGTCCGGGAACTCACCGGCGCGCATGCGCGCAAACCAGTCGAGGTTCTCTTCCACCGAACGATCGCGGAACGGGCTGTTCTTGCCTGGCTCGGTCAGGCTGCCACGGTATTCCTTGGCCTGCTCCGGGGTCAGGTCGTCGACGTAGGCCTTGCCGGCCTTGATCAGCTCGACCGCCCAGTCGTGCAACTGGTCGAAATACTGCGAGGCGTAGCGCACTTCGCCGGACCACTCGAAGCCCAGCCATTTGACGTCGCTTTCGATCGCGTCGATGTATTCCTGGTCTTCCTTGGCCGGGTTGGTGTCGTCGAAACGCAGGTGCGTGACGCCGCCGAACTCCTGAGCCAGGCCGAAGTTCACGCAGATCGACTTGGCGTGGCCGATGTGCAGGTAGCCGTTGGGCTCAGGCGGAAAACGGGTGACGATCTGGGTGTGCTTGCCCGAGTCCAGGTCTGCCTGGATGATCGGCCGCAGGAAATTGACCGGCACGGCAGGGCCGGACTTGGCATTCGAGGTAGGGTCGACAGTGGGCTTGCTCATAGGATCCTTGACTTACATGTGCGCGGCCGCAAAGGGGGCCAGACAAAACAAAGCCGCTATCATAGCCGATGCTGTCAAGGGGCTGACAGAGCGCGGCCTATAAAGGAGCGCATTTAATCGCCGGGATATGAAAAACAGCCTCGAAATTCGCGCCTGTCACGCTAAACTGCGCACCTTGGCCGATGGGCTGAACCGGTATAGGGCGCAAATGTCCCAATACCCACGAATTCCTTATAAAACGCTTCATTGAAAAAGAGCACCGATCATGACTCAAGTCAAACTGACCACCAACTACGGCGACATCGTCATCGAACTGGACGCTGAAAAAGCGCCGATCACCGTTGCCAACTTCCTTGAATACGTTAAGGCCGGTCACTACGAAAACGTAGTCTTTCACCGTGTGATCAAGGGTTTCATGATCCAAGGCGGCGGTTTCCAGCCTGGCATGCAGGAAAAGAAAGACAAGCGCGCCAGCATCCAGAACGAAGCCGACAACGGCCTGAAGAACGAGAAGTACACCCTGGCCATGGCCCGCACCATGGACCCGCATTCGGCCTCGGCGCAGTTCTTCATCAACGCCACCAACAACAGCTTCCTCAACCACACTGCCAAGACCGCTCAGGGCTGGGGTTATGCCGTGTTCGGTAAAGTCGTTGCCGGTACCGACGTGGTCGACAAGATCGAAGCCGTTGCCACCACTTCCAAGGCCGGTCACCAGGACGTGCCGAAAGACGACGTGATCATCGAGAAAGCCGAGATCATCGAAGCGTGATATTGCTGATTTCAGACTTGCATCTGGAAGAGGAGCGCCCGGACATCACCCGGGCGTTTCTGGATTTGCTCGCCGGACGCGCCCGCTCGGCGAGTGCGTTGTATATCCTTGGCGACTTTTTCGAGGCATGGATTGGCGACGACGCCATGACGCCCTTCCAGCGTTCCATCTGCCAGGCCCTGCGCCAGTTGAGCGACAGCGGCACGGCGATCTTTCTGATGCACGGCAACCGCGACTTCCTGCTCGGCAAGGCCTTCTGCAAAGAAGCCGGCTGCACCCTGTTGAAGGACCCGAGTGTCGTGCAGTTCTATGGCGAGCCGGTGCTGCTGATGCACGGCGACAGCCTGTGCACCCGCGATGTCGGCTATATGAAGCTGCGGCGCTACCTGCGTAACCCGATCACCCTGTTCATCCTGCGCCACCTGCCGCTGAGCACCCGCCACAAACTGGCGCGCAAGCTGCGCAGCGAAAGTCGCGCGCAGACGCGGATGAAGGCCAATGACATTGTTGATGTCACACCTGAGGAAATTCCGCGGATCATGCAGCAATACGGGGTAAAAACCCTGATCCACGGCCACACCCATCGTCCGGCGATCCACAAGCTGCAACTCGGCGAGCAGGCGGCGAAGCGGATTGTGCTGGGGGACTGGGATCGTCAGGGTTGGGCGTTGCAGGTGGATGAGAACGGGTATGCCCTGGCACCGTTCGACTTTGCCCCGCCGTCGGCCCTGCCGCACGGCTGAAGATCGCCCCCCCCTCACCCCAGCCCTCTCCCCCAGGGGGGGCGAGGGGGAAAGGGAGCCGATCTTCATGCTATTCAAAACCTTAGTTCAACTCGGTGGCTCAGGTCGGCGGACCTCGAAAGAAACCCTCAGTCAGTCCCCTCTCCCTCCGGGAGAGGGTTAGGGTGAGGGGCTTTTGACCTTAGTGTCCTGAAGCAGCAGGCCCGGCCTTCGCCGCAAACGGCGGCTTCGCCAGCCACACAATCAGAATCAGCCCCATGAAGCCCCAGCCCAGCAGCGTGAAGTAATCCACGGTGGAGAGCATGTACGCCTGACTGGTGAGGATCTGATCCATCTGCGCGTACGCCGATTGGCTCGCGCCGCCTAAATGGTTCAAGGTCTCGCGGGTCGCCGGTTCGAAGGTACTGATGCTTTCGCTCATGTACGCATGATGCTGATCGGCGCGGCGGATCCAGATCCATGTGGTCAACGATGCCGCAAAGCTGCCGCCCAGGGTGCGCAGGAAGGTTGCCAGGCCTGCGCCGTCGGCGATCTGGCTCGGTGGCAGGTCAGACATCAGGATGCTCAGGGTCGGCATGAAGAACAGCGCCACGCCGATCCCCATGAACAGCTGCACCAGGGCGATGTGCTGGAAGTCCACCTCGTTGGTGAACTCGGCGCGCATGAAGCAGCTCAGGCCAATCGCCAGGAACGCCAGACCAGCCAGCAGGCGCAGGTCGAACTTGTTCGCGTACTTGCCGACAAACGGCGACAGCAACACCGGCAGAATCCCGATCGGCGCCACCGCCAGACCGGCCCAGGTCGCGGTGTAACCCATCTGGGTTTGCAGCCACTGCGGCAGGATCAGGTTGATGCCGAAGAACCCGGCGTAACCCAGCACCAGCACCAGCGTGCCGATGCGGAAGTTGCGGTGCGCGAACAGGCGCAGGTTGACCACCGGATGCTGGTCGGTCATTTCCCAGATCACAAACACCGCCAGCGCGATCACCGAAATCGCCGCGCCGATGATGATGAAATTCGATTCGAACCAGTCCAGGTCATTGCCCTTGTCGAGGATCACCTGCAACGCGCCGACGCCGATGATCAACGTGATCAGCCCGACGTAGTCCATCGGTTGGCGACTGGTTTCCACCGGGCGCTTGGCCAGTTGCGAGCGCACCACCATCACCGCAAAGATGCCGATCGGTACGTTGATGAAGAAGATCCACGGCCAGCTGTAGCTGTCAGTGATCCAGCCACCAAGGATGGGCCCGGCAATCGGCGCGACCACCGTGACCATCGCCAGCAACGCCAGGGCCATGCCGCGCCTCGCGGGGGGATAGACCGCAATCAGCAGCGTCTGCGTCATCGGGTACAGCGGCCCGGCCACCAGGCCTTGCAGCACGCGAAAGCCGATCAGTTCCGGCATCGAGGTGGAGATACCGCAGAGGAACGAGGCCAGCACGAACAGGATAGTGGCCCAGAGAAACAGCTTCACCTCGCCGAAGCGCCGACTGAGCCAACCGGTCAGCGGCAGCGCGATCGCGTTGCTCACGGCAAACGAGGTAATGACCCAGGTGCCCTGCTCCGAACTCACCCCGAGGTTGCCGGAAATTGTCGGCAACGCCACGTTGGCGATGGTGGTGTCGAGCACTTGCATGAACGTCGCCAGCGACAGGCCGATGGTGCTGAGCAACAGGCTGGGCGGCGTGAAAGAGGCGTTATTGCTCATTGTGAATCCTATGAAACCGGGTTGACGCTGCGTCTGTTAAAGAAGCAGTTGCCCATAAGGAACAGGCCCTTGTGATGAGGAAGTTCATCTGTGGTGAGGGGATTTATCCCCGATGGGTCGCGAAGCGGCCCCTCCTTTGATTCAGAAAAGCCGGGCCTGCTGCGCAGTCCATCGGGGATAAATCCCCTCACCACAGTAAATCTCATCACCTTGAGAACCTGTTCCCACAGGGGGAAGATTCAGCGTTGCGCGGTCTTGCTCACCGCAGCGCTGTTGTCGTGGATCAGCTGCGCAATCATCGCGTCGGCTTCAGCCAGTTGGCGGTCGTAGACGTTGGTGCTGAACGAGGCCTTTTGCGGCGGTTGCTGGGCCAGCACCGGGCCGCTCTGGTCGTGCAGGTTCACTTCAACGTTGGTCGACAGCCCGACCCGCAGCGGGTGCTTGGCCAGTTCTTCGGCGTTGATGTGAATCCGCACCGGCACACGCTGCACGATCTTGATCCAGTTGCCGGTGGCGTTCTGCGCCGGCAACAGGGCGAACGCGCTGCCGGTACCGGCGCCGAGGCTGTCGACGGTGCCGCTGTACTTCACGCTGCTGCCGTAGATGTCGGACTCGATATCCACCGGTTGGCCGATGCGCATGTCACGCAATTGGGTTTCCTTGAAGTTGGCATCGATCCACAGTTGATCCAGCGGAATCACCGCCATCAGCGCGGTGCCCGGCTGTACGCGCTGACCGAGCTGCACGGTGCGCTTGGCGACGTAACCGGTGACTGGCGCGATCAGGGTGCTGCGGGCGTTGGTCAGGTACGCCTGACGCAGATCCGCTGCGGCGGACATCACGTCCGGGTGCGACGAAACCACGGTGTCATCGACCAGCGCGCTGGTGGTTTTCAGTTGCTGCCTGGCGTTGGCCAGGGCGTTTTGCGCCGAGGTCAGGTCGTCGCGGGCGTGGGACAGTTCTTCCTGGGAAATCGCCCCGCCAGCAGCGAGGTTTTTCCGGCGGTTGTAGTTGTCCTGAGCCTTCTGCACCTCAGCCTGTTGCGCGTTGACCTGGGCTTTCATGCCATCGACGTTGCTGTACAGGCCGCGCACCTGACGTACAGTGCGCGCCAGTTTCGCCTGGGCACTTTGCAGGCCGACTTCGGCGTCGTTCGGGTCAAAGTTGATCAGCACCTGACCTTCGTGAACCAGATCACCATCGTCAGCGCCAATGCTGACCACGGTGCCGGTGACCAGCGGGGTGATCTCCACGACGTTGCCGTTGACGTAGGCGTCGTCGGTGCTTTCGTTGAAGCGCCCGATGAATTCGTGATACGCCCAGACGCCGGCCCCGGCGAGCAGGACCACGACGGCCAGCACCAGCAGCATGAATTTGCGTTTGCGTGGATTACCGGTGTCGGGGGTGTTGTCTTGAGTTTGAGTGTTTTCGGCAGTGGCCATGACAAATACCTGAATTAGTTGTGCGACGTGGCTGGGGTGGCGTTGGCTGCGGTCAGGGTTTCACCCTGAAAGCCGCCGCCCAGCGCTTGCATCAGTTGAATCGACAGGTCGATCTGCTCGGCATTGAGGTTGGCCAGCTGACGCTGGGCCTGCAGCAATTGCTGCTCGATGCTGAGCACGTCCAGGTAGTTGCCGATGCCGGAACCGTAACGCTGGACGACGGTGTTGTAAGAATCCTGAGCAATCTCGGTGGCGTGCTGCTGCGCGCCGATCTGCCGGCCGATGTCACGCAACTGGTTGATCGTGTCGCTGACATCACCGAGGGCTTTCACCAGGCTTTTGTTGTACTGCGCCACCGCCAGATCGTAATCGGCGTCGCGCGCATCGAGGTTGGCGCGCAGGCGTCCACCGGCGAAGATCGGCACCGAAATGGTCGGGGCGATGCTGAAGAAGCGACTGGCCGACCCGAACATCGCGTCACCCAACAAGGATTCGGCACCGGCCGAAGCCGTGAGGTTCAAGTTGGGATAGAAGCGGGTTTTCGCCGAGTCGATGTCCTTGCTCGCGGCCTCAACGCGCCAGCGCGCAGCGACCAGATCCGGACGCCGACCGAGCAGTTCCGCCGGCAACACCGACGGCACCGCCACGGCGCTGGCTTGCAGAACTTTCGGTCGAGCAATTTCGTTGCCGCGATCCGGGCCTTTGCCGAGCAGCACGGCCAGGGCGATCTTCGCGCTGTTCAGACGCTTTTCGGCATCGATCAGGCTGGCTTCGGAACTGGCCTCAAGGCTTTGGGTTTGCTGGAACTGGTACTGGCTGTCGATCCCGGCACTCAAGCGGCGCTGGCTCAGATCAAGCATCTGTTTGGTGCGTTTCAGATCGTCGTTGGCCAGGTCGTAAACGATATGCGCCTGACCCAGATCGCTGTAGGCCCGGGCCACGTCGGCGGCGAGGGTCAATTGCGCGGCCTGACGGTCGACTTCGGCAGCGCGAGCCTGACCGAGTGCAGCTTCCCAGGCATCACGCTGGCCGCCCCACAGGTCGAAGTTGTAATTGAAACCGGCGCTGACGTTACGCACGGTGGCGTAGGCATCGCCCTGCCCTCGCGGGTCCTGATCCTTGGCCAGACGCGAACGGCTGATGCCGGCGCTGGCGTCGAGGGTCGGATAGCGTTCGGCATCGGCGGCATACGCGGCGGCGCTGGCCTGATGCGCGCGCGCTTCGGCGATCTGCATGTCCGGGCTGTCGTGCAGCGCTTCGCGGATCAGCCCGTCGAGTTGCGAATCGCCAAGGCTGGTCCACCAGTCGCTCTTCGGCCAGGCTGCCGGCGACAGGGTCACGCCGTTGAGGGACTGGCTGGCGTTGAGGCTTTTCGCATCCAGGCTTTTGCCCTGTGTGTCGAGGCCGCTGTAATTGGCGCAGCCGGCGAGGATCATCGCCGACAGCACCAGGGTCAGGCTGGTGCGCAAGGTTTTACCGCTCATTGTGTTCACCTAACCGCTGGATAGTGATCGGGTCACCGGCTGCCAGCAGAATTTTCTTGAGGATGTATTCCAGGGTCTTCAACTCGTCCGTGGTGACGGCGCCGGCCAGTTCATTCATTGCATCGGCGCCGATGTGCGGCAGGCGATCGGCCAGTTGCTGGCCCTGCTCGGTGAGTTTGAGTTGCACCTGACGGCGATCGCCTTCGCTGCGTTGGCGAGCCAGGAAACCTTTCTGCTCCAGACGATCAAGCATGCGTGTCATCGAACCGCTGTCCAGCGACAAATGCCGGCACAGCTCGGCCGGGGTGTCGACGCCGAACTGGGCCATGATGATCAACACCTTGAACTGCGCGGCGGTGATGCCGTGGGGTTCCATGTGGGTGTCGATGATCCGGTCCTTGAGCAGCGCGGCACGGCCGAGCAACAGGCCGAGATGGCAATGTTTGAATTCGTCCGGGGTGAAATGCTTCATGTGCTCACCTAATAACTGCCTAGGCAGTGAATGTATGTCGAGATGTTACTGCCTAGGCAGCGAATGTCAACGTAATAGTTAGGTTGCTTTGTAGTTAGTTGACCAGTGGAGTGGGTTTTTGTGTTGCCCGCACTGACGCTTTCGCGAGCAAGCTCGCTCCCACAGGGATCTCATGCATACATGGATCAATGTGGGAGCGAGCTTGCTCGCGAAGGCAGCGACTGGGTGTAACGTCGGTCAGGATTTGTCGGAAGGATGCACAGATGGCGGCTGGAGGGGATGCACTTCACGCCCGCGCAAGGCCGTCAGCGCATAACCGCAAGCGCGTTTGATCACCGCATACATGCTGTGCCAGCCCGGCGGTGCCGGCTCGATGGCGGCATGCAACGCCCGTGCATAATCGAGCACCAGACCGGGCGTCCAGGCCATCACTTCGGCGCGTTTACGCACCTGCGCCGCCACCCAGAACTCGGGGCTGAGGATCACTCTGGCGAAATCGAGCATGCTCGAATGCCCGCGATTCATCGCCCCTTCAAGGGCTGCTTCGAGGCTGTGGGCGACGGCACTCGAGCAGTTGCGGCTGGTGAGGTTGTATGTGCTGTTCTGCCGATATTCGCTCCAGAACGCCTGCAACCGCCGGGCGTCATAGTGAGCAAAACTGACCTGAACCGAAGACGGGCACCAGTCGGCCACCTCCCCCGCATAGTCAGGCAGAAATCGCCCGGCGACATCGTTGTTCGGTATCGCCCGCAGCAAGCGCACGAAATCCCCCGCCGAACGATCAATGTCATCCAGCGGGTAATGGCTGATGTAAATGTCCGGGCCACATTCCAGTGCCGCGTGGCCGGCGGAGATCACGCCGTTGATGTCGACCGCGGCGATATAACGATTGAGCAAGCGGTTGCGCACCAGAGTGTCATCGACGGTGCCGCTGGGGGTCCAGACATGGATCACCAGCGCGGTGCTGGGGGCCGGCCCACCGACCGAGGCCGGACTCGCCAACGGTGGCTGGTGTTTGAAGCGCAGTGACTGGCACAACAACGCGCAGCCCGAAAGAAAGATGCTCATGCCAATGCAGAAAGGCACCGTGCCCTTATACAACGTCGGATACGGTTCGAGGATGAACAGGCCAAAGGTGATTTCGAACAATCCGGTGAGCAGCGACAATCGCCAACCGACAAAGCGCACCACCACCGCCGCCGCCAGCCGAAAGCCGCCATCGAGCAGAAACGCCACACCGAACAGCACTGCCAGAATCAGGCTGGCGACATGTTGCCGGTCGACGATCAGCAGCCCAAGCAGCAGGAACGCCAGACCGCGCGCCTTGCGCAAAGCGGCGGCGGTGCCTGTCTGCGGTGCTGGCACCAGCAGGATAATCAGGGCCTCGAGTAACAGCAGATAGCCAAAGACATGCAGCGGAAAATACAGCACGCCGTCCAGTGCATCGATGAAGATCGCCACCCCGGCCGCGCCCCAGACAATGCCGGTCAGCGCCAGCGTCGACCAACGGTTACGGACAAAGTCATTACCGAGCAAGACCATACTCAAGCGGACCATAGGCGCAACCGGCAAGGTTTTGAGGGTTCGGTGAGTCTAATACATCCTGGAAAAACCGGATCGCAGCGTCACGACCCGGCTATTGGCCACGCTCTCAGAAATCGCGCTTGTAGAAGATATCCAGCGAACTGGCGACACCGCTGGCGGCTTCGACATAAACCTTCTTGCTCAGCTTGTAACGCAGCGCGATGGTGTTGGCTGGCTCGAACACGCCGACGCCATAACGCAGGCTGAGTTTCTCGGAGATGTTGCCGCTGGCGACCACGCTGGTGGTGTTGCCGCTGCCTTGGGTGTCGAGCTGGAAGTCCTGAATCCCAAGGTCTTTGGCCAGGCCGCTGGTGACCCCGGAACTGCCCATCAAGCCCAGGCCCAACGCCGCTTGCGCGAGCATGTTGTTGTCTTCGCCGTTGGTGCTCAGCGGACGTCCCAGTACCAGGTACGACAACGCCTGCTCCTGACTCATGGCCGGTTCAGAGAAGATTTGCGTGGTCGGTTGCTCGGCGCTGCCGCTCAGGCGGATACCGGCGATCACGTCGTCGGTCTGGCGGATCGCCTCGATATCCAGATACGGCTGATCGATCGGACCGGCAAACAACAGACGCGCCCGGCGCACGTTCAGGCGCTGGCCGTAGGCGCGGTAACGGCCGTCGTTGAGCCACAGCTCGCCACGGGTGTCCATGTTGTCGCCGATGTGCACGTGACCTTGCAGGTTGGCGGTCAGGCCGAACCCGGCGAAGCTCAGTTTGTCTTCGCCGACCACCACGTCGATGTCCATTTTCATCGCCATCGGTGGTTTACCCTCTTCGGTCTGCGCCCCGACGATGATCGTGTCGTCGGAAACCTTTACCGTCGATGGCGGCAGTTCACGCACGGTGATTTCGCCTCGCGGCACCTGTACCTTGCCGGCAATCTTCAGCTCATCGCCGGCCATGGAAATCTTCAGGTCCGGCGCCACTTCAAGCTTGGCGTACGGTTCAACGGTGACCGGCAATTGCGTGCCCTTGAGCGCCAGATCGACTATCAGCGCCTGCCCCCACGCGACGTTGCCATTGAGGCTGCCCTGGCCGGTCTTGCCGCTGTTCCAGCCGCCGTCCAGACGTACCGACTCACCGGCAATCACTGCTTGCAGTTGCAGATCCTTGAGTTCCATCGGCAGCTCGGCGCCGGAGACTTCGCCGTCACTGAGTTTCACCGTGCCGTTGACCAGCGGCGCCAGCAGCCCGCCGGAAATCGTGCCGCTGCCGTTGAGGCGCCCGGTGAGTTTCTCGACCATCGGTACAAACGGCCGCGCCACCGACAGGTCCAGTCCGGAGAGCCGGAACGAGCCGTTCAACGGCTTGTTTTTCGGCAACGGATTGAGCTGTGTCTGCACCATCAATTCGCCGAGCTTGCCGCCGACGAAGTTGAGTTCGGTATCGACGCGCTTCGGTGTGAGTTTGCTGGTGAGCTTCAGGGTCTGGTACGGGAAGTCCAGCCACTGATCCTTTTCCTTCATGCGCAAGGTGCCGCCGCTGGCGTCGACGCTGACCACGCCGTTGGGGCCGCTGGCCGGCAGATCCAGTTGCAGGTCGGCGTTGAGCTTGCCCTGCCAGGCAAAGTCTTTCGGCAACCATTGCGCCAGGCTTTCGATCGGGAACTGCTTGAGGTGGTAACGCAGTTTCGGCTCCGGCAGCAGGCGCTGATCTTCACCGCACAGACTGGCATTGCCGGACATCCAGCAATGCGCGCCGAAGTTGATCTTGCCGTCGGCGAGGCGTTCGAGTTTGGCCGGGCTCTGCAGTTTCCAGTCCTGGCCGCCGGCCTGAATATCGCCGCTGGCCAAACGACCGCGCCAGTTACCCTTGTCCAGATTGCCGTCCAGACCGAGGGCCAGTTTCAGCTTCGGCCCGAGCAGGTCGAGGTTGAGTTTCTGACTCTTGATGTCGCCCTGAGCGCTGGCGGTCAATACGCCAAGATTGCTATCGCCGGCCTGAATGCCACTGCCTTTGAGATCGATCTTCGCCCGTTGCGCACTGTCGAGCGTGGCGTCGAGGTTGAGGCTTTGCAGGCGATTGTCCTGAAACGCCAGTTGCGAACCTTGCAGGCCGAGTTTGCCTTGCGGTGCTTTCAGCGTACCGGCAACGTTGACCTGACCCGTGACCTGCCCCCGCAGCTGCGGCCAGAGCTGGGCCAGACGCGTCAGTTTGATGTCGATCTGCCCGGTGAGCTTCTGTTGCAGACTGCCCTTGCCGCTGATGCTGTTGTCGCCGAGGCGGATTTGCAGGGCGTTGAGGTTCCATTGCTCCCCGGCACCGTCGGCCTTGGCCTGGAGGATTGCCGGTTGCCCGCGCAATTTGCCTTTGAGGTCGAGGTCGGCGGTGAGGCTCAAGCGCTCGTTCTTCATTTCGCCTTTGCTTTTCAGTGGCCCGGCCAAGGTGCCCGGCAGCTCCGCAATCCAGTACGCCGGGTTCAGCGCAGAGAGATCCAGCGCGGTGTCCCAGGCGATGCCATCGGCGAACTGCACGTTGACATGGCCTTCGGCCTTGCCCTGCCCGGCCTGCATTTTCAATTGCGGTAAGGCGATCTGTTTCAGATTGCCGCTGAACGGACTGCTCAAACTGAACGCCCCCGCCGGGCCATCGAGGTCGGCGGCGAAGTTACCGAGGTACTGACCGTCGGTGTAGGAGACTTCGCCGGTGAAGGTGCGCAAGGCGACTTGCGGCTCGTCGATTTCGTTATACAGCCGATGCCACGGGAAATCCTGCCAGTTGATGTTGGCCTGAGCCGTGAGGCCCTTGCTCCAGTCAACGCTGCCGGTGAGCTTGAGGCTTTGCTTATCGTTGGCCGTCAGGTCGAGGCCGGCGATCTGCGCGCCGCTGGCATCGACCTTACCTTTGAGCAGCAGCGCCACCGGGCCTTTATCGGCGGGCAGCGTGGCATTGCCGTTTAACTGGTAACCGTTTTTCAAGTCACCTTCGCCGGTCAAAACCAGTTGATTGAGTTGCAGAGTGTCCGGCAGATCGGCGCTCGGTTTGAATGCCTCGGAGGTGATACGCACCTTGGCCGGCAGGTTTTCCGCCAGCGGTTGCAGTTCGCCGCTCAACTGGCCGTCGAGGTAGCCACGGCTATCGGCGTGCAGGTTGAGGGTTTTCAGCAGATCACCGTCGACTTTCAACGCCAGCGTCCATGGGCCAGTGCCTGGGGACGGCAGGCTCAGGTCACCGGCGATGTTCAGCGGCCAGTTGCCGGTCGGTTGCAGCAGGCCGGAGAGGTTCAGGCTGAGGTCGTCGCGCTGCAGTTTCACGCTGTCGATCTGCATGCCCTGGGCGGTCCAGTGCGCCGCCAGTTGCAGGCCCTTGAGCTGCTCGCTGCCGTTGAACAGCAGGCTGCCGACTTGTACGTCGCCGAGTTCGATGGCCACCGGCAGTTGCAGATCCGGCAGTTTGATCGGGCCGCTTTCAGTGGTTTCTTCACTCGGCGGGAATTGCAGAATCACCTGATCAGCCTTGAGCTGTTCGATGCACAAAGTCATGCGGGTCAGGCACAGCGGCGACCAGGCGAAGATCGCCTGGTTCAGTTCGACCCGACTGCTGTCCTGCTGCCACAGCAGATGATCGGCGCTCCATTGACCACCGAGACGGCCCTGGAAATTCTCCACGCTCAAACCCGGCACCAGGCTCAGCGCCCAACGGCTGCCGGCCTGAGTCCCGAGTACCGCGCTGATGCTCATTACAACCAACAGCACCAGCGTCAACAACGCCAGTGCCGATATTTTCAAACCACGCTTCACAGCTCAGGCCCCATGGAAAAGTGCAGCCGGATGCCGCCGTCGTCGTCCAGCGCGTGGGCCAGGTCGAGGCGGATCGGCCCCACCGGCGAGACCCAGCGCACACCGATACCGACCCCGGTCTTGAGGTTCGGCAATTCGAGTTTGTTGAAGGAGTTGCCTTGGTCGACGAAAGTCGCGACCCGCCATTTCTCGGCAATCGAGTACTGATACTCGACGCTGCCGGCGACCATGTAGCGGCCGCCGATGCGGTCGCCCTTGGAGTTTTCCGGGGACAGGCTCTGGTAGTCGTAACCGCGCACGCTCTGATCGCCACCGGCGAAGAAACGCAGCGACGGCGGCACCGAGTTGTAACCGTTGGTGGCGCTGCCGCCGACCTGCACCCGACCGAGGAAGCGGTGGTTGTCGAACACCGTGGTCAGGCCTTTGATCAACGCCGTGCCATATAAAAGGTTGTTGTCCGAACCGAGGCCTTCCTTCGCCACTTTGCTTTCAAAGGTCAGGCGATAGCCGTTGTGCGGGTCGATGCGGTTGTCGCTTTTCAGGTACGAGTAACTGATGCCGGGCATCAGCAAGGTACTCAGGCCGGAGTCGTCGCCGAGTTCATATTCTTCGCGCTGCCATTTCAGCGAGATCACTCGCTGCCAGCCGCTGGGCAACTTGCTGTGCCATTCCGGGCCAAACGTCAGCAGCTTGCTCAGGGTGTCCGAGCCGTCGATGTCTTCGTATTGATAACCGCCGGCCCAGCGCAGTTTGTCGGTCAGCGGCGGATCAAGCGGGATGTCATAGAACAACCCGACGTTTTGTCGTGGCGCCGACAACTCGGCTTCCCAGCCGTAACTGTCGCCCTGCGGGTTGACCCAGTGGCGCGTCCAGTTGGCCTTGATCCGCGGGCCGACGTCGGTCGAATAACCGAGACCCAGGCCCATGGTGCGTGGTTTGCGCGTGTCGAGTTTGACGTCGACCGGGATCACGTCGTTTTTCGCCGCCGTCGGCGCCGCATCGACGCGCACGCCTTCGAAATAGCCGCTCGATTGCAGGTCGCGGTTGAGTTCGGCGATCAGCTCGGAGTCATACGGATCGCCAGCTTTGAACGGCACCATGCGTTGCAGCAGGTCTTCGTCGAACGGCGTATCGCCCTCGAAACTGACTTTGCCCAGCGCATAACGCGGGCCGCTGTCGTAGATCAATTCAACGTCGGCCACCCCGGCACGCGGGTCGACCAAAAGTTTCTGGCTGGTGAAATGGCCACTGAAAAAGCCGAAGCGCGAGGCCTGGTTCTGGATCAGGCGTTTGGCGTCTTCATAACGCCCATGGTTGAGCACGGCGCCGGACTTGAGCGTGTCACTGCTCGGCACACGAAAGGATTTGAGGGAGGCGGCAGGCCCGTCGACGCGGATGGTGACGTTGCGCAGACGAATCGGTTCGCCGGGATCGATGTTCAGCACCAGGCGCGGTTTTTCGCCGCCCTTCACGTCACTGTCGATCTGCGGCTGGTAATAACCCAAGGCCTGCGCCGCTTTGCGCGCCTGCTCCTCGGCACCGCGACTGAAGCGCAGCAAGGCTTGTTCGTCACGATCGCCGAGGCTGCCGATATAACCTTCTATATTGGCCTTGAGTTCATCGTTGGACGGTTTGATCCGCACGTCCAATTCACTTTGCGCCAGCGCCGCGCAGCTGGTTAACAGCATGAGCACGCCACTGGTAAATCTTCCTGGAAACTTCATAGGCGCGGATGCTATCACGGGCTTGGGAGCGTGATAGAACAGGAAATTTCCGAAAAAGTTCTATGGCTAAGCCGTTGCAGTTTGTAACACCTGCGGATTGGCGTGAAAAAACACGTGCTCGCGCACCGGGCCGACGGCCACTTCGCCGATCTCCTCATAACCCTGACGTTTGTAGAATTCCAAGTAGCGCGGGTTGCCGGTGTCGAGCACCACGCCTTGCGAGGTTTCGTCCACCGCGCACCAGTTATGCACGGCGGTCAGCAACTGCTCGCCGAAGTGTTTGCCCTGAAACTGCGGATGAATCCCCAGCAGCGGCAGCATGTGCACGGAGTCGCTGGGCACGCAGGCGGCCACCGCATCGTGATATTCCAGATAGCGCCGGGTGCAGCGGAATCCGGTGCTGAGCACCATGCGCAGGCGCCATGCCCAACTTTCGGTGATGCCCAGGCGACGCTGCGGCGGCGCGATCAGGGCGATGCCGATCAGCCGGTCGTTGACCAACAGGCCGATGGCCGGCTGATCCTGCAGAAAATGCTGTTTGACCAGTTCACGCACCGTGGCCCGCACGCGCTGCTCGTAACCCGGCCGCTCGGCCTCGAACAGGTAACCGAAGGTCGGCTCGTGGCGATAGGCCTGATACAGCAGCGATCGGGCTTCGCGCGAGTAACCGCGGTCGAGCATGTGGATGTCGGCGATGGCGGTCTGGGTTTCAGGCATGACGGTGATTCTCCCTCGGGGCGCGGCTCAAATGACTGCGCTCTTGATGGTACGAACCTTTTGCGGGTGGCGCAGTTCCCCACAGGTATAGACCAAGCCGGGAGCTTCATCGACCGGGCGGGCCTCTTCGCGAGCAAGCTCGCTCCCACATTTGGAATGCATACCCCTGTGGGAGCGGGCTTGCTCGCGAATAGGCCGGTTCAGACAACATCTATCTGGCAGGCAAAAATGATTTCTCCCACCCCACACTGGCCCCCATCCCACATGTCAGCTAGCATCGCCCTTTTGCCAGGACTGCCGACCATGAAGATTGTTTCCTTCAACATCAACGGACTGCGCGCCCGTCCGCATCAGCTGGCAGCGCTGATCGAAAAGCATCAGCCGGACGTGATCGGCCTGCAGGAAACCAAGGTTCACGACGACCAGTTCCCGCTGGAAGAAGTGCGTGCGCTGGGCTACCACGTTTATTTCCACGGTCAGAAAGGCCATTACGGCGTCGCCCTGCTTTCGCGCAAAGAACCGCTTGCGATCCACAAAGGCTTCGCCAGCGATGAAGAAGACGCACAGCGCCGCTTTATCTGGGGCACCTTCGCCGACGCCAATGGCGTGCCGGTGACCATCATGAATGGCTACTTCCCGCAAGGCGAAAGCCGCGACCACCCGACCAAATTCCCGGCCAAGCAACGCTTTTACAGCGACCTGCAAACCCTGCTGGAAAGCCAGTTTCACAACGAGCAGCCGCTGGTGGTGATGGGTGATGTGAACATTTCCCCGGAAGACTGCGACATCGGCATCGGCCCGGACAACATGAAGCGCTGGCTGAAAACCGGCAAATGCAGCTTCCTGCCGGAAGAGCGCGAGTGGATGGCCCGCCTGAAAAACTGGGGCCTGACCGACAGCTATCGTCACCTGAACCCGGACGTGACCGACATGTTCAGCTGGTTCGACTATCGCAGCCGTGGTTTTGAAGACGAACCGAAACGCGGGCTGCGGATCGACGTGATCCTCGCGTCCCATGGTTTGCTGCCAAGGGTCAAGGATGCGGGCGTGGACTATGAGCTGCGCGGGATGGAAAAGCCGTCGGATCATGCGCCGATCTGGCTTGAGTTGAGCTGATTCACAACGCTTCTCCCTGTAGGAGTGAGCCTGTGGTGAGGGGATTTATCCCCGATGGGCTGCGAAGCGGCCCCAGTCGTCTCTAATAGATCGAAATGAAGATTTTGGGTCGGCTTCGCCAACCATCGGGGATAAATCCCCTCACCACAGGCTCACTCCTACATTGGATCACTGTCATGTTTTGGTCATGCGCCTGACTTAATCTCCCCGGCAATCCCCTTGGCTTGATTCGGTGCCGGCATGATCCTGCGTGTTCTGTTCGCTTTTCTGTCGAGTGCATGGCTGACGGTCAGTGCCGCCACCCTGCCCATCCCTGAAAACGGACCGGCATTGCGCATTCAGGGTTCCAACACCATTGGCGCCGACCTTGGCCCGGCGTTGGTTGAAGGCTTTCTGCAGGACCAGGGCCTGCTGAAAATTCACCGCGAGAACCCCGTCGCCGCCAACGAACAACACATCGTCGGCCAGACCGCCCAAGGCAAACGGGTGGTGATTGAAGTCGCCGCCCACGGTTCCAGCACCGGTTTCACTGCACTGAAAAGCGCCAGTGCCGACCTCGCCGCCTCCTCCCGACCGATCAAGGACAGCGAACTGCTCAGCCTGCAAGCGCTCGGCGATCTGAAAAGCGCCGCCGCCGAGCAGGTGATTGCCATCGACGGCCTGGCGATCATCCTTCACCCAGGCAACCCACTGCAGCAACTGGACACAGAGCAACTGGCGCGGGTCTTCAGCGGTGAGGTGAAAACCTGGGAAGACCTCGGCGGTCGCGGCGGCGCGATTCATTTATATGCGCGGGATGATCAGTCCGGCACTTACGACACGTTCAAGGAACTGGTGCTGGGTCGGCGTGGGAAAAGTCTGAGTTCCAGTGCGAAACGCTTCGAATCCAGCGAGCAATTGTCCGACGCGGTGAGCAGTGATCCGCAGGGTATCGGTTTCATCGGTCTGCCTTATGTGCGCCAGGCCAAAGCCGTGGCGATTGCCGACGGCGCATCGCAATCGATGTTGCCGCTCAACAGCCTGATTGCCACTGAGGACTATCCGCTGTCGCGGCGCCTGTTCTTTTATCTGCCGCCCGGCAACCAGAATCCGTGGGCATCGGCACTGGTGGCGTTTGCGCAAAGCCCACAGGGCCAGAAGATTGTCGCGGTCAATGGTTTCATCAGCCAGACCGTGCGTGCCATGACCGTCACGCCGAATGCGCTGATGCCCGAGGGTTATCAATCCCTCAGCCGTCACGCCCAGCGTCTGACGGTGAACTTCCGCTTTGAGGAAGGCAGCGCGAATCTGGACAACAAGGCACGGCAGGATCTGGCGCGCGTGCTCGACTATATAAAGCGCCACGACAAGACCGAGCGTGCGGTGACGCTGGTGGGGTTTGGCGACGAGAAAGACGACCCGGCACGGGCCGACCTGCTGTCGAAGCTGCGGGCGATGGCGGTGCGCCGCGAGTTGGTGAAAAACGGCGTGGTGCTGCGCGAGGTACGCGGGTTTGGCGCGCAGATGCCGGTGGCGGCGAACAGTGCGGATGAAGGCAGGATCAAGAATCGGCGGGTTGAGGTTTGGGTGTACTGAATCTGATGCAGGTGTGCTGGATGCATGGGCCCCTTCGCGAGCAAGCCCGCTCCCACTTTTGATCGCATGCTTCCAGTCGGGATGCGGTCGAATGTGGGAGCGGGCTTGCTCGCGAAGCTGGCGACGCGGTCTTAATGACCGCTGCGCAACATTTCCTTCGGCACATACTTGCCGATCTCGAACTTGCCGATCGCCGCGCGGTGCACTTCGTCCGGGCCGTCGGCCAGGCGCAGGGTGCGCTGCATGGCGTACATGTAGGCCAGCGGAAAATCATTCGAGACCCCGGCTCCGCCGTGAATCTGGATCGCCCGGTCGATCACCCGCAGCGCCACGTTCGGCGCGACGACCTTGATCTGCGCGATCTCGCTCTTCGCCACTTTGTTGCCGACGGTGTCCATCATGTACGCCGCTTTCAGGGTCAGCAGACGGGCCATGTCGATTTCCATCCGCGAGTCAGCGATCTTGTCGACATTACCGCCCAGACGCGCCAACGGCTTGCCGAACGCGGTGCGGCTCACCGAGCGTTTGCACATCAATTCCAGCGCACGTTCAGCCATGCCGATCGACCGCATGCAGTGGTGAATCCGCCCCGGGCCAAGGCGACCCTGAGCAATTTCAAAGCCGCGCCCTTCACCGAGCAGAACGTTTTCGTACGGCACCCGCACGTTGTCGAACAGCACTTCGGCGTGACCGTGCGGTGCATCGTCGTAACCGAAGACTGGCAGCGGACGGACGATTTTCACCCCGGGGGTGTCGACCGGCACGAGGATCATCGAGTGCTGCGCATGACGCGGCGCGTCGGGATTGCTCAGGCCCATGAAGATCAGAATCTTGCAGCGCGGATCGCAGGCGCCGGAAGTCCACCATTTCTTGCCGTTGATCACCCATTCATCGCCATCACGCACGGCGCGGGCGGCCATGTTGGTGGCGTCGGACGAGGCCACGTCAGGCTCGGTCATGGCAAACGCCGAGCGGATCTCGCCGCGCAGCAGCGGTTCGAGCCAGCGCTGTTTCTGTTCTTCATTGGCGTAGCGCACCAGCACTTCCATGTTGCCGGTGTCCGGCGCCGAGCAGTTGAACGGCTCCGGCCCCAACAGCGAACGGCCCATGATTTCCGCCAGCGGTGCGTATTCGAGGTTGGTCAGGCCGGCGCCGAGTTCCGACTCAGGCAGGAACAGATTCCACAGACCTTCGGCCTTGGCCTTGGCCTTGAGCTCTTCCATGATCGCGGTCGGCTGCCAGCGATCACCCTCGGCAACCTGGCGTTCGAACACGGCTTCGGCCGGGTAAACGTAAGTGTCCATGAACGCGGTCACGCGCTCACGCAGTTCTTGCACCTTGGGCGAATAAGCGAAATCCATGAGCAATTACCTTCTATGGGCAGAGGTTGTTCAGATCATGCAATCGATGCTAGAACAGCGCTGATAATTTACCTAGCCTATTCTCGGCGTGTATAAACATTCATCACCGATATATGATCCGCTGATCGTCAGCCCCTAGAACAAGAGAAACCGCGTTATGAATCTGAGTAAGGTCGACCTCAACCTTTTCATCGTCTTCGACGCGATTTACACCGAAGCCAACCTGACCCGCGCCGGGCAGATTGTCGGGATTACCCAGCCGGCGGTGTCCAACGCGCTGGCGCGGTTGCGCGAGACCTTCAACGATCCGCTGTTCGTGCGCACCGCCCAGGGCATGGTGCCGACGCCGATGGCGCAGAACATCATCGGCCCGGTGCGCAACGCGCTGTCGCTGCTGCGGGTGTCAGTGCAGGAGAGCCGGATTTTCAACCCGGCGCAGGCGGTGAAGACTTACCGCATCAGCATGACCGACCTCACTGAGGCGGTGATTCTGCCGCCGCTGTTCCAGCGTTTGCGGCGTCTGGCGCCGACGGTGATCATTGAAAGTTTCCTGTCCAAACGCCGCGAAACCACCAAGGAACTGGCGGCCGGACGCCTGGATTTTGCCGTCGATGCCCCGCTCAACACCGACCCGCAGGTGCGCCACGTCAAGCTGATGGAAGACCGTTACCTCTGTGCAATGCGCAAGGGTCATCCGCTGGCGGGCAAGGAGAAACTGTCGCTGGATGACTATCTGTCGCTGACCCACATCCATATCTCCAGTCGCCGCAGCGGGCTGGGCTATGTGGATCTGGCGCTGGGCAAAATGGGCATTCAGCGCAAGATCGCCCTGCGCTCGCAGCATTATCTGATGGCGTCGCAGGTCATGCAGCAGACCGACATGGTGATGACGGTACCCGAGCGCTTTGCCCGGCGTAACGACTTGCATGCGTTCAACCTGCCGGTCAACGACGTGCCGCCGCTGGAGACTCACCTGTACTGGCATGAAAGCACCGACCAGGACCCGGCCAATCGCTGGATGCGCGAGCAGATCATCGAGTTGTGCCAGCAGGTGGCGGCGCAGGAGAAGAAGCTGGACAAGGTGTAAGGCCGGCTACCGCGTTATCGTTCTTCGCGAGCAAGCTCGCTCCCACATGGTCTTGTGCACGCCACTGATCCTGTGGGAGCGAGCTTGCTCGCGAAGAGGCCGGCACTGACAGCAACGATCCTTCCTGCTTGACGTAAACGTCAACTCGCCATTAGCTTAGCGCCAAGACCTTTTTCCGAGCGCTTTCATGAGCAGCCAGACCTACAGCATTTCCGACCTCGCCCGCGAGCTGGACATCACCACCCGGGCGATCCGCTTTTATGAAGAACAAGGCCTGCTCAGCCCTGAGCGCCGTGGCCAGGAACGCATCTACTCACCCCGTGACAAGGTCAGCCTGAAGCTGATCCTGCGCGGCAAGCGCATCGGTTTCTCGCTGGCCGAATGCCGTGAGCTGATCGAGCTCTATGACCCGTCCAGCGGTAACACCAAACAGCTCAACAGCATGCTGGCAAAAATCGGCGAGCGCCGCGAACAGCTCGAGCAGCAGTTGCTCGACATCGAACAGATGAAGCTGGAACTCGACACCGCTGAAGAACGCTGCGTGCAGGCGTTGGAGCAGACGCTGAAGAGCCAGCAGATAGCGCAGTAATCAGCCACAACTCATTCCCTGTGGGAGCGGGCTTGCTCGCGAAGGCGGAGTGTCAGGCGACAAATTTTGTATCTGATACACCGCCTTCGCGAGCAAGCCCGCTCCCACAGGGACCTCATGTAATTCCGAAAATGAGCAGGTCAACCCATGTCCCTCCCCTCCCAAGTACGCCTGATAGAAGTCGGCCCGCGCGATGGCCTGCAGAACGAAGCCCAACCGATCAGCGTGGCTGACAAGGTGCAACTGGTCGACGCCCTGAGCGCCGCCGGCCTTGGTTATATCGAAGTCGGCAGTTTTGTCTCGCCGAAATGGGTGCCGCAGATGGCCGGATCCGCCGAAGTGTTTGCGCAGATCCAGCGCAAACCCGGCGTGACCTACGGCGCACTGGCGCCGAACCTGCGCGGTTTTGAAGATGCACTGGCGGCCGGTGTGAAAGAAGTCGCGGTGTTCGCTGCGGCGTCCGAGGCGTTCTCGCAGCGCAACATCAATTGCTCGATCAGCGAAAGCCTGGCGCGCTTCGCACCGATCATGGAGGCCGCGAAACAGCACGGCGTTACCGTGCGCGGTTACGTGTCCTGCGTGCTCGGCTGCCCTTACGAAGGCGAAGTGGCGCCGGAACAAGTGGCGATGGTCGCGCGTGAGTTGTATGCGATGGGCTGCTACGAAGTGTCCCTCGGCGACACCATCGGCACCGGCACCGCCGGCGCGACCCGGCGGCTGTTCGAAGTGGTGTCGGCGCAAGTGCCACGGGAAAAACTCGCCGGGCACTTCCACGACACCTACGGCCAGGCGATGGCCAACATCTATGCCAGCCTGCTGGAAGGCATCGCGGTGTTCGACAGCTCTATCGCCGGCCTCGGCGGCTGCCCGTACGCCAAAGGCGCGAGCGGTAACGTCGCCACCGAAGACGTGGTGTACCTGCTCAATGGTCTGGGCATCGAGACCGGCATCGACCTGGACGCCCTGATTGCGGCGGGTCAACAGATCAGCGCGGTGCTCGGTCGCCCGAGCGGTTCGCGTGTGGCCAAGGCCCGTAACGCCCAGTGAGGGCGAAGGTGTTACCGCTGTGTCGGAAACGTGGGCGTGGTCGAGTAACACGGAAACAAATTGTCTGGTTTGCCCAGAAGGAAAAATCCTTCAAAAATCTCAAATCATTGATTTGAAAGGATTTTAAAAAGTTGGCACGGCTTCTGCTATCTCTATGGCATAACAAGAATAAAAAGCAGCAAACCAATAAAAATAAGACGTACCGACTCTGACATAACAAAAACAACACGGCAGAGACGCAGCTAACAGATTTTTTTGGAGAAGGTGTGCTTTTCAGGGTGCTCTCAGGAGTGACCCGCAACCGGGCAGAGAACAATAAAACTACCTTCAGGTAGCTCCCGAATCGGTTGGATCGTTTAACGAGAAAGCAGATCAGCGCTCAAAAAAATACGTTTGCTCTTGACCCCGGATGGGGGTCGCCAAAAACAGCGGTAAAGGGCCACGGTTGCCAAAAACAACAACAGACCGCCCCTCAATAATAAAAAAGAGCACGCGACGACAAAATTAAAGGGGAGCTTCGGCTCCCCTTTGTGCTTTCTGTGATCCGAGAAACACTCTCTCTCCATTGTGGGAGCGAGCTTGCTCGCGAATGCGGTGTATCAGATACAAATTTGTCGCCTGACACTCCACATTCGCGAGCAAGCTCGCTCCCACAGTGTTTGTGTTCACCGCTCGACTGTTTTCAACTCCTCGATACTGATCTCGCGCATCCTGAATTTCTGGATCTTGCCCGTCACCGTCATCGGGAACTCTTCGACGAACTTGAAGTAACGCGGCGTCTTGAAGTGCGCGATGCGTTCCTTGCACCACGCTTGCAGCTCTTGTTCGGTGGCATGGTGGCCGGGATGGAACTTGATCCAGGCGACAATCTCCTCGCCGTAACGCGAGCAGGGAATGCCGATCACTTGTACGTCCGCCACCGCCGGGTGGGTGAAGAAAAACTCTTCCAGCTCACGCGGGTAAATATTCTCGCCACCGCGAATGATCATGTCCTTGTTACGCCCGGCGATGTTCACGTAACCCTCATCGTTCATGCTCGCCAGATCGCCGGTGTGCATCCAGCCCGCCTCGTCGATGGCTTCGGCCGTGGCTTGCGGGTTGCTCCAGTAACCGAGCATCACACTGTAACCGCGGGTGCACAGCTCACCGATGGTGCCGCGCGGCACCAGGTTGCCCGCCTCGTCGATGATTTTGCTTTCCAGTTGCGGCTGGGTGCGGCCGACGGTGGTGACGCGCAGTTCCAGCTCATCGTTCGGCCCGGTCTGCAGCGACACCGGACTGGTCTCGGTCATGCCGTAGGCGATCTGCACTTCGCTCATGTGCATCTCGCTGATGACCCGACGCATGACTTCGATCGGGCACGTGGCGCCGGCCATGATCCCGGTGCGCAGGCTCGACAGATCGAACACGGCGCGCTGCGGCTGATCGAGCATGGCAATGAACATGGTCGGCACGCCATAGAGGCCGGTGGCTTGTTCTTCGGCGACGGTTTGCAGGGTCAGTAACGGGTCGAACGCGTCGTTGGGGTAGATCATGGTGCTGGCGTGGGTGATGCAGCCGAGGTTGCCCATGACCATGCCGAAGCAGTGATACAGCGGCACGGGGATCACCAGGCGGTCGCTCGGGGTCAGGCCGATGCTTTCGCCGACCATGTAACCGTTGTTGAGGATGTTGTAGTGACTGAGGGTCGCGCCCTTGGGGAAACCGGTGGTGCCGGAGGTGTACTGGATATTCACCGGTTGATCGAAGTGCAGACTGTCGCTGCGTTCACGCAGTTGTTCGGGCGAAACACTGCTCGCCAGATCGGCCAGTTGCGACCACGGCAGGAAGCCCGCCGGTGGCTGTGTGTCGAGACTGATCACCCCGCGCAAATCCGGCAAACGTTCGCTGCACAAATGGCCGATGGATTGCTCTGCGAGTTCCGGTACCAGCCCTTGCAGCATGGCGTGGTAGTTGGAGGACTTGAAAGCGCCGGCGCACACCAGCCACTGGCAACCGGACTGCTTGAGCACGTATTCCAGTTCGGAGCTGCGGTAGGCCGGGTTGATGTTGACCAGGATCACGCCGAGCTTCGCCGTGGCGATTTGCGTGATGCACCACTGTGCACAGTTCGGCGCCCAGATACCGAGCCGATCTCCCGCCTGCAAACCCAGCGCCAGCAAGGCTCTGGCGTGCAGGTCGACGCTATCGGCCAGTTGCTGCCAGGTATAACGCAACTGCTGATGCCTTACGACCAGCGCCTCGCCGTACGGGTGTTGCGCGACAGTCTGATCGAACTTCTGCCCGATGGTCATCGCCAGCAAGGCTTTGTCCTGGGAGCCTCGGGTATAGCTGCGCTGCGGGTTTGCACTGGGTTGATCCATGATGACCCCTATTGTCTTTATTAGTGGGTTTACCGGAGCTCACTTTTTTGCGGGTGGCCTTGTGGTGAGGGGATTCATCCCCGATGGTGTGCGAAGCGCACCCTCAGTTTTTCCTGCTGAACCGCATTCACAGGTTTTGGGTCGGCTTCGCCAACCATCGGGGATGAATCCCCTCACCACAAAGGATCATTTCCACAAAAGTCTGTCCGCTTTCAATCCTGAACTGCCCCTACTCTCGCTCAAGTTGACGTTAACGTAAAGGGTGATTGACAGCCATTCGTCACAGGCTTACGTTAACGTAAAGGTGAGAGCCGTTCGACCGCCCTCCCCACCCTACAAAAAAGCCAAAAGGTGACCCATGAGCTACCCATCCCTGAACTTCGCCCTCGGTGAAACCATCGACATGCTGCGCGATCAGGTTCAGTCCTTCGTCGCCGATCAGATCGCCCCACGCGCCGCGCAGATCGACCGCGACAACCTGTTCCCGGCTGACATGTGGCGCAAATTCGGTGACATGGGCCTGCTCGGCATCACCGTGCCGGAAGAGTACGGCGGTGCGGGTCTGGGTTACCTGGCGCACGTGGTGGCGATGGAAGAAATCAGCCGCGGCTCGGCTTCCGTGGCGCTGTCCTACGGCGCGCACTCCAATCTCTGCGTCAACCAGATCAACCGCAACGGCAACCACGAACAGAAATCCAAATACCTGCCGAAACTGATCAGCGGCGAACACGTTGGTGCACTCGCCATGAGCGAGCCGAACGCCGGTTCCGATGTGGTCTCGATGAAACTGCGCGCCGACAAACGCGGCGACCGCTTCGTACTCAACGGCAGCAAGACCTGGATCACCAACGGCCCTGACGCCAACACCTACGTGATCTACGCCAAGACCGACCTGGAAAAAGGCCCGCACGGCATCACCGCGTTCATCGTCGAACGCGACTGGAAAGGCTTCAGCCGCAGCAACAAGTTCGACAAGCTCGGCATGCGCGGTTCCAACACCTGCGAGCTGTTCTTCGATGACGTCGAAGTGCCGGAAGAAAACATCCTCGGTGTGCTCAACGGTGGCGTGAAAGTGCTGATGAGTGGCCTCGATTATGAACGCGTGGTGCTGTCCGGCGGCCCGACCGGGATCATGCAGTCGTGCATGGACCTGATCGTGCCGTACATCCACGATCGCAAGCAGTTCGGCCAGAGCATCGGCGAATTCCAGCTGATCCAGGGCAAAGTCGCCGACATGTACACCCAGCTCAACGCCAGCCGCGCCTACCTGTATGCAGTCGCTCAGGCCTGCGAGCGTGGCGAAACCACGCGCAAGGACGCCGCCGGGGTGATCCTCTACACCGCCGAGCGCGCCACGCAAATGGCCCTCGACGCGATCCAGATTCTTGGCGGCAACGGCTACATCAACGAATTCCCGGCCGGACGTCTGCTGCGTGACGCCAAGCTGTACGAAATCGGCGCCGGCACCAGTGAGATCCGGCGCATGCTGATCGGCCGCGAACTGTTCAACGAAACCCGCTAAAACGGAGCTGCACATGGCTATCCTGCATACCCAGCTCAATCCCCGCTCAGCGGAGTTCGCCGCCAACAGTGCAGCGATGCTTGAACAGGTCGACGCGCTGCACACCCTGCTCGCCCAAGTGGCGCAGGGCGGCGGCGCGAAAGCCCAGGAACGTCACACCTCGCGAGGCAAGTTGCTCCCGCGCGAACGCATCAACCGTCTGCTCGATCCGGGCTCGCCGTTTCTCGAGATCAGCCAGCTCGCCGCCCACGCCGTGTATGGCGAAGACGTGCCAGCCGCCGGGGTGATTGCCGGGATCGGCCGGGTCGAAGGCGTCGAGTGCATGATCGTCGCCAACGACGCGACGGTGAAAGGTGGCTCGTACTACCCGCTGACCGTGAAAAAACACCTGCGCGCGCAGACCATCGCCCAGCAGAACCGCCTGCCGTGCATCTATCTGGTGGACTCGGGCGGCGCCAACCTGCCGCGTCAGGACGAGGTGTTCCCGGATCGCGAGCACTTTGGCCGGATCTTCTTCAACCAGGCCAACATGAGCGCCATGGGCATTCCGCAGATCGCCGTGGTCATGGGCTCCTGCACCGCGGGCGGCGCGTATGTACCGGCGATGGCTGACGAAGCGATCATGGTGCGCAATCAGGCAACAATCTTCCTCGCCGGCCCACCGCTGGTGAAAGCCGCGACCGGTGAAGTCGTCAGCGCTGAAGACCTCGGCGGTGCCGATGTGCACTGCAAGATTTCCGGCGTGGCCGACCATTACGCCGAGAGCGACGAACACGCCCTCGCCCTCGCCCGCCGCAGCGTCGCCAACCTCAACTGGCGCAAGCTCGGCGAAGTGCAGCAGCGCACGCCGATTGCGCCGCTGTACGCCAGCGACGAGTTATATGGCGTGGTTTCGGCCGACGCCAAACAGCCATTCGACGTGCGCGAAGTGATTGCGCGGCTGGTCGACGGTTCGGTGTTCGATGAGTTCAAGGCGCTGTTCGGCACCACCCTGGTCTGCGGTTTTGCGCACCTGCATGGCTACCCGATCGCGATCCTCGCCAACAACGGCATCCTCTTCGCCGAAGCCGCGCAAAAAGGCGCGCACTTCATCGAACTGGCCTGCCAGCGCGGCATTCCGCTGCTGTTCCTGCAGAACATCACCGGGTTCATGGTCGGCCAGAAATATGAGGCCGGCGGCATCGCCAAGCACGGCGCGAAACTGGTGACCGCCGTGGCCTGCGCCAAAGTGCCGAAATTCACCGTGATCATCGGCGGCAGCTTCGGCGCCGGTAACTACGGCATGTGCGGCCGCGCTTACGATCCGCGCTTCCTGTGGATGTGGCCGAATGCGCGCATCGGCGTGATGGGTGCCGAGCAGGCGGCGGGCGTGCTGGCGCAGGTCAAGCGCGAGCAGGCCGAACGCAGCGGCCAAGCCTTCAGCGCCGCGCAGGAAGCCGAGATCAAGCAACCGATCCTCGACCAGTACGAAGAGCAGGGTCACCCCTACTACTCCAGCGCACGCCTGTGGGACGACGGCGTCATCGACCCGGCGCAGACCCGCGACTTGCTGGGCCTGGCTTTGTCCGCGTCGTTGAACGCACCTATCGAACCGAGCCGCTTCGGCGTGTTCCGGATGTGATGCTTTTTTGTGGGAGCGGGCTTGCTCGCGAAAGCGGTGTATCAGTCGACGTATCCGCAACTGACAGACCGTCTTCGCGAGCAAGCCCGCTCCCACAGAAACCGTGGAGACGGAAGAATATGAGCGACTTTAACACCCTCGAACTGCACAACGACTCACGGGGTTTCGCCACCCTGTGGCTCAACCGCGCGGAGAAAAACAACGCGTTCAACGCCGAAATGATCCGCGAACTGATTCTGGCGCTGGACAAGGTTGCCAGCGACGCCAGCCTGCGTTTCCTGTTGGTGCGCGGGCGTGGCAAGCATTTCAGCGCCGGCGCCGATCTGGCGTGGATGCAGCAATCGGCCGAACTCGATTACCACACCAACCTGGACGATGCCCGCGAACTGGCGGAGCTGATGTACAACCTCGCCAAGCTGAAAATCCCGACCGTGGCCGTGGTGCAGGGCGCGGCGTTCGGCGGCGCGCTGGGGCTGATCAGTTGCTGCGACATGGCAATCGGCGCCGATGACGCGCAATTCTGTCTGTCGGAAGTGCGCATCGGCCTGGCACCGGCGGTGATCAGTCCGTTCGTGGTGCAGGCCATCGGCGAACGTGCCGCGCGTCGTTATGCGCTGACTGCCGAGCGCTTCGGCGGGCAGCGTGCGCGAGAAATCGGTTTGTTGTCCGAGAGCTATCCGGCTGCCGAGCTTGATCAAGCCGTCGAACAATGGATCGACAACCTGCTGCTCAACAGTCCGGCCGCGATGCGCGCCAGCAAGGATCTGTTGCGCGAAGTCGGTAACGGCGCGCTGACCCCGGCGCTGCGCCGCTACACCGAAAACGCCATCGCGCGCATCCGCGTCAGCCCTGAAGGCCAGGAAGGCTTGCGCGCCTTTCTGCAAAAACGTGCACCTAGCTGGCAAGCCGCAACCACCCCCAAGGAGCCGCGTTGATGAGCGCACCTGTTCTCACCACCCTGCTGGTGGCCAACCGCGGCGAGATCGCTTGCCGGGTCATGCGTACCGCCAAGGCGCTTGGCCTGACCACCGTCGCCGTGCACAGCGCCACCGACCGCGAAGCGCGGCACAGCCGCGAAGCGGATATCCGCGTTGATCTCGGGGGCAGCAAAGCCGCCGACAGTTATCTGCAAATCGACAAGCTGATCGCGGCGGCCAAGGCCAGCGGCGCGCAGGCGATTCACCCGGGGTACGGTTTCCTGTCGGAGAATGCCGGCTTCGCCCGTGCCATTGAACAGGCCGGGCTGATTTTCCTCGGCCCGCCCGCTTCGGCCATCGACGCGATGGGCAGCAAATCCGCAGCCAAGGCGCTGATGGAAACCGCCGGTGTGCCGCTGGTGCCGGGCTATCACGGCGAGGCGCAGGATCTCGAAACCTTCCGCGATGCCTGCGCACGCATTGGCTATCCGGTGCTGCTCAAGGCCACGGCCGGTGGCGGCGGCAAAGGTATGAAAGTGGTTGAGGACGTCAGCCAACTGGCCGAAGCGCTGGCCTCGGCGCAGCGTGAGGCGCAGTCGTCGTTCGGCGATTCGCGGATGCTGGTGGAGAAATACCTGCTCAAACCACGCCATGTGGAAATTCAGGTGTTCGCCGATCAGCATGGCAACTGCCTGTACCTCAACGAGCGTGATTGCTCGATCCAGCGCCGGCACCAGAAGGTCGTCGAAGAAGCCCCGGCACCGGGCCTGACCCCGGAACTGCGCCGGGCCATGGGCGAAGCGGCCGTGCGTTCGGCGCAGGCGATCGGTTACGTCGGTGCCGGCACCGTGGAATTTCTGCTCGATGCGCGCGGCGAATTCTTCTTCATGGAGATGAACACGCGCTTGCAGGTCGAGCACCCGGTCACCGAAGCGATCACTGGCCTCGATCTGGTGGCGTGGCAGATTCGTGTGGCGCGCGGTGAAGCGCTGCCGATCACCCAGGATCAGGTGCCGCTCAATGGCCATGCGATTGAAGTGCGGCTGTATGCCGAAGATCCGTCGAATGATTTCCTGCCCGCCACCGGGCGTCTGGAGCTTTACCGCGAATCGGCCGCCGGACCGGGGCGTCGGGTGGACAGCGGGGTTGCAGAAGGCGATGAAATTTCGCCGTTCTATGACCCGATGCTCGGCAAGCTGATCGCCTGGGGCGAAGATCGCGAACAGGCGCGCCTACGGCTGTTGAGCATGCTTGATGAGTTCGCGATTGGCGGCTTGAAGACCAACATCAACTTTTTGCGGCGGATCATCGCGCATCCCGCGTTTGCCGCCGCGGAGCTGGATACCGGGTTTATTCCGCGTTATCAGGAAACGCTGCTGCCGGCTCCGGTTGAACTGAGTGATGGGTTCTGGAATACGGCAGCGCAGGCTTTCGCGCAGAGTTTGCCGGGTACTGTTCGGGCGGATGATCCGGAGTCGCCGTGGGCCTTGAACAGTGGTTTGCGCGCCGGTCTGCCGGCAGAAGTCACCTTGCATTTGAGCTGCGAGGGCCAGGATCGGGCGCTGACGCTGAATAGCTCAGGCAACGCCACACTGTCCGGTGAAGCACTGGTGGTCGAGCACGATGGCGTACGCCGTGTCCTGCGGGCAATTCGCCAGGGCGATTCGCTGTACCTGCAATGGGACGGCGAGTTGCGGCGCATTCAGGCGTATGACCCGATCAGCGCCGTCGACGCCAGCCACAGCCATCAGGGCGGTCTGACTGCGCCCATGAACGGTAGCATCGTGCGGGTGTTGGTGGAGGCCGGGCAATCGATCGAGGCCGGTGCGCAACTGGTGGTGCTGGAGGCGATGAAGATGGAGCACAGCATTCGCGCGCCCCATGCGGGAGTGATCAAAGCGCTGTATTGCCAGGAAGGCGAAATGGTCGGCGAAGGCAGCGCTTTGGTGGAACTGGAAGCCGAGTAAATGGGAGATCGATCCTACGCCGAGCGAGGATCGATCTGACTAGAAACGCGCCGTGGCCTGAACCACCACGCCGATGATTCGACACTCATCGGTGAACAGGGCTTTGGGCCAGGTCGGATTGAGCGGTACCAGATAACGCTGGCCGCCCTCTTCGTCGAGCTTGCGAAAGATCGCTTCATCGCAGCCCTGCCACTGGGCGATCACCAGTTTGCCGGGCAGCGCCTCCACCTCCGGGTCCACCAAGATCAGCATGCCTTCGGCGATGCTCTGACCTGAAGGTGCGGTCATCGAGTTTCCCGTCACGGTCAGCCAGAACGCTGCGCCACGGGCGTGATAATCCGTCAGTTCGAAGCGCTGCTTGTCATGTGACGGGGCGTAAGCGGCGGTTGCACTCTCACGCGATTCGCACGGCGTGTGCCAATCGCTGACCGGATAGCGGAAATACGGGTTGTACTTCTGCGCCAGCGGCATCTCGTCATCGTCGGTCTCCTGCGGTTCGCGAATCACCAGCACCACTTCCAGGAAGTCCATCCCGAGTGCCTGCAATACGCGATTCATTTCCGTAATGCCCGGTTCGCGACGTTTGTTCAGCCAATGGCCGATCCCGCCCTGGGACATGCCGACGCGCTCTCCGAGCTCTGTTTGAGTGATTTTGAGTTCACTCATTTTGGCCTTGACCAACTCAATCCATTTATCCATGTGCGGCACCTTACTTGCCCCGCCTTCGGCCGGCAAAACACATATTGTAGTATTTAAATTCTGGTCACAACTACGCATCGTACTATGCTGGAAGCACTCACTTTCAATCGAACAAGGAGTGACCCTTCACCATGAATATCAGCAGCAAAGACTTGCCCGATCTGCAAATGGACACCACGTTCACCTCCCCTCAAGGCAATGCAGCAGCGCAGCGAGCACTGGACTATTACTTGAAACCAGCTGTGTCAGAACCCGAGATAGATGAACGTTTTTTTGATGTGAAACGCCATCTCAGCGGCGAAGAGGCCCTCGTGCACGCGTCGGATCTGTTGCGCTGCGCAGCCGCCACCGCCTTCAAGGCAGCCGAAAACCTGCAGGGCGCGAGCCGCGACCTGGCATTTTCGGTGGTGCATATGGTGGATATGGCGCGAGCGATGGTCGACCATTCAATTGATGGCGAACAGCTCTAACGGACACGGGAAGCGGACGGACGGGAAAGAGTTTTCCAATCGCGCAGATAAAAACATTTGACTTGCAAATGATAATGATTATTATTGCAAGCAACTGGTCGCGAGATCAGTCGATGGACCAGGGACCTTAGGTCGGTCTTCTGGACTATCTCCTCATCAGGCTAATCACGGTTTTTGACCCGGCTTTTTGCCGGGTCTTTTTTTGCCCGTTTTTCGGGCTTATGGCTTCAGGCTAATGAAGTCTTTGGGTGCTGCAAATTCGATGGCGCGGATAATATCAAAAGAATATCGCTTGGCAAGCAAAGCCCGGCCAGATTGGGGCAAACTAATGACAATTAGCACTTGAGAATCAATCGCACAGTCTCTAAGCTGCTTGCGCGTCACGGAAGACGCCCCCCACCGCAACCCGCAATTTCCCTCGGTTTCACCCCAGTCTTGCGTGTAAAGTAGCCGCCATAAAAATCATATTCAGGAACCGATTATGACCGTGGCCAAATCTTCGTTCGACATCAGCGCCAACTTCGACAGCGGCAACATTCAAGTCATCGACATCTCCAATCCGCTCAACCCGGTTCTGGCCATTCGCCCGGATACCCGCAGCGCGCATTTTCAGTGGTTCCACTTCAAGGCCAGCGGCCTGCATGTTCATCAGGAACACTGGTTTCGCCTGGTCAACGCCAGTCAATCCTCTTACAACAAGGCCTGGACTGGCTATCAGGCCGTCGCCTCCTACGATCACGTCAACTGGTTCCGCATTCCCACCAGTTTCGAAGGCGACAGCCTGCGCTTTTGCCTCGAAGCCGAGCAGACTCACGCCTGGTTCGCCTACTTCGAACCCTACAGCCGAGGTCGTCACGACTGGCTGATCGAGCAAGCGCTGACCAAGGCCGGCACCGAACTGCTGGCCACCGGGAAAAGCGTCGAGGGTCGTGATATTCAACTGCTGCGCAAGGGCAGCGGCGCCGAAGGCCAGCGCAAAATCTGGATCATCGCGCAACAGCACCCGGGCGAACACATGGCCGAATGGTTCATGGAAGGCGTGATCGAGCGCCTGGAACGCCACGACGATCCGATGCTGAACAAGCTGCTCGCCAGCGCCGATCTGTATCTGGTACCGAACATGAACCCGGACGGCGCCTTCCACGGGCATTTGCGTACCAACGCCATGGGCCAGGACCTGAACCGCGCTTGGCAGAGCGCCAGTCAGGACATCAGCCCAGAGGTACTTTTCGTACAACAGCAGATGGAAAAGTACGGCGTCGATCTATTCCTCGACGTACACGGTGACGAGGAAATCCCCCACGTGTTCACCGCCGGTTGTGAAGGCAACCCGGGTTACACACCGCGCATCGAGAAGCTCGAAGAGCATTTCCGCACGCACCTCAAGCACACCACGAAAGACTTCCAGACCAAATATGGCTACACCCGCGACGAACCGGGTCAGGCCAACATGACCCTGGCCTGCAACGCGGTCGGCCAGAAATACGACTGCCTGTCGCTGACCCTTGAAATGCCGTTCAAGGATCACGATGACCATCCGAACAAAGAAACGGGCTGGTCGGGCAAGCGCTCGAAACAGTTGGGCAAGGACGTGCTGACCACGATCGCAGACATGATCGACACTCTGCGCTGATCCTTCCCCCGCTCTACCCAAAGATCGCAGCTATGCCTGCGATCTTTTTTTTGCGCAATCACACGCCATGACCAACAAGGTTGCAAATTAAAACCAGAGTGCCTACCTTGATTATGGTTTTAATTTGAAACCCAAAAAGGAATCAGGGCATGCAACCTCAACCTCTCAAAAGCAGCGTGGTGCTGCTGTTTGCCGTCGCCTGCGGACTGGCGGTGGGCAACGTGTATTACGCGCAGCCGCTGCTGGACGCCATGGCCGAAGCCTTCGCCATGTCACCGGCCACCATCGGCATCGTCATTACCCTGACGCAGATCGGCTATGGCATCGGTCTGGTGTTGCTGGTGCCACTTGGCGACCTGCTCAACCGTCGGCGGCTGATCGTCACCCAGACCCTGCTCTCGGCCGCCGCGCTGTTGATGATCGCGCTGGCGCCCAGCAGCGTATGGTTGCTGCTCGGCATGACCCTGACCGGTTTGCTCGCGGTGGTGACGCAAATGCTGGTGGCCTACGCCGCGACCCTGGCGATCCCGGCGCAACGCGGCCGGGTGGTCGGCGTCGTCACCAGCGGCATCGTCGTCGGCATTCTGCTCGCGCGCACCATTGCCGGGGCCATGGCTGATCTGGCGGGTTGGCGCGCGATCTATCTGCTGTCTGCGGGTCTGACGCTGCTCATGGCGCTGCTGCTGTTGCGCGTCTTGCCCAAGAATGAAGCCGCGCAGCCCGCGAGCCGTTACGGCGCGCTGATCGCTTCGGTGTTCAGCCTGTTCGGGCAAGAGCCGGTGCTGCGGCAACGGGCGATTCTCGCGCTGCTGACCTTCGCCAGCGCCATGGTGTTGTGGACGCCGATGGTGCTGCCGCTGGCTGCCCCGCCACTGTCGCTGTCGCACAGTGAAATCGGCCTGTTCGGGTTGGCAGGTGCCGCCGGTGCACTTGCCGCCGCGCGCGCCGGGCATCTGGCTGATCGCGGCCTGGGCCAATGGGTCAGTGGCCTGTCGCTGCTGCTGATGCTCGCCTCGTGGCTGCCGATCGCCCTCACCCAGTCCTCGCTGTGGGCGCTGTTGCTCGGCGTGATCACCCTCGATCTGGGCTTGCAGGCCGTGCACGTCACCAGCCAGAGCATGATCTACAGCGTGCGCCCTGAAGCGCAAAGCCGCCTCACCGCCGGCTACATGCTGTTCTATTCGATCGGCAGTGCATTGGGTTCGATTACCTCGACGGCGATGTACGCCTGGGCCGGCTGGACCGGCGTGTGTCTGCTTGGCGCCGTTATCAACGCATTGGCGCTGGGTTATTGGTGGCTGACCCTGAGAAGTGGCGCACCGCAGCGGTGCGCCACACAAGCGGGTTAATCGCGATCGCGACCGCGCAACATGCTGTCGAGCACCTCGTCGCGGCGCACCCAACCGTGGAACAGCGCCGCCGCCAGGTGCAACAGCACCGTCAGGAACAACAGGTACGCCAGATAGCCATGCGCCTTGCGCAGCAGGGCAAACACTTGCGCATCGGCCGGCAGGATCGACGGCAATTGCAGGGTATTGCTCAGCATCACCGGCTCCCCCGACGCACTGATCATCGCCCAACCGAGCACCGGCAGCACCAGCATCAACGCGTACAACAACACATGCGAAGCCTTGGCCGCCATCACCTGCCAACCCGGCAGATCCGCCGGCAGCGGCGGCTGTCGGGTAGAAAACCGTACCAACAGGCGCACAACCACCAGCAGCAGAATCGCGATCCCCAGCGGTTTATGCAGATGAATCAGCCATTCATGCCGCTGTGAAACCGAAGTGACCATGCCGGCGCCAATGAACAACATGGCGATGATCATCAGCGCCATCAGCCAGTGCAGCAGCCGCGCCAACAGCGCGAAATGAGTCGGTTGCGTGCTCATGGGCGAGCCTCCTGACGGGCGGCGGGCAATTGGCTGACTTCGCTGGTTCGCCGCAGATAGGAATCGGCGTAACCGGCGGAACGCGCGGCGAGCAGCGGGTCGTCGGAGCCTTCGATACCAGCCGGCAGCACCAGCGGATCGTAGTTGATGTCGCGGCATTCGCCGCTGAGCTGCGGCTGAGTCTTCTCCAGCACCAGCGTGCCGGCGTTGATCACCTTGCGGCCTTCGGGCCAGGTTTTGCTGGCATCGTTCACCGGATCACCGGGGTTGGCCAGGGTGATATTCAGCTGCCAGCGCAACGGCCCTTCGGCCAGACGCTGCACCAGATCCTTCTCGAGAAAATCCGCACCCTCCGGCGCCGCTGCGCCAGCGGCATCACGCGCCAGTGGCGTGACACTCCAGCGCACCGCCTGCTTATGCCCACTGGCGTTGACCAGATAGAACGCATTCACGCTGTTGTAGGTTTCAGTGGCATAGCTGGCCGACGGTTTGGCGGTCTTCACCCACGTCAGAAACGGCACGGCTTCCGGGTGCGCGGCAAAGAATGCCGGCACTTTCGACGGATCCGGTTTACCCGTGGCCGGATCCGGCGACTGCGCCTGCTGCAACTGATAGAACGCCTCGGGGGTGCCAACCGGGAACACCGGCATGCTGTTCATCCCGGTGCGCCATTGCTGACCGTTGGCCTGGGTGAAACGCAGCGCCAGGCTGCGGATCGGCACGCTGCTGTCCGGGGCGTAGGGATTCCCCGCCGGCAATGCGAAACGCCCGACCACCGGGGTTTGCGCCTCGTTGAACACCTGCGCCGAAGAAAACGCCCGCGCCTCGCCACTGCTCTCGAAATGCCCGATCACGCACACGCCCTTGGCGTGGTTGCGCCGGAACCCGGGATGCACGCCGTTGTTTTTCTCCAGCACATCGACCAGCGCCTTGGGCGTCAGACGTTGTGGGTCAAGGTTACCGTGCACGTAGGCAAACGCTCCGGCCACTGCGGCAACCACCACGGCAATCGCCGTCAGGCGCAACACTGTGCTCGCGGCACTCAAGGGCGGGCGCGACGGCCTGCCCGGCGGTGAAGTGCGATCAACCATGAATAACTCCAGGGCCATCGGCCACAAGTAGGAAGAATCAGCAAGACGCGCCCCAGCGGGATTTATTCCATGGCCCGGTATTTATTTTTCCGAACGTGGAATAACCTCGAACGGCAGACGTCTCCCTAGTCCACAGCGTAGTGACTAGCAGAAATTCATGAGCGAATTCGACGAACAGTTGAGAGAAATCATTCCCAGATTGCGCCGCTTTGCCGTGTCACTGACCCGCAACAGCAGCAGCGCCGACGATCTGGTGCAGGCCAGCCTCGAGCGGGCCCTGTCCGGCTGGGGTGCGAAACGCGCCGAGGGTGATGTGCGCGCGTGGCTGTTCGCGATTCTCTATCGGCAATTTCTCGACGCCCATCGGCGCTCGCGTCGTTATGCGCGGATGCTCGAATTCTTCACCGGTCGCGACGACGCCGAACCCTCGGTCGAGCGCACCGTGATCGCCCAATCGACCCTGCAAGCCTTCGATCGCCTGCCCACCGAACAACGCGCGCTGTTGCTGATGGTCTCGGTCGAAGGCCTGAGCTACAAGGAAGTCGCCGAAATCCTCGACATCCCCACAGGCACCGTGATGTCGCGCCTGTCCCGCGCCCGCCAGGCCTTGCGCCAACTCAGCGATGGCGAAATCAGCAGCCCTTCTTTGCGGATACTCAAATGATCAGCATGCCCCCCAGCGAGCGCGACCTGCACGCGTACGTCGATCACCAACTCAACGAAGCCGACCGCCGTCTGGTCGACACCTGGCTGGCCACGCACCCGGAAGCCGCCGCGCAGGTGCGCGCCTGGCAGCACGACGCCCAGTTGTTGCGTGCAGCACTGGGCGGTGCCTTGCAGCAACCGGCCAATCCGGAACTCGATCCGGCGCTGATTCGCCAGCGCCTCAAGCGTCAGTCGCGACGTCATCTGGCCAGCGCGGCGGTGTTGCTGATCGCGGTCGGCATCGGCGGTTTCAGTGGCTGGCAGGCGCGGGAAATGACCCTCGTGCGCTCTTCCACGCTACCCATGACCGATGCCTTGCAAGCCTATCGATTGATTGCCCAGCAAGGAATTCTGCCGGCGGACTACAAGGTTGCCAGTGACGGCGACATGCAGCATTGGCTCGACCGCTATTTCACCCGGGCCAGTCGCTTGCCGGATCTGAAATCCGCCGGCTTCGAGCCGGTCAGCGGTCGTCTGCTCAGCACCGATGAAGGCCCGGCGGCGATGGTGGTGTATGAGGATCGCAGCGGCCACAAGGTCAGTTTCTATGTGCGACCACCGGGGCCGAAGAACACCTTCCTGCCACGCGGCAGTCGCAGCGACGGCGATCTGCAGGCCGATTACTGGTCCGGTGGCGGGTACAACTATGCGATGGTCAGCCCGACGGATTCGCCGGCGGTGCAGCAATTGAGGCAGTCACTGCCATTGTGAAAACTGCGCCAATCCCCCTGTGGGAGCGGGCTTGCTCGCGAAAGCGGTAGATCAGCCACCATCATTGCTGAATGACACACCGTATTCGCGAGCAAGCCCGCTCCCACAGGGGTCATCGTATGAGTCAGAACCCTACGTCGAGCACCACATTGTCCAGGTAAGTCCCCGCCGGCGGTGTGGTCTGATCGGTGTAGATCTTCGCGTTGTAGTTGAAGATCTGACTTCCGGTGCCCAGACCATTTCCTGGATTGACCTCGGCGTCAGTGCTCGACCGGCGCGCGCTGCCGACACTGCCCCAACGGGTGGTGCCAGCGCTTTTGAAGATGTCGTAGGCCAGATAATTACTTCCGGAAATCATCCGCCGCCGACCGCCGACACTGACCGGGTTCTGTCCGTCGCTCAAACCGACGGTGTAAGCACTGCCCTTGGTGCAGGCCAGATTGATGGTCTGCCCGGTCACCGGGGTAAAGGCACTGATTACCGGCGCACTACCAAAGGCAATGTTCGGCGCAGTAATCGTGCAGTCGTTGGACACGGTCAGGTTCACGGTCAACGTCGCGGTACCGCTATTGATGTCGCGCCCCAGACAAACACTGCCGATACCGATCCCGGAGCAGTAATTCCAGTTCCAGAAAATGCTCAGGGTTTCCGTATAAACCCCGGCGGCGACGTTACTGCCAATGGTCGTGCCCAGATACAGCGGCACGGTTTTCGGGGTGGTGCCGTTGAGCAATCCCAAGGCATCGATGATGCCGTTGCGGGCGAAGTCGAAGGCGGTGCCACGGGTGACCGGGTAGCTGGTGCTGTTGTTGGCGTAGATCGTGTAGCCGATGACGTCACCGGTCGGCCCGAGCAAGCCGCTCTGGGTCGAGGTAATGGTGGCGTAGAAATGGTCGTTGCTGGTCAGCAATGACAACAGCGAACCGGTACAACTCAAGCCTGCATTGAGTGTGGAACTGGGCTGCGTCGTGGTGCGCACGGCAATCGAACTGATCGAACCGAACGCCGCCGGCGTGGTGCTGACCACCGAACACAAGGCCTGCGCCATCCCCGGCAGCAGCAACGCCAGACACAGGCAGATCCGCGCCGCGCTCATTGGCACACCAACGGGCCGATCAGCGGCACCTGGCTTTGCTGCATGTCCACGGCGAATTGCGCCTTGCAGGTCTTGCCGTCGGCCAGCGTCACCTGCAACGAGTTTTGCGCCTGGAGGTTTTCCAGATAGACCAAGCCGTCCCAGCCGACCACCGTGCGCGCGCCACTCTGCTCATGAAGCACACCCGCACCCAATGGCAGCTCGCGTTGCTGCGCATCCACCAGCACGATGCTCGCGGCGATTACCCGGGTCAGTGGAAATTCCAGCAAATAGCCGCTGCCACGGCGCACGGCGATGCGTTGTTCGACGTTGGGGCTGCGTACGTTGGCCGGCAGATTCAGCGGATCGATTTCGTATTTGCCGCGGTAGTACGCGCTGCTCCACGGCACCAGCAAGTGGCCGTTTTTATCGGTTTGACCGACCTGCTGGTTTTCGTAGCGCACCGGAATGTCGGCGAAACCATCGGTGCTGACCACCACAAACGCGTCGTCGATGCGATTGGCGGCGAACACCTGGCGGTCCATCCACACCAGCGAGCCACTGGCATCGGCCCAACGGGTCTCGGCGTCTGAGGTGCCGTAAACCCCGGCCTGCAACTGCACCGATTGCAGACGCCAGGTCACATCAGCCTGACGATAATCGGGGCCATCACCCTTGGCATACCCCAGATTGAAACCGACCCCGCCCTCGGTCGGCACCGAACGACTGTAATTGACCCGCTGCTGACTCTGCCCGGTCTTGCTGCGCTCGCTGCTGATCGCCAGGCTGCCGCGCAGATCGAACGGGATCACCAGTTGCGCTTGCACCGCCCAGTGGCTGTCGCCGATCTCGCGGTTGGCCGACAGATAGAAGCTGCTGTTGCGCCATAGCGGTTTGCTCCAGCTCAGGTTGAGCAGACGCGTGCGCGAATCGTCCGCCGCGCGCACATCGAAATAACCGGCACCGAGGCTGCCCCAGCGCTCAAGGTTGACGCTCAGGGTCGCCTGCTCGCTGCGCCGGCTGAGGCTGATATACGGGCTGTCGATCACGCTGAGGTCGGCGTACTGATCGCGGCGTTGCAGGCGCTGCCAGGAAAAACTGTAGCGCTGGCTGCTGTACTGATAACCGAGACTCAACTGCTCGCCGCCGTCGCCGTCGAATCGGCTCTGACTGATGGCGCTGTTGAGTACGCCGAAATTGCCCAGACGCCAATTGCCGCCGATCCCGCCGAGGGTCAGCGAGTCAGCCGCTTCGGCGTGGCTTTCCAGGGTGAAGCTGTCGCTGACACCGTAGCGCAGGCTGCCGGAGGTCACGCCAGGGCCATAGCTGAAGTCCTTCAAACCGTAATCGCGGCGCAACGTACCGGCCGCCACCGAGAAATCACTCAGGCCTTTTTGCAGCAGACTGCTGGTGACATAGAACGGCACCGTGGTCGACACCTGCCTCCCCAGCGCATCGGTGGTCACCACGACGGCCTCACCGGCGCCGTTGATGAAGGGAATGTTGGTCAGGGTATACGGACCCGGTTGCAGGTCGGTGCTGCTCGACTTGTAGCCGTTGATGAACAGATCCACCGACGACGGCACCGCGGCCTCACCGGCGAACTGCGGCAACGGATAGGTGACCAGATCCGGACGCACGGCAAAGTCCCGCGAGAACTGCACACCGCCCAGACGCACCGAGTTGCTCCACGGCAAGGCGCCGCTGATCACGTCCCCGCCCTCGTAGGTGAGCATTCGCTCGTCGTCGGAGTAACGCCAGGTGGTGTCGTAGCGCAGGTAGCCGTTGTCCAGTGTGCTGACCGAATCGCCGGACAAGGTGCGCCGGTACTGCCCGGTGTTGGACAACGTGCCCCAGCTATCGAACAGCCGCACCTCGTTCCACGCCGCCAGATAAGTGCCGGCATCGTCGGTGTCGTTGAGGTACAGGTCATAGTTGAACAACGCGCCGAAACTGCTCAGCGCCGGGGTGCGCGGATAGTTCTCGCGATTACCGATGAACTGATCCGGCAGCCACTGCGGTGGCACCACCAGCAGCAGGCGCTGGCCGACACTGTCGTATTCGCTGTGCAGTCCAGGCAGGCCGTCGAGATCAACTTCAGCACCAGGATTGCCCGGCAATTTCATCCCGGTTTCAGCCAATACGCTGGCCGGCAAAAACAGATGCCCGTCACGTTGCTGCACCGCCACCACCCGCCCGGTGTTCATCTGATTGACCACCAACTCCAGAAACAACTGTGCATCACTCACGGCCTCCATGCCGCTGGGCGGTGGCGGCAGTTCGCCGGCCTCGGATGGTTGCACGAACATCAGGCAACACGCGCCGGTCATGAGCCACAACGGACGCTGAATACGACGAGCCCATCCCGGGCTCATACACGCTTTACGTCCGTCAATGGACTCGATCCTCCTGATGCCACTCTTGCCAAAGCCAGTTATCTTTCTCTGGAATTTTGACGACACGATGCATTCATTGTGGCGAGGGAGCTTGCTCCCACTCGGCGGCACAGCCGTCGTCAGAACTGTTTAAGCGGACTGCCTGACATGGCTTGGGGCGGCTTCGCAACCCAGCGGGAGCAAGCTCCCTCGCCACAAAAGTCCACTCGGCATGGCTCCCTTTTCAGCGTCCCGGCGCAATGCTCTGCACCTGCGCCCCGCCATTGACTCGCACTTGCAACGCCGACTCACTCGCCAACGCCCCAGGTGCCGGCCAGCGCATCACCGCGCCCGGCAGCACATAACCCAGCAACCCCTCGGCTAATGGCTTGCTCTGTCCACCCTGTTTGATCGCCACGTCGGTCAGCCGCGCATGCACCGCGCCCTGATTGCGCACTTCGATATACGGTCGACCGTCCACCGCCACCGTGCGCCAGCTCAGCTGCGGCACACCGATACCTTTGGGGTCACGCGGGCGGGTGCTGTCTTCCTTGCTCCACAGCCCCGCGCCGTAGGCAAACAACGGCACCGAATAGCGCATCTGAAAGCGGATCGCGGCCGCGGTTTTGCCGCCCTCGGCAGCCGGCGGCTGGGCGGAAGGGATTTCGTCGATGATGATCCGGTAGGCCAGTTCCTGCCCCGGCGGCACATCCTTGGTTCGGGTCAGACGCACCAGTTGTTTCTGCCCCGGTTCGATCTTCGCCACCGGTGGGCTGCCGATCACGTCGCGCTGGTTCTGGTATTGCTCTGCAAAGCCGCTCTGGCTCCAGCCGAACACGCGGATCTGCAGGTTGGCGGTTTCCGTGCCACGGTTCTCCAGCCATAGCGCACTGGCCTGTTGATCGGCCTCCAGCACCGGATCGATCGGCCAGATCAGCACCGAGCTGGCGGCCTGCGCATGGCCGGCCCCGAGCATGACCAGCGCCAGCAACGCGCCCTGCAACAACGAATGCCCAGACGTAACTGCCCCCATGAACCTGCTCCTTGTCGGCCATTCAAATGTCGCTTTACCACGACAGCTGCACCTGCAACACGTCGCTGTACGTCCCCCCGGGCTGATTGCCCGGCAATTGCACCTGACCGTAAATCGGCAGGCTGATGTTGTTCGCATCGCTATAGGCCACCGCCACGCTCTGGCCGATGCCCAGGCTCTGGCTGTAAGCCGCATCGCGAAACAGCGCATACGCCACCCGCGCACTGCCGCTGTTGATCTGCATGTGGCGACCGCTGCTGTTGTACTGGCCGCCATCGACCGTCATGTTCAGTGCCACCCCCGGCGTGCATTGCAACTGCACGCCGCCGGTCAATGCCACTTGCACCGTGCCGGTCGCGAGGGCCGAACTCGAACCGAAATTCAGTCCGCCGTAATTCGACACCCCGCCCACCACCAAGCATCCCGGCGTGATGGTCGCGCTGACCTGAAAGCTCTGACTGGTCGCCGCCCCCAGCGGCAGCGGCACACTGCCCGCACAGAGCAGGAGCATCGCAGCGCAGAACTGGCGGCGCATGGCATCAGAACGTCAGTTCAACAGCGACGGTGTCGGTGTAAGTCCCTGCCGGCAGCCCGGCCTTGCCCACCGCCTGACCGTAGATATTCACCGTCTGCGCCACGCCAGTGCTGGTCGCCAGGTTGATCGTGCCGTCGATCGGCAGCAGTTGCGAATGCCCGGCATCAGTGTAGAAGTCGTACGGCACGTAGTTGGCGACACCGTCGTACAGCGCGCGAGCGCCGCCCGGCGACTGCCCATCGTGAGCACCCGCACGCACCTTGACCACCGGGGTCGTGCCGCTGGAGCAGAGAATCGACAGCGCCCCGCCGCCACCGCCCAGAACCTGCCCGCTGGCGGTGGTGAACAGGCTGTTGGCGGTGCCGAAGTTCAAGGCACCGAAGTTCAGCCCGGTGGAGCCGCCGGCACCGTTGACCTGACAGCTGCTGATCAGGGTCAGGCTGGCGGTGATCTGGCCGGTGACCGTGGTGGCGGCGTGGGCACTGGAAACCAGCGTCAGGCCGAGCAACGACAAACCTATCCTTGATGCAAACTTGCGCATGGTGTCCGTCCTCTACGGGGTTACCAGTCGAGCGTCACCGTCAGCGTGTCGGTGTAGACACCTGCCGGAACCGCGCGGGTATTCGCCACCACCGTGCCAAACACCGGAATCGGTATCTGCGCACCGCTGGTGACAGCGAAATTGTGTTGTTGACCAATGCTGTAGCGCTGGCTACCGGAGGCATCCAGAAAGAGTTGATAAGGCAGGGTCTGGCGCCCGTTGCTCAGGCGGCGGGTGGTGCCGTCGCCGTGGCTGCCGCCGTCGATGGTGACGGTGAAACCGGTGACCGAGGGATTGCAGGCGACGTTCAGCTTGCCGCTGCTGTCGCCGTCGAGACTGGCCTTGATCGGCGCGTTCCAGGTCGGCCCCTGCTGACCGAAATCGAGGGTGCCCAGATTGCTCACCGGGATCGCCGGGGTGGCGCTGTTGGTGACTTCGCACCCGGCGATCAGGATCAGCCGCGCATTGATCTGCCCACTGATCGCCGCCTGTGCGTCGTCAGCGAGCAACAGCAACGTACCCGTGGCGATAACCATCCAGTGCTTGCCTGTCATAGCGTCCGTCCTACTCCTTCAGGATGCCTGCGTACCTTGCGTTCAGGATTGAACGCCCCTTCCCTGCGCAATCCGCCTCCAGCGGATTGCCTGAAATCCTGCACTCACCAGGTCACGGTGACTTTCACCAGATCCGAATAGCGGCTGACCTGCGGCACCTGCGCCAGACGCTCGATCCGCGCGTAAAGCGGCAACTCCACCGTGCCGGTGTCCGGCACCCGGCCGCTGACTGGCACGTTCACCACCAGCGGCACCCGGCGCGCCGCGTCCTGATACAGCCGATATGCAATCGGCTGGCTCCCCGCCGCCCCCGCCATGTAGCGAACCTCGCCAACGCCGCCATGCAGGCCACCGTCGACCCGCAGTTGATAAGGCGTGTCAGGGTTGCATTCCAGACGTGGCAACCGTTGGTTGGTCAGCGCCGCACCCAGTGGCCCGGCCGGATCATCGAGACGCGCAGCACTGCCGAAATCCAGCACGCCCAGCTGTTCAATACCTGCCTCGCGCTGCTGGCCGATCAACTGGCAACCACGCTGCACGTCAACGCGGACTTCGACCTGAAGATCCGCCGCATGCACCGAGGCCCCAAGCACCCCGAGCAGGCCCATCACCACACGTACAATCACTGTCCCATTCCTTGTGAGGGAACATCCTGGATGACGTTACTGTGTTTCAGGGTAGCAATGGACGACGAATCCGCCAGTCGATTGGATCCATGGTCCTGCCGGGATATGTTTCGAAAGTTTGGCAACACGGCGAATTACATCGCTGAAAATAGCTGTACGTCCCGCACAAATCTGTTCAGTGATCGCCCACAGTCGACGAGCCGCGATGGAAGCCGGGCGCAGCCTCTGGTTACACTACGGCGCCGCGCTCCCGGGCGCCGGTCTGATGAACACGGAGTGACTGCACTGTGCCCTCTCGAGCGCCCAAACGATCGCCACTGACCCTACGCTGGTCGGCGCTGCGCCGCTGGTTCGCCAAGGGCCGGCCAGCGCATGCCGGGCATGACGCGAATGCCCAGTCGATCCGCGACTATTTCCGGCACAAGGCCCATAGTCAGGGTTACACCCTCAGCCACAGCCAACAGCGGGTGATCGATTGCATGGCGCAGCAGGCCAGCCTGTTGTTCGGCGCCAAGCCGCAAATGCCGCCGAGCCTGTACCTGCATGGCGCGGTCGGACGCGGCAAGAGCTGGCTGCTCGACGGTTTTTTCCAGGCACTGCCGACCGCGCAGAAACAGCGCGTGCATTTCCATGAATTCTTTGCCCGGTTGCATCAGGGCATGTTCAACCATCGCGAACAGGACGACGCTCTCGGCGTCACCCTCGACGAGCTGTTAGCCGATTGCCAGGTACTGTGTTTCGACGAATTTCATGTGCATGACATCGGCGATGCGATGCTCATCACCCGCCTGTTCAAGGCCTTGTTCGAGCGCGGGATTCTGCTGCTGGTGACTTCCAACTATCCGCCGGAAGGCTTGCTGCCCAACCCGCTCTATCACGCGCGCTTCAAACCGGTGATCGAATTGATCAACGCCCGAATGCAAGTGATGGAGGTCGGCGGCCCGCACGATTACCGCAGCCAGGCGAGCAACCATGCGCATCAGGCTTTCACGCAGGGCCACTATGTGTGGCCAGCCACCGCAACCCAGCGCCAGGCGCTGAACCTGCCGCCCGAAGGTGCCCCGGCCATTGCGTTGCCGGTGGGCAGCCGACACGTTCAGGCGCGCCTGTGCGATGGCAGCCGGGTCGCTTTCACCTTCAGCGACGTGTGCGAGCAACCGACAGCGGTGATGGATTATCTGGAGCTGTGTCGGCGTTTCGACCAGTGGATCATCGACGACCTGCCGGAACTCGGTGAGTGCTCGATCGCCGCACAACAGCGCTTCATCAACCTGATCGACGTGCTCTACGACCAGGACAAGCACCTGACACTGCTCAGCCGCTTGCCACTGCGCGAGGCCCTTGGCGGGAATGCCATCGATCTGGCGCGCACCCGCAGTCGCCTGGGGCAGTTGCAGGAAACCCACTGACCCCATTGATCACCACCGATTACCACTGTGGGAGCGAGCTTGCTCGCGAAAGCGGAGTGTCAATGACAAATCACTGACTGACAGGACGCCTTCGCGAGCAAGCTCGCTCCCACAGTGGATCAGAGTGTTCTTCAGTGCAAATCCCGGCTTTGCCGTTATCATGTCGCCCATTCCGAGCGCCCGGCGCTTCTTTCCTTTGATAGTGAACATCCCCATGCACACCCTTGCTCAATTGCGCGCCGGCGAGTTGTCGGGCATTACCCGGCTGGATCTGTCTTGCGGCCTGACCGAGTTCCCCCGGGAGATTTTCGAACTGGCCGATACGCTGGAGGTGCTCAACCTCAGCGGCAACGCCTTGAGCAGTCTGCCCGATGATCTGCATCGCCTGACCAGGATGCGCATTCTGTTTTGCTCGGACAACCACTTCACCGAGGTGCCGGAATGCGTCGGAAAATGCGCGGCGCTGACGATGATCGGCTTCAAGGCCAACCGCATCAGCCACGTGCCAGGCGCAGCACTGCCGCCGCTGCTGCGCTGGTTGATCCTGACCGACAACTGCATCGAAAGCCTGCCCGTCGAACTGGGTGAGCGCCCGTATCTGCAGAAACTGCTGCTGGCCGGCAATCGCCTGCAAGCGCTGCCCGCCTCAATCAGCCAGTGCCATCGCCTGGAGCTGATCCGCATCGCCGCCAACCAGATGCGTGAACTGCCGCAGTGGCTGCTGACCCTGCCGAGCCTGACCTGGCTGGCGTATGCCGGCAATCCGCTGGAAACCGAAGCCGATGCCGCCGCGCTGGAAGCCACGCCGCTGATCGACTGGTCGGCGCTGCGTCTGGAACAGCGCCTGGGCGAAGGCGCCTCGGGGGTGATTTCCCGGGCACAGTGGCAGCGCGCCGACGGCTCGCAGGTGCCGGTCGCGGTGAAGCTCTATAAAGGTGAAATGACCAGCGACGGTTCGCCGCTGCACGAGATGAACGCCTGCATCACCGCGGGCTTGCACCCGAACCTGATCCGCGTGGAAGGCCGTATTCACGGGCATCCCGATGGCCAACAGGGGCTGGTGATGCAACTGATCGACTCAAGCTTTCGTAACCTGGCGGCATTACCGAGCCTGGCGAGCTGCTCGCGGGATGTGTATGCCGAGGACTGCCGCTTCAGTGCCGAAGTGGCGCTGAACATTGCCAAGGGCATCGCTTCGGCGGCCGAGCACTTGCATCAACAGGGCATCACCCACGGCGACCTCTACGGCCACAACATTCTGCTGAACGATCAGGGCGATTGCTTGCTCGGGGATTTCGGCGCGGCGTCGTTCCATGCCACCACCGACAATCTGGAAACCCGGGCACTGCAACGCATCGAAGTGCGGGCGTTCGGGGTTCTGCTCGGGGAATTGCTGGCGCGCGTCGACTCGGGGTTGAGCGATGAACAACGCGAGGTGCTGGAGGCGCTGGAACAGCGTTGCTGTCAGCCGGACGTGCTGGCGCGGCCGGGGTTCAGCGAAGTGATCGAGGTCCTGGAAACGCTGTAACTGACGCAAATCCTGTGGCGAGGGAGCTTGCTCCCGCTGGACGGCAAAGCCGTCCCAAAAACAACGACTGCCGCGCAGCCGGGCGGGAGCAAGCTCCCTCGCCACAGTTTATCTTTGCAGCAAATCAGCCCGCCAGACCGACAAACATGTCCTGCACGTCGTCGTGGTTGTCGAGGCCTTCGAGGAACGCTTCAACTTCAGCCATCTGCTCGGCGCTCAGGCCGCTGACCGGGTTCTTCGGCTGGTAGCCGAGTTTGGCCGACAGCACCGTGAAGCCTTGCTCAGGCAGGGCTTTCTGCACGGCGTCGAGGTCGGTCGGATCGGTCAGGAACAGGGTCGCGCCCTCTTCGCCCGGCTCGAAGTCCTGGGCACCGGCCTCGATCGCGGCCATTTCCGGATCGGCGTCCGGGGTGTCCGGCGACGCTTCGATCATGCCGACGTGGTTGAAGTCCCAGGCCACCGAACCGGAAGCGCCCAGTTGACCCTTGCGGAACGCCACGCGGATTTCCGCGACGGTGCGGTTGATGTTGTCGGTGACGCACTCGACGATCAACGGAACCTGATGCGGTGCGAAACCTTCGTACGTCACGCGGTGGTACTGCACGGTTTCGCCCAGCAGGCCGGCGCCTTTCTTGATGGCGCGGTCCAGGGTTTCCTTGGGCATCGAGGCTTTCTTGGCCTGCTCGACCACCAGACGCAGGTGTGCGTTGGTGGCGGTATCGGCACCGTTGCGGGCAGCGATGGTGATTTCTTTCACCAGTTTGCCGAAGATCTTGCCCTTGGCGTTGGCTGCCGCTTCTTTGTGTTTAACCTTCCACTGTGCGCCCATTACTCACTCTCTTGATCTGTGGCGCCGAGACATCTATTGGCCGACGCGTGGCGCCAAGTTTATACGGCCTAAAGTCGGCAATCGACCAAAAAAATCATTGTTGAATCGACATCGTCACCACGACTTGTAGGGCGATTCTGAAAAGCCCACCAGCCATGACCATTCGTGCTCGCGTTTTCGTACCCTCTGCCGTCCGTATTGCCCACAGAGCCCGTACGAATGCTCAATGATAAGGAAAGCCCGTTCACCCTGACCCTGACCGACGGCCCGCTGTGCCTGCCGGTCTTGCGTTTCAGTGGCAAGGAAGCACTCAATCAACCGTTTCGCTTCGAAATTGAAATGATCGGTCTGGCACCGGCGTTGCCCCCAGGCAGTCTGCTGCGCCAACCGGCGTTCCTGCGCCTGGGCGCCGATCACGGGATCCACGGTCTGATCCACAGCGTCAGTTGCGAGCATCGCGCCAGCCACCGCATCGGCTACCGGCTGATCCTCGTCCCGCTGCTGCTGAGTCTGGACCAGCCGCCCCGGCGCCGGGTCTTCGTGCAAACGAGCGTGCCGACGATCCTCGCGCAATTGCTCGGCGAGCATGAGTTGCCGGCGGACAGTTACCGGATCGAAATGAGCGTCGGCCAATACCCGCCGCGGCCCTTTTGCATCCAGTACGAAGAAAGTGACCTGGCCTTCGTGCAACGGCTGTGTGAGGAGGAAGGCATCCACTATCACTTCGAACATCACCCGAACGGGCATGTGCTGGTGTTTGCCGATGACAACCTCAGCCTGCCGCAAGAACCGTTGCCGGTGCCGTTTGGCATCACCGACGACACACCATCACCGCGCGTCAGCACGCTGTTTCAGCGCCATGACGCGCCACCGGTGATGGCTGCGCACGGCATTCGCAACCGCGGGCAGGAGGCCATCGCCACCGACGCGGCCAACCATCCCGTGCCCGCACTCGCACCGCAGAACCTGTCCGGCGAACAGCGTCACGCCGAACAACGCAGCCGTCGCCATCTGCAGCGCCAGCGCTGTCAGTCGCGCTCGATCCGGGGCACCTGCGATTGCAGCGCGTTGCGCAGCGGGCATCTGTTACAGATCAGCGAGCATCCGATCAATACCTTCAATGAACAATGGCTGATCACCGAACTGCATCACCAGGGCCAGCACCCCTCGATCCTCGACCCGACCACTGATGTGCATCGCTATCGAAACGACTTCACTGCCCTGCCCTGGTCAAGCGATTTTCGCCCGCCATTGGCACAGCCGCGCCCGAACATTGGCGGCTACCATCTGGCACAAGTGCTGGGATCGCCCGGCCAGCCCGCGCAACTGGATGATCGCGGGCGCATCGGCGTCAACCTCTGGCCGGCGCAGACAACTGAGTCTGCATGCCTGTGGCTGCCAATCGCACTGACCGGCGCCGGCCGGCTCGCCACCCACCAGTTGCCCCGCGCCGGCAGTGAGGTGTGGGTCAGCTTCCTCGACAGCGACCCGGATCGACCGATTCTGTGCCTCGCCAACCCACGCCCTGCGCCACCGAGTGAAACACCACCACCGCGCGACAGCAGCCTGTTGCTCGATTGGCTGCTGCACGGTGCCGATCCGTAAGCGCCGCAGACATTGGCATTGAGTACACCTGGAAGAAACTGGGTGGTTGTGAGGTCGCTATCGCTGGCAAGCCAGCTCTCACAGTTGGATTGGGTGCGGGCAGTTGGACGCTGGTCGGCTCGTAGGCCGCCTTCGCGAGCAAGCCCGCTCCCACAGTGGATTGGGTGTGGGATGTTGGAGATTGGTCGGCTGGGAGATTGCTATCGCTGGCAAGCCAGCTCCCACAGTTGGATTGGGTGCGGGCTGTTGGAGGTGGGTCGGCTGGGAGGCCGCCTTCGCGAGCAAGCTCGCTCCCACAGTGGATTGGGTGTGGGCTGTTGGAGATTGGTCGGCTGGGAGATTGCTATCGCTGGCAAGCCAGCTCTCACAGTTGGATTGGGTGTGGGCTGTTGGAGGTGGGTCGGCTCGCAGGCCGCCTTCGCGAGCAAGCCCGCTCCCACAGTTGGATTGGGTGTGAGCTGTTGGAGATTGGTCGGCTGGGAGATTGCTATCGCTGGCAAGCCAGCTCCCACAGTTGGATTGGGTGTGGGCTGTTGGAGGTGGGTCGGCTGGGAGGCCGCCTTCGCGAGCAAGCTCGCTCCCACAGGGAGCTAAAGCCAAGCGCATGCTTTTCACCACTCAAATGGCCGAGTGTCAGCTCGCCGAAAGCTCTTGATCTTGCCGTGCCGGCCCCATCGGCAGGCTGAGTGGAGGGGTTTATCCGGGGGTGGGAGCGCAGCGACCGTTCGACGAAGTCGAACACATCGAGAGGAGGTGCAGCGAAGCAAACCGGAGGCGATGCCCCCGGATGAACCCCGGAGCGAAGGAACCCGAGCCTAAGCGAGGGCCGTACGCCGGGGCCCAGCCTTTTGGTTACTTTTGGGCGTCTGCAAAAGTGACCCGCCGTAAGGGCGGAACCCTAAGCAGCCGTTACCGCAGCAACGGATATGCCCCCATAAATCAAAGCCCCCATTCACCCCTTGTCAGCCTTCCCCGCCGCCGCCGCAAACCTCGCCAACCGCACATCCAGACGCCGCGGCCGCCGCCCATGATCCTCAGCCCGCTCCTTGCGCCGAATCGCATTACGCACCATCAACGACCCCAGATACCGAATCGGCTCCGGCGGAAAATACCCCAGCGGCCCGTTCACCAACGGCGAGCGGGTCCAGGGGTTATCGAGCCCCTGCACCAACGAGGCAAGAATCTGCCCGCCCATGTGACACGGCCCGACGCCACTGCCGGAATAACCAAAGCCATAAAACACATTGCCACTGGCACTCATCTGCCCGAAAAACGGCAACCCGGTGACCGATCGATCCGACGGCCCGTTCCACGTCGCGTCGATCTTTACATCGGCAAACGCCGGGAAGAAGTCGCCGAGACTGCGCTTGAGCAAATCCGCATAGGGCGATGGCTGATCGAACACCGGCAACATCCGCCCACCATACGCAAACGTGTTACCACCCTTGCCAAGCATGATCCGGCCGTCCGGCGTGTTGTGGTAGTAGTGCACGAAAATCCGCGAATCGAGCACCGTGACACCGCTGGTCAAACCGATTTCCTGCAGCAGATCCGGGCGCGGCTCGGTGATCAGCATGTCACTGGAGACAATCGCCACGCTGCGTTCGAACTGCGGAAAAGCGCGGGCCATCCACGCGTTCATCGCCAGTACCACGCGGTCGGCTATTACGCAGCCGCCAGCAGTGTGAATACGCGCCGGACGGCCCTCCTCCAGGCCGGTCATCGCCGTGTTCTCGTGGATCTTCACGCCCAGTTGCAACGCCACCCGACGCAAGCCGCGCACCAGTTTGCCCGGTTGCACACTGGCTGCCGCTGGCGAGAACCAGCCTTCCAGATGCTTGCTGGAACCGGCCATGCGCTGCACATCGGCCACCGGGCGCTGCGTGAACGAGTTGATGCCGTTGCGCTCCAGCGCCGCGATCACCGCGTCGGTCGAACCGACCTGCGCCTTGTTGGTGGCGGTGTACAGCGTGCCGTCCAGGCGGTAATCGGCATCGACGCCGAACTGTTCGCAGAACGCGCCGATGGCGTGGATGCTGCGCTCGGATTCCTTGACCAGACGCACTGCCTCCTCGACACCGAACAGCCGCTCGAGGGTGAAATACTTGGCCGACCACGACAACGCGCAACCACCGTTGCGCCCACTGGCACCGGCGCCGCAGATATCGGCTTCGATCAGCAGCACATCGAGTTCCGGGTTCTGCTGCTTGAGCATGATCGCCGTCCACAACCCGGTGTAGCCGCCGCCGACGATGCACACGTCGCTGCGCACTTCGCCTTGCAGTGACGGACACGTCGCGGATGGATCGGCCTGCAAGGCCTGTTCGAGCCAAAACGGTCGCATGGGATTCTCCAGTCAGATGGCCACGACACAGCCTGCCGCGAGCGCCGCAGCAGGCCGCAGGGCAAGGGTTTTCAGTTACGCAGAGGTTTGATGGTCAGCGGGCAATTGGGAATGGCCGCGCGCGGTTCCATCACCCCGACCGGGCGGCTGTTCCAGTGCGGAATCAGCACCAGCGCCGAGAACAATGCGCAGCCGGCGAAGACGATGAACACCGTCACCGAATCAAAGTAACCCGGCAGCAATCCGCCGAGCACCGCGCCGACCGAGCCGCAGCCGTTGACGAAACCGGCCGCGGTGGCACCGGCCTTGGCCTTGCCGAAGTCGATGGCGGCCGCGCCGCTGATCATCGAATCCGGCCCGTACAGGGTCAGGCCCATGACAAACAGCAACGCCACCACCAGCATCACGCTGCCGGTGTGCAACGCGCCCATGAACAGCGCCAGGGTCACGGTCAGCGCCAGCAGGCTGAGGACGCAGGCCGGCATGCGCCGGGCGCCGAACAGCTTGTCCGAGGCCAAGCCGATCATGATCGGCCCGAGCAGACCGGCCAGTTCGAACGAGGTGGGAATGATCGCCGCGCCGACCTTGCCGACACTTGGCATCTGCTCAAAGACGATCACCGGGCCCCACAACAGAATCGCGTAACGCGCCGGTTTCAACATGAAGTACGCCAGGCCCAGCACCAGCACCGTGCGGTTGCGCAAGATTTCCTTCAACGGCTCCCAGACACTGAGTTTGCTGTTGGCTTCGGTTTCCGCGGCACTGAGTTCCGGCTCCGGCTCCACCGCCGGCAGGCCGACGTCTTCCGGTTTGTTGCGCTGAAAAATGAAGAACAACAGCGCCACCACCGCGACCACTGCCGCGCTGGAAATGAACGCCGCGTGCCAGGTGCCCATCAGCGTATACGCCCACCAGCCGGCGAACGGCGAGGCCACCAGACCGCCAAACGCATAGCAGGAGCTCCACAATCCGAGCACCCGCCCACGCTGCTGCGCCGGGAAGAAACTCCCAAGGTTTTTACACAATCCCGACCAGCCGGTGGACTGCGCCAGCCCCTGGATCAGCATGCAAGTGGCGAAGATCGGCAAGGTCGCGAAACTGCCCATCACCAATGCCGCACCAGCGGAAATCAGCAGCCCGCCAAGCACCACGACCCTTGGGCCGAAACGGTCGGCAAGCATGCCCCAGGTGAATTGGCCGATGGCGTAGGCCGCCAGATAGATCGCATCGAGGTTGGCCATGGCCATTTTGTCGAGCATGAAGGTCGGATCTTCGGCGATGCCCAGTTTGGCCACCGAAAACGCTTTGCGGGTGAAATAGAAAGCGGCGTACGCGAGCCAGGTGACAGCGAAAATCTGCATGCGCCAACGCGCAATGGTGCCGATGTGCTTGTTCATTGTGGTTCTGACCTCAGGGTGTGAGTGTGCCGGCAGAATCGTTAAGTAAACGCCTGTGTTTTTTATTGTTGAGCACTGCGCCAGCGCCCCATCCCTGATGGCGATAGCGGTCAGATGAGTCCTGTTGTTGCACGCACAGGCTCATCGCCGACGCTGCTGTCCGAGCGAACAGTCAGCGCTGGCGTGAGCGGATCAAAGCAATTACTGTTTAATAAATAAAATCGATTTATCGTATTTCACACATAAGCTCAGCTTGTTATTGGAGGCTGCATGTCGGTGTCCCACGCCCAGCTCAAAGCCTTCCACGCCGTGGCCGTCCATGGAAGCTTCACCAAAGCCGCCGAACGGCTTTTTCTCACGCAACCGGCGATTTCCGACCAGGTGCGCAAACTCGAAGAGCGCTTTGGTGTGTTGCTGTTCCATCGCAACAAGCGTTCGGTGCGCCTGACCGATCTCGGTGAGCGGCTGCTGGCGATTACTCAGCGGCTGTTTGTGATCGAGGCTGAAGCCCAGGAACTGCTGCAGGAATCCCAGGCGTTGCAGACTGGCAGCCTGATTCTCGCAGTGGACGCACCGATACACGTGCTGCCGCAGATCGCGCGGTTCTGCGAGCGGTATCCGGGGATCAGCGTGAAGATCGAGACCGGTAACACCGATGAATCGCTGTTTCGTCTGTTCAACTATCAGGCCGATCTGGCGCTGCTCGGGCGCGATGTCACTGATGAACGTCTGCTGTGCGTGCCGCTGCGTAACGACCCGATGGTGGCGTTCGTCTCGCGCCATCACCCGTGGGCCGAGCGCGAGTCGATCTGTCTGGCCGATCTCGATGACACGCCACTGGTGCTGCGCGAGCACGGCTCGGTAACCCGCCAGACCCTGGAAGAGGAAATGGCCCGCGCCGGTTTTCGCATTCGTCCGGCGATTCAGGTCGAGGGCCGGGAAGCCGCGCGCGAGGCGGTGGTGGTGGGGATCGGTGTGGGGGTGGTGTCGGCGGCGGAGTTTGGCGCGGATTCGCGGGTGTGTGCGTTGCCGATCACCGATTGCACCCGGCGGTTGACCGAGACGCTGGTGTGCTTGCGCGAGCAGAGTTCGCGGCGGGTGGTGGCGACATTTCTCGATATGGTGCGCGAGAGCCTAGTGTAAACAGGCCTGGCCTCATCGCGAGCAGGCTCACTCCTACAGAGGATCTATGTCGGTCAAACATTGTGTGCTCCCCACAACACTTGTAGGAGTGAGCCTGCTCGCGATTGGAGCAACACGGTGTATCAGACTGTCGTCAGACCGAAGAACGCCTGAATCAAGCGCAACTCCCGCCGCCGCTCCATGCAGCCAATCATGTGCCGATTGACCAGCCCGTCGCCGACAATCGGAATCGCCACCACCCGCGGGTCATGGCTGACCTCCACCGAAGACACCACACCCACCCCCAGCTCCGCCGCCACCGCTTCGGTCACCGCCTCACGGCTGTCCAGTTCCAGCAACACCCGTGGATTGACCGTCGCCTGCGCACACGCCTGATCAAAGGTACGCCGGGTGATAGAACTCGGCTCGCGCAGCACCATGATCACCTGATCCAGCTCCTTGAGTTTTACTTCGCCGGCACGCTGCGCCCACGCATGCGCCGCCGGCACCAGCGCACAGATCCGCGATTCGCTCAACGCTTGCAGATGCAGGCCCTTGCGCGGTTCGACCTCGGTCAGCACCGCCACGTCGGCATGCTCGGACAACAGCGCGGCGAGGGTTTCCTGCGCATTGCCCAGACGCAGGTTCACCGTGATTCCAGGATAGCGCGCACGCAGGCTGGCGAGCATCGGCATGACCATGTGCGGACCGTCCGCCGCCACTTCGAGGCGCCCGGTGAGCAACTGACGATTGGCTTCGAGCAGGGTTTGCGCTTCTTCGGCCAAACCGAACATGGCGCGGGTGATCGCCGCCAGTTTGGTGCCCTCCTCGGTCAGTTCGACCCGACGCGCGGTGCGCCGTAACAGGGTGATCTGGTAGTGCTCCTCCAGCGCCTTGATGTGTCCGGTGACCGCCGGCTGACTGATGAACAGGCGCGCGGCGGCGCGGGTGAAGCTGCCTTCCCGGGCCACGGCGTCGAAGGCGCGCAGCTGGAACAGATTCATGGATAACCCTCACTGATGGCTGGCATAACAACAAACAATTTGATTGATAGACCGCCGAATTGCAACGTATGCCCCGTAGCTTCATCCCACAGCGCTATCGCGAGGACACACGAATGAGTACTGCCGCACCCATCCTGCTCACTCCCGGCCCGTTGACCACGTCGGCCCGCACCCGCCAGGCAATGATGATCGACTGGGGGTCATGGGATGACCGCTTCAATCAACTGACCGCCAGCCTCTGCGAGCAATTGCTGGCAATCCTCAACGGCGCCGCCACTCACCACTGCGTGCCATTGCAGGGCAGCGGCACCTTCGCTGTCGAAGCGGCCATCGGTACCTTGGTACCGCGTGACGGCAAGGTGCTGGTGCTGATCAACGGTGCCTACGGCAAGCGTCTGGCGAAAATCTGCGAAGTGCTCGGCCGCTCGTTCAGCACCTTTGAAACCGCCGAAGACGAACCGACCACCGCTGCCGACGTCGATCGTCTGCTGCGCGCCGACGGCGACATCAGCCACGTCGCGCTGATTCATTGCGAAACCAGCACCGGCATTCTCAACCCGTTGCCGGAAATCGCCGAGGTCGTCGCGCAACACGGCAAACGCCTGATCATCGATGCCATGAGCTCGTTCGGCGCACTGCCGGTGGACGCGCAAAAAGTGCCGTTCGATGCGCTGATCGCCGCTTCCGGCAAGTGCCTGGAAGGTGTGCCGGGGATGGGTTTCGTTTTCGCCCGCAAGGAATCGCTGGCAGCAGCGGCCGGCAACTCGCATTCGCTGGCGATGGACCTGTATGACCAGCACACGTATATGCAGAAGACCGGCCAGTGGCGCTTCACTCCGCCGACTCATGTGGTCGCGGCGCTGCATGAAGCGCTGTTGCAATACAACGAAGAAGGTGGCCTGCCCGCGCGGCATGCGCGCTACGCCGCCAACTGCCAGGCGTTGATGGAAGAGATGGGCAAGCTCGGCCTGCGCAGCTTCCTGCCGGCAGCGATCCAGGCACCGATCATCGCCACCTTCCATGCCCCGCAAGACCCGCGTTACCAGTTCAAGGACTTCTACGAACGGGTCAAGGCCAAGGGTTACATCCTCTACCCCGGCAAACTGACCCAGGTCGAAACCTTCCGCGTCGGCTGCATCGGCCACGTCAACCCGGACGAAATGCGCCAGGCCGTGGCGGCAGTGGGAGAAGTGCTGCGCGAGATGGAAGTCCTCGATATCTGAAACACCACTAATCCCCTGTGGGAGCGGGCTTGCTCGCGAAGGCGGAGTGTCAGCCGCCATCAATGTTGAATGTGCCAGCGCATTCGCGAGCAAGCCCGCTCCCACATTTGAACTGTATTACCAACTCAGGAATTGATTGCCATGAACTACACCAACCCAAGCAAGCTGCAAGCCGCGATCCTCGACTGGGCCGGCACCGTGGTCGATTTCGGTTCGTTCGCGCCAACGCAGATCTTCGTCGAAGCCTTCGCCGAGTTCGACGTTCAGGTGTCCATCGAAGAAGCCCGTGGCCCGATGGGCATGGGCAAGTGGGACCACATTCGTACCCTGTGCGACCAACCGCAGGTCGCCGAGCGTTATCGCAAAGCGTTCGGCCGCACCCCGACCGACGATGACGTGACCGCGATCTACAACCGCTTCATGCCGCTGCAGATCGAGAAGATCGCCGAGCACTCGGCGCTGATTCCCGGCGCGCTGGAAACCATTGCCAACCTGCGTCAGCAAGGGATCAAGATCGGTTCCTGCTCCGGCTACCCGAAACAGGTGATGGACAAGGTCGTGGCCCTCGCTGCCACTAACGGCTACGTTGCCGACCACGTGGTCGCCACCGACGAAGTGCCGAACGGTCGCCCATGGCCGGCCCAGGCCCTGGCCAACGTGATTGCGTTGGGCATCGATGATGTCGCGGCCTGCGTGAAGATCGACGACACCGTGCCGGGCATCCTCGAAGGCCGTCGCGCCGGGATGTGGACCGTGGCGCTGATCTGCTCGGGCAACGCGCTGGGCCTGGATTACGCCGGCTACCGGGCACTGGGCAGCGACGAACTGGCCAGCGAACGCAAACGCATCCACGCGCTGTTCGCCGACTCGCGCCCGCACTACATGATCGACACCATCAGCGACCTGCCGGAAGTGATTGCCGACATCAACAAGCGTCTGGCCAACGGTGAAATGCCGCAATCGAGCTGATTGCTTCTTTTGTCAAAACAACAAAAAACGCCAGGGTCTTCGCGACACTGGCGTTTTTTTATGGCTGAAGCCTTGAGTCAGCGCAGTGAAACTCCGATCAGCCTCAGGCAAATCCGCCAAAGCGGATTACAGTTAAAGCATGCCGTCGCACAAGAACGGCACGTGGCGACCCTGATCTGTGAGGAAACACCGTATGCCGTGGACAAGTTCCGAATCCCGCTACAGCACCGTGTCCGTGCTGCTGCACTGGCTGATGCTGGTCCTGTTGATCCTGGTGTATGCCAGCATGGAGTTGCGCGGGATTTTTCCCAAAGGCAGTGGCGGCCGCTCACTGATCCGCGAAGTGCACTACATGCTCGGCCTGACCGTGTTCGTGCTGGTGTGGTTTCGCCTCGTAGCGCGCAGCATCGGCCCGGCACCGAAAATCTTCCCGGCCTCGCCGCAGTGGCAAACCCTGCTGGCGCGGGTGATGCACTGGTTGTTGTACCTGTTCATGATCAGCATGCCGATTCTTGGCTGGCTGATTACCAGCGCCGAGGGGCATCAGGTGATGTTCTACGGTTTCGATCTGCCGTTGCTGGTTCATGAAGACAAGGCATTCGCCAAGCAGGTGGAGCACTGGCATGTGTTGATCGGCAATATCGGCTACTGGCTGATCGGCCTGCATGCGCTGGCGGGGCTTTATCACCATTATGTGGTGGGCGATAACACCTTGCTGCGGATGATGCCCAAGCGCGCGGAACGCTGAGGCCCAGTTTTGTCCATGCCTTGTGGTGAGGGGATTCATCCCCGATGGGGCGCGTAGCGGCCCTGAAAGAAAGGGCTGCTGCGCCGCCCATCGGGGATGAATCCCCTCGCTACAAAACCATTCACGCTAAATCCTGGTGAATCCGCGGCGCCCCTGCAAGCCACCGGTATGCAAGAAGATCAGCCGCGTGCCGTGCTCGAACCTGCCCGCTTCAACCTGCTGCTTCAGCGCCAATAACGCCTTGCCGGTGTACAGCGGCTCCAGCGGAACGCCGCTACTGCGCTCAGTGCTCTCGATGAACTCAAGCAACACCGGATCGACCTTGGCGAACCCGCCGCGGCTCGCGTCGAACAACGCGTAGTCCGCCACAGCAAGCCCCGACTCCTGAACAATCGCCTCAACCTGCGGTGTCACGCCATGATCCTCGGGCACCGCCAGAGCGCCGTACACCGGATGTGCACCCGCCTCGGCGAGCACCAGCCCCGCCAGGGTCGTCCCGGTGCCGCAGGCCAGCCACCAGCCGTGATAATCGCTCCAGGCCAATCCGGCCAATTGCGCGTTGACCTGCGCCTTCAGCGCCGCACAACCGAGCGCCCCGAGCAATCCGCCGCCGCCCTCCGGCACCGAATGAAAGTCCGGATACTGTGTCTGCCACGGCTGCCAGAACCCCGGCGCATGCCGATCCCGATAGCCGCCGAACCCCAGCCAGTGCAGTTGCATGCCGAACGCCTGCAGGTCCTCAACCGTGGGCGTCTGCTGTGGATGGCCACGCAAGAGCCCAACGGTTTCGAAACCCAGACGCTTGCCAGCCGCCGCCAGCGCATGCAGATGATTGGAATGCGCACCACCCAGGCTGATGATGCCCTGCGCGCCGGCGCGGTCGGCAGCCTTGAGGTGTTCGGTGAGTTTGAACCATTTGTTGCCGCTGATCAGCGGGTCGATCTGGTCGAGGCGCAGGATGGCGACCTCGATTCCGGCGTTGGTGAGCCAGTCGAGTTGAAGCAATTCGAGGGGGGCTTGGGGTAGCCAGTTGGCGGGGGGAAGAAGCATGGGCGACTGATCATTCGAGGCAGAGCCGGCATTCTAGTCGCTCACAGGACGCCATCGCGAGCAGGCTCACTCCTACAGGCTCCGCGGCATGCATATATTCTGCGAACACCACAAATCTACTGTGGGAGCGGGCTTGCTCGCGAATGCGGTCTGTCAGTCATTGCATAGGTCAACTGACACGACGCCTTCGCGAGCAAGCCCGCTCCCACATTGGAGATTTGTGGGGCTTAGAGTTCAGCAGCCAGACGCGAACCCTGGTTGATCGCGCGCTTGGCATCCAGCTCCGCCGCCACATCGGCGCCGCCGATCAAGTGCACATTCTGCCCCGCCGCGACCAGACCTTCCTGCAGATCGCGCAGTGGATCCTGGCCGGCGCAGATCACGATATTGTTCACCGCCAGCACTTGCGGCTCGCCGGTTTCGCCGATACGGATGTGCAGGCCTTCATCGTCGATTTTCAGGTATTCAACGCTGTTGAGCATCTGCACCTGCTTGTTCTTCAAGCCCGTGCGGTGAATCCAGCCAGTGGTCTTGCCCAGACCATCACCGACCTTGGTTTTCTTGCGCTGCAACAGGAACACTTCGCGAGCCGGCGCGTGCGGCGCTGCTTTGATCCCGGCCACGCCACCACGCGCTTCCAGATGGGTGTCGATGCCCCACTCTTTCCAGAACGCAGTGCGATCCAGACTGGTGGCCACGCCTTCGTGCACAAGGAATTCCGAGACATCGAAACCGATGCCGCCCGCGCCAATCACCGCGACGCGCTTGCCCACCGGTTTGCGCTCGAGGATCACGTCCAGGTAGCTCAGCACCTTGGCATTCTCGACGCCCGGAATCGCCGGCACGCGCGGCGCGATGCCGGTGGCGAGGATGATTTCGTCGTAACCGCCCTCGACCAGCTTCGCCACGTCGACGCGGGTGTTCAGGCACACCTCGACATTCGTGGTCTGCAGCTTGCGCTTGAAGTAGCGCAGGGTTTCGAAGAATTCTTCCTTGCCCGGCACACGCTTGGCGATGTTGAACTGGCCGCCGATTTCGCTGGCCGAATCGAACAGGGTTACCTGATGACCGCGCTCGGCGGCCACGGTCGCGGCGGACAGACCGGCAGGGCCGGCACCGACCACAGCGATTTTCTTGATCTGCTGCACCGGCAAATAGTTGAGCTCGGTTTCATGGCAGGCACGCGGGTTGACCAGGCAACTGGTGAGTTTGCCGCCGAAGGTGTGATCGAGGCACGCCTGGTTGCAACCGATGCAGGTGTTGATTTCGTCGGCGCGGCCTTCTGCGGCTTTGTTGACGAAGTCCGGATCGGCGAGGAACGGCCGTGCCATCGAGACCATGTCGGCATCGCCTTCAGCGAGGATCTGCTCGGCGATTTCCGGGGTGTTGATGCGGTTGGTGGTGATCAGCGGAATGTTCACCGAACCACGCAATTTGGCGGTGACCTTGCTGAACGCCGCGCGCGGCACCTTGGTGGCGATGGTCGGGATCCGCGCTTCGTGCCAGCCGATGCCGGTGTTGATGAGGGTCGCGCCGGCCTGCTCGATGGCTTTGGCCAGGGTCACAATCTCTTCCCAGCTGCTGCCGCCCTCGACCAGATCAAGCATCGACAAACGGAAAATGATGATGAAGTTCGGCCCGACCGCTTCACGTACGCGGCGGACGATTTCCACCGGCAGGCGCATGCGGTTTTCGTAACTGCCGCCCCAGCGGTCGGTGCGGTGGTTGGTGTGCGCGGCGAGGAACTGGTTAATGAAATAACCTTCCGAGCCCATAATTTCCACACCGTCATACTCGGCGCTCTGCGCCAGTACCGAACAGATGACGAAATCGCTGATCTGTTTCTCAATGCCCTCCTCGTCCAGCTCTTTGGGCTTGAACGGGTTGATCGGCGCCTGAATCGCACTCGGCGCGACCTGTTTCGGGCTGTAGGCATACCGCCCGGCGTGGAGGATCTGCATGCAGATCTTGCCGCCCGCCTCGTGCACTGCGCGGGTGACGATGCGGTGCTTGAGCGCTTCTTCCTCGGTGGTCAGTTTGGCTGCGCCGGAGTACACGCCGCCCTCATCGTTCGGGCCGATACCGCCGGTGACCATCAGGCCGACGCCGCCACGGGCACGCTCGGCGAAGTACGCCGCCATGCGTTCGAAGCCACCCGGTTTCTCTTCAAGGCCGGTGTGCATCGAGCCCATCAGGGTGCGGTTGCGCAGCGTGGTGAATCCCAGGTCCAGCGGGGCCAACAGGTGCGGGTAATGAGCGGCGGTCATCGGTAACTCCACAACGTGCGATCACGGAAATTGCGGGAGCTCTGCGTCCCCCGTCAGTCATGTTCGACAGACTAAGAGTCGCACTGCTGTCACTCAATGACCGAAACTGACAACTTATTGATCCAAATGCGCAGCGCCCCTTGGCAAGCGCAGGTATGCGCCCTACCCTAGTCGCCACACCCTGTACCCGGCTGTTGTTGGTTTTCATGCGCAAACTTCTGTATCTTTTTTTCTCCATGGCCATCGTTGCCGCCCTGACCACCTACGCCATGTGGGCGGCGGACCGGCCGGCGGGGCATTACCTGTCGGACCTGCGCATCAAACTTGCGGTCGATCAGGGCACGCCCGCCGACCGTGGCAATCTGCTGGGCATCCAGCCGGAACTGTTTCCCACCGACTACCAAAGCCCGGAACGCCTGCACCGCAAACTCGCGGCCTATCTGCAGCAGGCCCAGGATCAGGGGCTGCTGAACGAAAAAACCGTGGTGGTACTGCCCGAGCATGTCGGCACTTGGCTGATGATCAGCGGCGAGAAAGACGAGCTCTACCAGGCGCCGACCCTCGTCGAAGCGATGAACTGGCTGGCGGCGAGCAATCCGTTGCTGTTCGCCCGCGCCTGGCTCACTGCCAAGGGCGAAAATCGCCTCGACGACGCGCATCTGCGGATGAAGTCCAAAGCCATGGCCAAGGATTACCAGACGTTATTCGGTGGTCTGGCCAAGGAATTCCACGTCACACTGGTGGCCGGTTCCATCGTCCTGCCCGAACCGAGCATTCGTGATGGCCAACTCAGGCCCGGCAGCGGCGCGCTGTTCAACAGCAGCGTGGTGTTCGGTAGCGATGGCGTACCGCTGGGCCAGCCACAGCGGCAGATGCACCCGATCTTCGAACAGCGCGATGTGATCGAGGGCGACGACGCCCACGCGATCAACGTGATCGAGACCCCGGCCGGGCGTCTGGGTGTGCTGATCGGCAGCGACAGCTGGTACCCCGACAACTATCGCCGACTCGACGAGCAAGGCGCGCAACTGGTGGCGGTGCCGGCCTTCGTCGTCGGTCACGGTGCGTGGGATCAGCCGTGGGCCGGTTACAAGGGTTCGAGCACACCGGGGTCGGTCAGCCTCAAGCCCGGGGAAATCAGTGAAAGTCAGGCCTGGCATCGCCTGACGCTGACCGCGCAGCCGCCGAGCAGTCGCGCGATTGCTGGCATGAGTGTGTTCCTGCGCGGCCAGTTCTGGGACAAGCCCGGTTCGGGGCAAAGCTTCCTCAGCAGCAACGGCCAGCAATTCGCCGATGGCGAAGCCCGTGGCGCGCGTCTGCTGAACATCTGGTTGTAAGCCATGAAGCCGCTGCCGATGCGTCTGGGGGATCTGTCGGTAGGTTTCGTGCATAGCCTCGCTGATGCCGTGCGCAGCCAAGGTGCCGATCCGCAACCGCTGCTCGAACAATATGGGCTGGATGCTGCGCGACTGGCCGAGGCCGGCGCGCGGTTGTCGATTCCGCGCTACATGCGTCTGGGGCACAGCGCGATTCAGTTGACCGGCGATCCGGCACTGGGCTTGCGCATGGGCCAGCTCAGCCGTTTGAGTCAGGCCGGGCTCGCCGGGGTCACTGCCGCGCAGGCGCCGACCGTGCGCGAGGCCGCCCGTTGTCTGATCCGCTTCGAGCCGCTGTACGGCTCCAACTATCGCGGGCAGTCGAGTTTTCACGAAGACGCTCATGGCGCGTGGCTGCGCTTCTATTCGATCAGCCCGTACAACGCCTATAACCGTTTTGTAGTGGATTCGATCATCGCCGGCTGGTTGCATCAACTGTCCAGCGTCGGTCGCGAGCCACTGCGCGCCGAGCGCATCGAGATCGAATTTGACACGCCGGACTATCGCGACGCCTACAACGTCTTGGGCGACTGCCCAATCCAGTTCGGCGCTGAGCGCAATCAATTGCGCCTGAACCTGAACAGCCTCGCACAGCGTAATCCCGAGCACTGTCCGAGTACCTGGCGGCATCTGCTGCAATTGTGTGAACGGGAACTGGAGCAACTGACCCGCACCCGCAGCCTGCGCGAACGCATCACTCAGCTGCTGGGGCCGTTGCTCAATGGTGGCCGGGAACCCGACCTGGAAGAAGTGGCGGCGCGCCTGAAGCTGCCGACCTGGACCTTGCGGCGCAAACTGGCCGAGGAAGGCACGCAGTTTCGCGCGATCCTCAATGACACCCGCCGTGATCTGGCGATGACCTACATCCGCGACACCGAACTGGCGTTCGGCGAGATCGCCTACCTGCTGGGCTTTGCTTCAGCCGAGGCGTTTCAACGCGCCTTCAAGCGCTGGAGCGGCCAGACCCCCGGCGAGTTTCGCCGCAGTCACCGCAAAACCGCCTGACACCTTACAACTCGGTGGCGTCTTCGGCCGGCTCTGGCTGATCCAGTTCATACGCCTGGTATTCGAGCAGTTCTTCTTGATAGTCGTCCATCGTGTGATCCCCCTGCTGCCCGTTTGAAAAATAGCCCGGTCAACTGACCAGTGCCTCGAGCCTATCGTGCCCGTATGAAGGAAAAGTGACATCCCGCCTTCATGAATAAAACGTAGCAGGTGGTCAGGAATTTATCGCAGGATTTTTGTCGGGGGAATGTAACGAGATTTGAGTACACCACAAAACAAATGTGGGAGCGGGCTTGCTCGCGAAAGCGCAGTGTCAATCAACATATACATTGACTGATACTCCGCTTTCGCGAGCAAGCCCGCTCCCACAGGAGGGCTGCGCGCAGCTTATTGCATCGCCGGAATCGGCTCCGATGGCGGCGGGATATTGGTCGGGTTGGCCGGCGGCGTGATCGTTTCGGTAGCCGGTGCAGGCTCTGCACTCGGTGCCGGGGTGATCGGCGCTGACTCGGCCGGCGGCACCACTGGCTCAGAACCCGTTGGCGTCGGCGCAACCGGAGCGGGGGCCGGGGTCGCTGCCGGCGTCATGTTTTGGGCAGGCTCGACAATCCCGGCTGGCGGCGGTGCAGGCGTTGCCTCTACCGCCGGTGCAGGTGTAACCGGCGCTACAGCGGCAGGCTTGGGCTCAGGCACACCGAGATCGGTCTTGGGTTTTTCTTCGATGTGCGCGGCTTTCTTCGCATCGGCTGGCAGGAACAACTCAACCAGCGTGAAGAACCGCTCGTAGAACTTCTGCGAGGTCACGGTTTCGCTGGCGACCTTGACCATCGAATCGTCCGACGAACCGATCGGCATCGACACCGAACCCAATACGCCAACCCCGAGACTGGCAGAGTTGTTGGTCTTCTTCAGCGCATAGCGATCCTGCAGGGCATTGGCGAACACCGTGGCATGGTGCTTGGAGCTGCCATCTTCGGTACACACCACATTGAAGCTGATCTCCATGTGGGTTTCACCGGTTTGCTGGAAGCTTTTGTGGCCACTGATCAGTTTCGGGTCACTGCTGGTGATGATGTAGCCCTGGCTGAGCAACGCACGACGGGCCGCCTCGCAACTCGCGGTGTCGGCCACCGGATAATTGCGCGAGAACGTGCCGGAATCATCGAAGTTCTCATGCTCATAGATCGGCTTGTCCTTCGAACAGCCAGCAACAGCGGTCAACAACAGCGCCAACCCAACGACACGCATGGGAGTTGAAATCAACATTGAACATCCTGAGGAAAAACAGTCCGGGGCGTATTGTGCAACAGAACGTGGCCCTGCGGCGCATGGATTGTGTCTTAAAGCCGTTACAACCCTATTGACCCTTGATTGCCGGAAAAAGTCGCAGCGACAAGTGATCGATGAAGACGCGCAATTTGGCGGTGGCATGGCGACTGGAGGGCCACAATACCCAGAACTGACCGGTGTGCTGCATATAGGCATCCAGCACTCGCTGCAAGCGCCCCTGCGCCACATCCTCATGGGTCATGAAATCCGGCAGGCAGGCGATACCCATCCCTGCCAGCGCCGCATGATGGACGGCTTCGATGGAGGTAGTGACCAGCCGCGTCGGCAAGCTCGGCTCCGGCGCGCCCTCCTCGCCAATCAATGGCCATGGCTCCAGCTTGCCAGTGGCATGAAAGGTGTGCCGCAAGCAGGCGTGCTCCGCCAGATCGGCGGGAATTTGCGGCACGCCGTGCTGTTGCAGATACAGCGGGCTCGCCACCAGCACCATGTGAAACTCGCCCAAGGGCCGCGCCATCAGGCGTGAATCACGTGGTTGACCGGTACGAATCACCGCATCAAAGCCCTCCTCGACCACGTCGACCATGCGATCAGTCAGGTCCAGATCCAGCTCGATCTGCGGGTACAGCGCCATGAACTCATTCATCACCGGCATTACCAGGCCGTGCACCTGCGGCAGGCTGATGCGCAGTTTGCCATGGGGCTGCGAGGCGGAATCGCAAAGTTCGAACTCGGCGGCTTCCACCTCGGCAAGAATTTTGCGACAGCGTGCGAGGAACAGCGCGCCCTCGCTGGTCAGGGTGATGCTGCGGGTGGTGCGATGAAACAGCCGCACGCCCAATCGCGCCTCCAGCCGGGCGATACTTTTGCCCACCGCTGAAGACGACACGCCCTGCAGCCGCCCAGCCTCGGTAAAACTGCGGGTCTCGGCGACCTGAACAAACACCGAAATACTGCCCAGACTGTCCATTCCGCCCCTCCGATTCACGACATCCATGTCCGATATGTTCGGAACCGTAACCCATTTTTCTCCAATGCGCAGCGCCCTAGCCTATGGCCTTCACCCACTTCGGCACATGGACGCTGACTCATGAACGACGCACAACTGACCTCGGCCCTCACCCAGCCAGTCGACACCCGCGAACGATTGCCCCTCGGCGCCCTGCTGGCCCTGGCCACCGCCGGTTTCATCACGGTGCTGACCGAAGCCATGCCCGCCGGCCTGCTGCCACAAATGAGCGCGGGGCTGAATGTCTCCCAGGCACTGATCGGGCAACTGGTCACCCTGTACGCCATTGGCTCGATGCTCGCAGCCATTCCGCTGACCATCGTCACCCGCAGCTGGCGTCGTCGGCCATTGCTGCTGTCAGCCATCGGCGGCTTCGCCATCGCCAACAGCATCACCGCCCTGTCGGAATGGTACTGGCTGACTTTGACCGCACGCTTGCTCGCCGGGATATTTGCCGGGCTGCTGTGGGCGTTGCTGGCAGGCTACGCCAGCCGCATGGTTGCCCCACACCTGCAAGGCCGGGCGATCACCGTCGCCATGCTTGGCGCGCCGCTGGCACTCTCGCTGGGCATCCCGGCCGGCACACTACTCGGCACGCTGATCGGCTGGCGCCTGAGCTTCGCCATCATGACTGCGCTGACGCTGTTGCTGGTGATCTGGGTGCGCTGGCAAGTGCCGGACTTTGCCGGAGAACACGCAGGAAAACGCCTGCCCCTACGTCAGGTCTTCACCCTGCCCGGCGTACGCTCGGTGTTGTTCGTGACCTTGACCTACGTGATCGCCCACAACCTGCTGTACACCTACATCGCACCGTTCCTGCAACCGTCAGGACTGGCCAGCGATATCGACCGGGTGCTGCTGGTGTTCGGCCTCGCCTCAGTGCTGAGCCTGTGGATCGTCGGCAGCCTGATCGATCACTGGCTGCGCGAACTGATGCTGATCAGCACGGTGCTGTTCATGCTCTCCGCCATCGCCTTGGGCATATGGCGAGAATCGGCGACCGTGGTCTACCTCGCCGTCGCCGTGTGGGGTCTGGCGTTTGGTGCGATGCCTTCGCTGCTGCAGACTGCCTCGGCGAAAACCGCTGGAGAGGCTGCCGATACGGCGCAATCGATGCTGGTGACCCTGTGGAATGTCGGGATTGCCGGGGGTGGTTTGGCGGGTGGTTTGCTGCTGGGGAGTCTGGGGGTTGGGGGGTTTCCGTGGATTGTTGTGGGGTTGCTGGTTTTGACCTTGAGTGCGGTGCTGAGGGCGAGGGGCTATGGGTTTGTGTGATTGGGATGTTTGTCTGTGAGGGGCTGGGCGGCTAGTCGGCCGTCTTCGCTGGCAAGCCAGCTCCCACAATTGATCTGCGGATAGTCAGTTAGAGACAGGCCGGCTCGTAGGCCGCCATCGCCGGCAGGCCAGCTCCCACAGTAGCGCAAAAGCCGAACGCATGCTCTTCACCACTCAAATGGCCGAGTGTCAGCTCGCCGAAAGCTCTTGATCTTGCCGTGCCGGCCCCATCGGCAGGCTGAGTGGAGGGGTTTATCCGGGGGAAGGAGCGCAGCGACGTTTGGCGAAGCCAAACACATCGAGAGGAGGTGCAGCGAAGCAAACCGGAGGCGATGCCCCCGGATGAATCCCGTAACGAAGGAACCCGAGCCACGGCGAGGGCCGAACGCCGGGGCCAAGCCTTTTGGGTTACCTTTTCGGCGTCTGGAAAAGGTGACTCGCTGTAAGAGCGAAACCGCCAGCGGCAGCACCCGAAGCAACGGATATACACCCAAATCTCAACCATAAAAAAAGCCCCGACCATAAGATCGGGGCTTTCCAGTTACCACTCAGTCAACCATCAATACCGCTTGATGTCCGCCTGACTCTCCAACTGCTTACGGAACGCCGCAAAATCCTGCTGACCTTCACGCGAAGCCAGGAAACGACGGTACTGCGCCTTCTCTTCATCAGTCGGCGCTACTGCTTCATTCACACCGTCCAGACGCACAATCATCAGACTACCGTCCTGCAAGGTCACGCTGCTGAACGTCGGCTTGCCCTTGGCTGCCGGTTTCGGCATGCGGAACAACGCCTGCAGCACAGTCGGGTCAACCCCTTCCTGAGCACGGGTCGCCGCCGTCACAACCTTCCAGTTCTGGCCGTCAACCGCCTTGTCCAGTGCAGTCTTGCCATCGCGCAGACCAGCAATCAACTGGTCAGCCTTGGTCTTGGCCGCAGCGCTGGCGTGCTCTTTGGTCAGTTGGGCACGGATCGCCGTGTTCACCGCTTCGAGTGGCAACTGCTCAGGCTTCAGATGTTCCTTGGCGCGCAGCACGACCACGGTTTCCGGGTCCAGCTCGATACCGGTGCTGTTGGCGTTTTCTTCCAGCACTTCCTGACTGAACGCAGCCGTCACCACCGCGCGGTTGGCGGCGATGCCTTCGCCACCTTCACGGCCGAACGGCTTGGAGGTGTGCACAGTCAGTTTCAGATCTGCCGCAGGCTGGGCCAGGTCAGACGCTTCGAACGCCGAGTCTTCCAGTTGCTTGGTCGCCTCGACAAAACGCTGCTCGACCTGTTGAGTCTTCAGCTCGCGGGTCAACTTGTCTTTCAGGCTGGCCAGGGTCGGAACTTCCGGCGCTTCAACACCCAGCAGCTTGATCAGGTGGTAACCGAAGTCGGTACGCACCGGCTCGGACACCTGGTCCTTGTGCAACGAGTACAGGGCTTTTTCGAAAGCTGGGTCATAGACGCCAGGACCGGCGAAACCGAGGTCACCGCCATTGTTGGCCGAACCCGGATCCTGCGAGAACTCCTTGGCCAGCGCTTCGAATTTCTCGCCCTTGGCCAGACGCGCCTGGACCTCTTCGATCTTCGCCTTGGCCTGAGCGTCGGTGGTCTTGTCGTTGACTTCGATCAGGATGTGCGCCGCACGACGCTGTTCCGACAGGTTGGCGATCTCTTTCTGATACGCCGCCTGCAGGTCTTCATCCTTGACCGCAACCTGGTCGAAGAACGAAGACTTCTTCAGCTCGACATAATCGACGACCACTTGCTCAGGGGTCATGAACTCCTTGGCGTGCTCGTCGTAGTAAGCCTTGACCTCATCGTCGGTCAGCTTGACCGCGGCCGGGTCGGCCTTGACGTTCAGCGAAGCAAAATCGCGGGTCTGTTTTTCCAGACGGGCAAATGCCAGCACTTCGGCGTCGGTGACGAAGCCGCTACCGGCAACACCGGCGCGCAACTGACCGATCAGCATTTCCTGAGCCAGCATCTGGCGGAATTGCATGCGGGTGTAGCCCAGTTGACGAATCACCTGGTCGAAGCGCTCGGAGCTGAACTTGCCGTCCACCTGGAATTCAGGGGTCTGCAGGATCACCTGATCCAGTGCACCTTCGGAGAAAGCGAATTTCGATTGTTCTGCGCCTTGCAGCAGCAGCTTGCGATCGATCAGGCCCTTGAGGGCCGATTCGCGGAGCATTTTTTCGTCAAGCAAGGAAGCATCGAAGTCCTTGCCCAGTTGTTGCATCAGCTGACGGCGTTGCATGTCAACGGCCTGGCTCAGCTCGTTCTGGCTGATTTCTTCACCATTGACCTTGGCCGCATCGTTGGTGTGCGTCGTGGCCTTGAAAATGGCATCGAAACCGGTCAGAGCCATCAGTGCAACGATGACCCCGATAATGGTCTTGGCAATCCAGCCTTGTGAATTGTCCCTGATATTCTGCAGCATGCGTCCCCCAGAAACGGTTGAACTTCAAAAATTAGGCAACCGTGGAGCGTGGGTAGAATCCGGATAGAAGAAAGGCGCATCCGAGGATGCGCCTTCTCGTAACTGGCGGAGCGGACAGGGCTCGAACCCTCGATCCCGGCGTTACAGGCGGCTGTTCCAGCGACCTGCTCTACCGCTCCGCTGCCAAGTCAGGCATGACCCCGACCCGGATGGGTAAAAACCTGAAACAAACTAACTTAGTTAACAGCTTCTTTCAGTGCTTTACCGGCTTTGAAACCTGGCTTTTTAGCAGCAGCGATTTGCAGCGTCTTGCCGGTCTGTGGGTTACGACCAACGCGAGCTGGACGATCAGTCACGGAGAAAGTGCCGAAACCAACCAGAACAACGGAGTCGCCAGCCTTGAGAGCGCCAGTGACGGATTCGATTACAGCGTCCAGCGCACGGCCAGCAGCAGCTTTCGGGATATCAGCGGATGCAGCGATAGCATCAATCAGTTCCGACTTGTTCACTCTAAGTCCCCTTATATCTATTTTGAGATGATTCTAAGTTTTTTGGTGAAAGCAAAAACGAGTGCTGAATGGCCTACAGACACTTAAGAGCCGCTTTATAACAAGGGCTCTAAAAAGCTGTCAAGGAAGCCCCCCAGGCAAAAACGTATTAATGCGTGCTAATTCTTTCCTTTGAATCAGACTCACGTTTTTCGTCCTTGGAAACTATCTCCGGAGCCACATCCGGCAAGGGCTCCGGCGCGTATTGCAGCGCAATTTGCAGGACCTCGTCAATCCATTTAACCGGTTTAATCTGCAGATCCTGCTTGATATTGTCAGGAATCTCCTTCAGATCGCGCACGTTCTCTTCCGGAATAATCACAATCTTGATTCCGCCACGGTGAGCCGCGAGCAGTTTTTCCTTCAGACCACCAATCGCCAACACTTGGCCACGCAGGGTAATTTCGCCGGTCATGGCGACATCGGCGCGCACCGGAATCCCGGTCAAGGCTGACACCAGTGCCGTGCACATGCCCACACCCGCGCTAGGACCGTCCTTCGGGGTCGCCCCTTCCGGCATGTGAATGTGCGTGTCGCGCTTCTCGTGGAAGTCCAGCGGAATGCCCAGGCTTTTGGCACGGCTGCGCACAACGGTCAGCGCCGCAGTGATCGATTCGACCATTACATCGCCCAGCGAACCGGTCTTGATCAGCTGACCTTTACCCGGCACCACAGCCGCTTCGATGGTCAGCAATTCACCGCCCACCTGCGTCCACGCCAGGCCAGTCACCTGACCGATCTGATCCTGTTGCTCTGCCAGACCGTAGCGGAATTTACGCACGCCGAGGAAATGCTCCAGCAGGTCAGCTGTCACTTTTACCGAGAAACGTTTTTCCAGCGCATGTTCTTTCACGGCCTTGCGGCAGACTTTGGCGATCTGACGTTCGAGGCCACGCACACCGGCTTCACGGGTGTAGTAACGGATGATGTCGCGGATCGCTTCCTCGTCGAATTCCAGCTCACCCTTCTTCAGACCATTAGCGGCAATCTGCTTGGGCGACAGGTACTTGACGGCGATGTTGATCTTTTCGTCTTCGGTGTAGCCCGGCAGACGAATGACTTCCATCCGGTCCAGCAATGCCGGCGGGATGTTCATCGAGTTCGAGGTGCACAGGAACATCACATCGGACAGGTCGTAATCGACTTCCAGATAGTGATCGTTGAAGTTGTGGTTCTGCTCCGGATCGAGCACTTCCAGCAACGCCGACGCCGGGTCGCCACGCATGTCGCTGCCCATTTTGTCGATTTCATCGAGCAGGAACAGCGGGTTGCGTACGCCCACCTTTGTCATCTTTTGAATCAATCTTCCTGGCATCGAACCAATGTAAGTCCGACGATGACCACGAATTTCCGCTTCATCACGCACGCCACCAAGGGCCATACGCACAAATTTACGGTTAGTGGCGTGGGCAATCGACTCTGCCAGCGAGGTCTTACCCACGCCAGGAGGACCCACCAGGCACAGCACCGGGCCACGGATCTTCTTCACGCGCTTCTGCACGGCGAGGTATTCAAGGATGCGCTCCTTGACCTCTTCGAGACCGTAGTGATCGGCGTCGAGAATGTCTTCAGCACGCGCCAGGTCGAGGCGTACCTTGCTTTGCGCCTTCCACGGCACCTGCACCAGCCAGTCGATGTAGGAGCGCACCACGGTGGCTTCAGCGGACATCGGCGACATTTGCTTGAGCTTGTTCAGCTCGGCGGTGGCTTTGGCCAAGGCATCTTTCGGCAGGCCGGCAGCATCGATGCGCTTTTTCAGCTCTTCGATTTCATTGTGACCTTCGTCACCGTCGCCCAGCTCTTTCTGAATGGCCTTCATCTGCTCATTCAGGTAGTACTCGCGCTGGCTGCGCTCCATTTGCTTTTTGACGCGGCCGCGAATGCGTTTTTCAACTTGCAGCAGATCGATTTCGGCATCCAGCAAGGCGAGCACGTGCTCGACCCGGGCCGACAGATCGATGATTTCGAGGATTTCCTGTTTCTGCTCGATCTTCAGCGCCATGTGCGCGGCCATGGTGTCAACCAGGCGACCAGGCTCATCGATGCTGTTGAGCGACGACAGGACTTCAGCCGGGACTTTCTTGCCCAACTGCACATATTGTTCGAACTGCGACAGCAGGCTGCGCACGAACACTTCGGATTCGCGCTCGGCGGCGTCGACTTCGTCGATCAGCGAGACTTCGGCGCGGCAATGCCCGTCGACTTCGCTGAAGCGCTCTACAGCACCGCGCTGCTCACCTTCGACCAGAACCTTGACGGTGCCGTCCGGCAGCTTCAGCAGCTGCAACACAGTGGCGATAGTACCTACGCGATAGAGAGCGTCTTCACCGGGATCATCGTCAGCCGGGTTTCTCTGGGCCAGCAGCAGGATCTGCTTGTCGCCCGTCATCGCGGCCTCGAGGGCTTCGATGGATTTCTCGCGCCCCACGAACAGCGGGATAACCATGTGCGGATAAACCACGACATCACGCAATGGCAGGAGAGGCAATTCGATGGTTGTCTTCATGATTTCGCCTCTACGGCGGCCATATGGCCGTAATCAGATGGAATTAAACTTGAAACCAAGATGGGGGCTGCCTTGAAAAAAAACAAGCGCAAAGCGGATGTAAAAAACGACATAAAAAAAAGAGGCCCGAAGGCCCCTTCTTTGTTCCGGCAGTGTGGACGCTTACGCGTCCGGCGCTGCCTTGGCCGTCGGCTCACTGTTTTCGTAGATATACAGTGGCTTGGACTTGCCTTCAATCACGCTTTCATCGATGACGACTTTGCTCACTTCAGACTGCGAAGGGATTTCGTACATCGTGTCGAGCAGCACACCTTCGAGAATCGACCGCAGGCCACGGGCACCGGTTTTACGTTCCAGGGCACGCTTGGCGACCGATTTCAGTGCGTCGGTCCGGAACTCCAGATCCACGCCTTCCATCTCGAACAGCTTGGCATACTGTTTGGTCAGAGCATTTTTCGGCTCGGTGAGGATCTGCATCAACGCAGCCTCGTCGAGCTCGTCCAGCGTCGCAAGAACCGGCAGACGACCGACAAATTCCGGGATCAGACCGAACTTGACCAGATCGTCAGGCTCGACTTCACGCAGGGATTCACCGACTTTCTTGCCTTCTTCCTTGCTGCGCACTTCTGCGTTGAAACCGATGCCGCCCTTGGTGGAACGGTTTTGGATAACCTTTTCCAGACCAGAGAACGCACCACCGCAGATGAACAGGATGTTACGGGTGTCGACCTGCAGGAATTCCTGCTGCGGATGCTTGCGACCACCTTGCGGTGGAACGGAAGCGACCGTGCCTTCGATCAACTTGAGCAAGGCCTGCTGCACGCCTTCACCGGAAACATCGCGGGTGATCGACGGGTTGTCGGACTTGCGGGAAATCTTGTCGATTTCGTCGATATAGACAATGCCCATCTGGGCCTTTTCCACGTCGTAATCGCACTTTTGCAGCAATTTCTGAATGATGTTCTCGACATCTTCACCTACGTAACCGGCCTCGGTGAGGGTGGTTGCGTCAGCGATGGTGAACGGAACGTTCAGCAGGCGGGCCAGTGTTTCGGCCAGCAGGGTTTTACCGGAGCCTGTCGGGCCGATCAGCAGGATGTTGCTCTTGCCGAGTTCGACGTCGTCAGCCTTCTTGTCACGCTGATTCAGGCGCTTGTAGTGGTTGTACACCGCTACGGCCAGAACCTTTTTCGCACGCTCCTGACCGATTACATACTGGTCAAGGATGCCGCTGATTTCTTTAGGCGAAGGCAATTTATGCGCGCTGCTTTCGGCCTGTGCTTCCTGCACCTCCTCGCGGATGATGTCATTGCACAGGTCGACGCACTCGTCGCAGATAAAGACCGAGGGGCCGGCAATCAATTTGCGCACTTCATGCTGGCTTTTGCCACAGAAGGAGCAATAGAGCAGCTTGCCGTTGTCCTCGCCGTTGCGGGTGTCAGTCATTCGTTCGATCCAAATCCGATAGGCTTGCAACACAAGATGAAGGCTATTGCGGGCTTTTTCAAGCCCGCTGGTGGTCGGACCTGCCGACCCACCTTATTTTGAGCTGCTTATTTTACGCAGGACGCTGGTTGATGACTTCGTCGATCAGGCCGTATTCCTTCGCAGCTTCTGCACTCATGAAGTTGTCGCGGTTAGTGTCACGCTCGATTTCTTCAAGCGTACGACCGCTGTGCTTGGCCATCAGCGTGTTCAGACGCTCGCGAATGAAGAGGATTTCCTTGGCATGGATTTCGATATCCGAGGCCTGGCCCTGGAAACCGCCCAGTGGCTGGTGAATCATCACACGCGAGTTCGGCAGGCAGAAACGCTTGCCTGGAGCACCGGCCGTCAGCAGGAATGCACCCATGCTGCACGCCTGACCAATGCACGTCGTCGAGACGTTTGGCTTGATGAACTGCATGGTGTCGTAGATCGACATGCCCGCTGTCACCGAACCGCCCGGGGAGTTGATATAGAGATGGATGTCCTTGTCCGGGTTTTCCGCTTCAAGGAACAGCAATTGCGCACAGATCAGGTTGGCCATGTAGTCCTCTACAGGACCCACCAGAAAAATGACGCGCTCCTTCAGAAGGCGCGAGTAGATGTCATAGGCGCGCTCGCCACGAGCAGATTGCTCGACAACCATCGGGACCAGGCCGCCAGCGGCCTGGATATCAGAGTTCTGCTGAATATACGAATTACGGAACATGCTCTGCAGTCACTCCCAAATAGTTATGTCTTGAATACGCATAAGCCAGCTCGAAGGCTGGCTTATGTGTGTACTTCTTAACGCAAAAACAATCAGTCGGCTTTTGGAGCTTCTACCGGCTTGACCGCTTCTTCGTAAGAGACCGATTTGTCGGTCACGCTAGCTTTCTGCAGAACAGTATCCACAACTTGTTCTTCCAGCACAACCGAACGAACTTCGTTCAGTTGCTGCTCGTTCTTGTAGTACCAGGACACGACCTGCTCAGGTTCCTGGTAAGCCGAAGCCATTTCCTGAATCATTTCGCGAACGCGGGCTTCGTCAGGCTTCAGGTCGAATTGCTTGACCACTTCGGCCACGATCAGACCCAGCACTACACGGCGCTTGGCTTGCTCTTCGAACAGCTCGGCCGGCAGTTGGTCAGGCTTGATGTTGCCACCGAACTGCTGAACAGCCTGCACACGCAGACGGTCAACTTCGTTGGACAGCAGAGCCTTCGGCACTTCGATCGGGTTGGTGGCCAGCAGACCGTCCATTACCTGATTTTTTACCTTGGACTTGATGGCCTGACGCAGCTCACGCTCCATGTTCTTGCGAACTTCGGTGCGGAAACCGTCGATGCCGCTTTCCTTGATGCCGAATTGAGCGAAGAACTCTTCGTTCAGCTCTGGCAGCTTCGGCTCGGACACGGTGTTTACAGTCACGGTGAACTCGGCGGTTTTGCCGGCCAGGTCCAGGTTCTGATAGTCCTCAGGGAAGGTCAGGTTCAGAACGCGCTCTTCGCCCGCTTTAGCACCCACCAGGCCTTCTTCGAAGCCCGGGATCATGCGACCGGAACCCAGCACCAGCTGAGTGCCTTTGGCCGAGCCGCCAGCGAAGGCTTCGCCGTCAACCTTGCCAACGAAATCAATGTTCAGCTGGTCTTCGTTCTGAGCGGCACGATCGGCCACTTCAAAACGGGTGTTCTGCTTGCGCAGGATGTCCAGCATCTTGTCCAGATCGGCGTCAGCCACTTCAGCGCTCAGACGCTCGACAGTGATGCCGTCGAAACCGGCAACGGTGAACTCAGGGAACACTTCGAATACGGCAACGTATTCCAGGTCTTTGCCAGCTTCCAGCGACTTCGGCTCGATCGAAGGCGAACCGGCAGGGTTCAGCTTCTGCTCAACCACGGCTTCGTAGAAGGAGGACTGGATGACATCACCAACAGCTTCCTGACGAGCGTCAGCACCGAAACGGCGCTTGATTTCGCTCATTGGCACTTTGCCTGGACGGAAGCCAGCAATCTTGGCCTTTTGGGCAGTCTGCTGCAGACGCTTGTTGACCTGGCTCTCAATGCGCTCAGCCGGCACGGTGACGCTCATGCGGCGCTCAAGAGCAGTAGTATTTTCAACAGAAACTTGCATGGATATTCCTCGTTGCACAGACGTTAGCCGGCCGTTTCCGACCCCAGAATCAAGGGCATGCATTCTAGTGGGTCAAACTCAAGAAGTCACCCTACTGAAAACGGGTAAAAAAACAGCAGGCCATTTATAGGTGTGAATGCAGCAATGCACTCCACCTCGAAGACGAATAAAGACCATCACGCCAAGGCTCTGCTTCAACCGCTTCTATATATAGAAGAGACTGCGAGCCATCTCCCTGACGGCTGATCCCGCGAACATGGCCGGCGGTCGGCACACTGACAGCAAGCCCCTGAACACGACGAAACGCCCTGCCCTTCGACCCGAAACGCTGCGCGACAAACCACCAGCCGTAAAACAAAAAAGGCGCCAGACTGTTAAATCTGGCGCCTTTCGAAATATGGGGTGGACGATGGGGATCGAACCCACGACAACGGGAGTCACAATCCCGTGCTCTACCAACTGAGCTACGCCCACCATATTGCGTCACAAAAAAGCCATTCAACTTCTTTGCTGAACTTCATCAGACCTGCGGCATGAATGAAGCTTTAATTGGTGCGGATGAAGAGACTCGAACTCTTACGCCTCGCGGCGCTGGAACCTAAATCCAGTGTGTCTACCAATTCCACCACATCCGCAGATGAAGCTTTTTAAAGCAAAGGCGCCAGACTGTTACATCTGACGCCTTTCGAAATATGGGGTGGACGATGGGGATCGAACCCACGACAACGGGAGTCACAATCCCGTGCTCTACCAACTGAGCTACGCCCACCATATCGCGCTACTTGTGCCAAAGCTGCCTAATGGCGCACCCGGCAGGACTCGAACCTGCGACCATCCGCTTAGAAGGCGGATGCTCTATCCAGCTGAGCTACGGGCGCCTTATTAATCTGTACTCTTGGAGGACTACAAACTAAATGCTTTCCAGCTTCGCAGAACGCTAATTCCGCTCGACCTTCTTAACCAGTGCTAGGCTGTGCCCGACAAGTGCGACGAATAGTATAGAGCGCTCCCAAGGTCGTCAAATCCTTTTTGAAAAAAATTCATTTAATTAAAGGAGTTAGGGGAATTTGCTGACCAAGCGCCTTTGCCCTCACCGTCTGACATGCGAGAATGCGTTCTCTTTTTTTCCCCTCTCGATGGTTAATCACGCGCAATGACTGCACAACTAATCGACGGCAAATCGATCGCCGCCAGCCTGCGCCAGCAGATCGCCCAACGAGTTGCCGAGCGTCGCCAGCAAGGCCTGCGCACTCCCGGCCTCGCGGTGATCCTGGTCGGCAGCGATCCTGCCTCTCAGGTTTATGTCTCGCACAAGCGTAAAGACTGTGAAGAGGTCGGCTTCCTCTCTCAAGCCTACGACCTGCCTTCCGAAACCACTCAAGAAGCGCTGACCGATCTGATCGATCGCCTCAACGACGACCCGGCCATCGACGGCGTGCTGCTGCAACTGCCGCTGCCCGAGCACCTGGACGCCTCCAAACTGCTGGAGCGCATTCGCCCGGACAAAGACGTCGATGGCTTCCATCCTTATAACGTCGGTCGCCTGGCCCAGCGCATTCCGTTGCTGCGTCCGTGCACCCCAAAAGGCATCATGACCTTGCTGGAAAGCACCGGCGTTGACCTTTATGGTCTGGATGCGGTGGTGGTGGGTGCGTCCAACATCGTCGGCCGCCCGATGGCGATGGAACTGCTGCTGGCCGGTTGCACCGTGACCGTCACCCACCGCTTCACCAAGGACCTGGCCGGCCACGTCGGTCGCGCTGATCTGGTGGTGGTCGCCGCCGGTAAGCCGGGACTGGTCAAGGGTGAGTGGATCAAGGAAGGCGCGATCGTGATCGACGTCGGCATCAACCGTCAGGACGACGGCAAGCTGGTCGGTGACGTGGTGTATGAAACCGCCCTGCCCCGCGCTGGCTGGATCACTCCGGTTCCCGGCGGCGTTGGCCCGATGACCCGTGCCTGCCTGCTGGAAAACACCCTCTACGCGGCAGAAACCCTGCACGCCTGAGACGTTTTTCCGCAATAAAAGAACCCCGCCTTGTGCGGGGTTTTTCGTATCTGAGAAAAAACACTAACCGTTCGCCGGAAACCCCTCTTTTTACAGGCCTTTTCACGAGATTTTCAGGTCATTCAAACAACCATCGACAGATCTTCAGCCATACTCCTAGAATGCGACGCTTTGAAGAAATAACCCGTTACAAACTAACGGAATATCCAACCTTTATGAGTTCGCCCGCGTGAAAATTCGTCTTTCGATCCTGAGCCTGTTATTTGCTGTTTCAGGCACATTCGTCACGCCAACGGTCAACGCCGCAGAAACCACCGCCGCGCCACGCGACGCTTCACAACTGAAGATCGCCTCCGGCAGCGCCCTGCTTATGGATTTGCAGACCAATAAAGTCATCTATTCGAGCAACCCGGATGTGATCGTGCCGATCGCCTCGGTGAGCAAATTGATGACCGGACTGGTCGTGGTTGAAGCGCACCAGAACATGGACGAATGGATCGACGTCGACATCAGCCATACGCCGGAAATGAAAGGCGTGTTCTCCCGAGTCAAACTGAAGAGTGAACTGCCGCGTCGCGAGATGCTGCTGATTGCCCTGATGTCCTCGGAAAACCGTGCGGCCGCCAGCCTCGCGCATCACTATCCAGGCGGTTACGCCGCGTTCATCGCCGCAATGAACGCCAAGGCCAAAGCGCTGGGCATGACCAATACGCACTATGTCGAGCCGACCGGGTTGTCGGAACGCAACGTGTCCACCGCCCGCGACTTGAGCAAACTGCTGGTGGCCGCTAGCAAGCATCCGATCCTCAGCGAGCTGACCACCACCAAGGAAAAAACCGTAGCGTTCCGCAAACCCAATTACACCCTGGGTTTCCGCAACACCGATCACCTGGTGAACAAGGCTGACTGGGACATCAAGATCACCAAAACCGGCTTCACCAACCCGGCGGGTCATTGCCTGGTGCTGGTGACGCGAATGAGCAACCGCCCGGTTGCCCTGGTGATTCTCGATGCGTTCGGCAAGTACACGCATTTTGCCGATGCCAGCCGTATCCGCAGCTGGATGGAAACCGGTCGTAGCGCCAGCGTCCCGGCAGTTGCGCAGCAATACAAGGCCGAGAAAAACCTCAAGTCGCGCCAGAGCGGCGTGGTCGAAGCCTCCAAGTAATTAGAAATATCCAACTGAGGCGAGGGAGCTTGCTCCCGCTGGGGCGCGTAGAGGACCTTCTTTTTTAACAGAAAAGGCCTGCTGCGCAGTCCAGCGGGAGCAAGCTCCCTCGCCACAGAGTTATTCAGCCAGTGGTTAAATACCCGTTATTCAATCATTGGGTAACGGCATTTTGTCGTCGTCCGGAATGCCGTCACCAGCGCTCGGATCTGGCGTCAGCACATTAGGTCGCGCCAGCGGATCGCGCAGCGGGCTGTCCGGATCCAGCACAGGGTCCACGTCGTCCTCAGGCGTGGTCGGCACGCTGTCCGGTTTTTTATCGTCGAAGCTGGAATCGGTACTCATACGCACCTCACTTCATGGTTTCAGATCGGCCAACGGATCATAGGGCTTGGCCGGTCGCTGGCTGTCGTCGTCCGGTTGCACGTCTCGCGGCGCCTTGGCGGGGCCGACCGGATCAACTTGCGGATCGTCGAGATCCGGTGAATCCGGATCGAAACCCAGATCATGACCGGACGAATGCTCGCTTGAGTGTGGGCCTTTCGGGGATGGGGAATCTGCCATGCTCGCCTCCTGATTCACCCGCACATTCGGGCTCTATCAGTGAGAGGCCTGCCGGGCGTGAGGGTGCCCGGCAGATGACGAACGGAGTCTTAATGTGCGGCCAAGGCCTTTCTGGCTTGCGCCGCTTCACGTTCCTGCCCGGCCTGCGCCAGCTCGTCCGCGGCCTTGAGCCAGCGCTGGCGGTCGACTTCGGCAGGAATCTGCGACGGCTTCTGGATCAGTACCGCCCAGCCGCCGGATTTTTCGAAGGCGGATTCAAAGGAACTGAAACTCATCAGTTCGCGGCGATTCATCCCGGCGCGCAACAGCACCTTCTGTTTCAGCCGGTCATAACCGGAAAGGATCGCGTAACGCGGTTCAGCCCAGAACGCCGAGCCTTCACTAAAGCGCACCATCACCGGATAACCGGCCGCCACCTGAGTCAACAAGGCAGGCAGGTTCTTGTCCAGCGGGTAGACCACCATGCCGTAATCACGGGCCAGGTTCTGCAGATTCTGCTGCAACTGATCCTGTGCCCCCGGCAGATGCAACGGTTTTTCCAGCAAGCCCGGGGTGATCATGATGCCTTGCTGCGACAACAGGCTGGCCAGCACTTGCGGACCACTTTGATTGGCTTCGCCGCGATAGAACGTGCGGCTGAGTTCGACCCGTTCCGGCAGACGCTTGACCTGCGGCGCGACACTGCCCGCACACCCTGCCAACACCGCCGCGCAACCGGCCACCAGCAACGCCCCTCGCAATCGAGAAAATACCTGCACCATCATCACTCTCGTCAGACGCCGGTCATCGTGTTCCGGCAACGCCTGCGATCATAGGGCGACGCACGCCTGCGGTATAGCCTTAAACCGCAGACTGATCGTTTGCATAGAGCGAACTGATTGGTCATTACCGACCTTTGGTCAATAGTCTGAAACACCCCATTGTCTAGACTGTCACTGAAACAGAGCGAATTGAAAAAGTGAGTGCCCGACGCAGGGCAAAGAGGAGGCACTGATGAGCCTGACCATGACTATCGTAATGCTGATCGCCGGCTGGCTGGCCGTGGCCACTGCCATGTTGTGGGGCGTGCTGCGGATTTCGCGGCGCCACCATCACCCGCAGCCACCTGTGGCGGTCGAAAAACCGCAAAAGCACAACGCACGGCACGCGACCGCACATTGATACTGCAAACGTTGATACTGCAAACGTTCCGCCCATAAAAAAGCCCCCTGAACGCTTGGCGCTCAGGGGGCTTTTGGCTGGTCAGCGCTTACGCCTGCTGAGCCAGCTTCTTCTGCTTAGCCCGACGCGACATCATGTTCAGCACCTCAATCGCTGCCGAGAACGCCATGGCCGCGTACACATAACCTTTCGGTACGTGGGCGCCGAAGCCTTCGGCGATCAGCGTCATGCCGATCATGATCAGGAAGCCCAGCGCGAGCATCACCACCGTCGGGTTGTCGTTGATGAACTTGGCCAGCGGTTCAGCCGCAAACAGCATCACCATTACCGAGACCACCACTGCGATCACCATGATCGGCAAGTGCTCAGTCATGCCCACTGCAGTAATGATGCTGTCGATGGAGAACACCATGTCCAGCATCAGGATCTGACCGATCGCAGCCGCAAAACCCAGGGTCACGGTCGATGTTGCGGATTTCGGGTCTTCCGGTGCCGGGTCCATGCTGTGATGAATCTCGGTCGTGGCTTTCCACACCAGGAACAGACCACCGGCAATCAGGATCATGTCCTTCCAAGAGAACGCCTGGCCCATGATTTCGATCACAGGGGCAGTCAACTGCACGATGAAGGCGATGGTGCTCAACAGAGCCAGACGCAGAATCAGCGCCATGCCAATACCGATGCGCCGCGCCTTCTGCCGATGCTGCACGGGCAGTTTGTTGGTCAGGATCGAAATAAAGATCAGGTTATCGATGCCGAGCACGATTTCCATCACCACCAGTGTGGCCAAAGCAACCCAGGCGGCGGGGCTGGCGGCGAGTTCTAACAGATATTCCATGGGTCAGTCCTGACTCTGTGTAAGACGGTTTAGATGGTCTTGGAGGAAGATTCGGATTTTTCCGCATCTTTTTCCGGTGTTTCTTTTTTCTCGATCAGGCCGCCGGTGGCGTCGCTGAGTGCTTGTTCAGCAGCTTTGTGCGTATCGTCGATCGCCTGTTTGGCGCTTTCGGCGGCCTTGCCCATCAACTGCTGGGCGCTTTTCTCGGCCTGATCGCAACCGGCCATAAGCAGTAAAGACGTAAACATCAACGCTGGAATTGTGTATTTCATGGGACTTCCTTCGAATGAACAGACAGGGTCACAGACCACCCGTCGATGGCTGGGCATTCTAGGGAGACAAACACTTCAGTAAAATTCGTATTTTTAGCGGCTATACTTCGGTTTTAACGAACATTGCGCAATCCAGTCAGAGGCCATTGCTCATGCTCAACTACCGACAACTGCATTACTTCTGGGTGGTCGCCAAGACCGGCAGCATCGTACGCGCCTGCGAACAGCTGAACCTCACGCCGCAAACCATCAGCGGGCAGATTTCGCTGCTCGAACAAACTTACGGCATCGAACTGTTTCAACGGGTCGGCCGTCAGTTGGAGCTGACCGAAGCCGGGCGTCAGGCCCTGCCCTATGCCGAGCAGATGTTCCAGTTAGGCGGCGAACTGGAGCTGATGCTACGTGCCCAGCCCAACGAGCAGCAGATACTGTTCCGCGTCGGCGTGGCGGACGTGGTGCCCAAGTCCATCGTCTATCGCCTGATTGCGCCGACCATGGAGTTGCACGAGCCGCTACGCATCACCTGCCGCGAAGACAAACTCGAACGCCTGCTCGCGGATCTGGCGATCCAGCGCCTGGATCTGGTGATTTCCGACAGCCCGATGCCGTCGCACCTCGACATCAAGGGCTACAGCCAGAAGCTCGGCGAATGTGGGATCAGTTTCTTCGCCACCGCGCAGTTGGCGGCGCAATACGGGCAGGATTTCCCGCGCAGCCTCAACGGCGCACCGCTGTTGATTCCCGGCGCGGAAACCGTGGTGCGCAGCCGTTTGCAGCGCTGGTTTGCCGAGCAGCAGATCCAGCCGCGAATCGTCGGGGAGTTCGATGACAGCGCCCTGATGCAGGCCTTCGGCCAATCGGGCAGCGGGATCTTCATCGGTCCGAGCGTGATTGCCGATGAAGTCAAACGCCAGTACGGCGTCGAAGTGATTGGCCAGACCGATGCGGTGACCGAGTCGTTCTATGCCATTTCGGTGGAGCGCAAGGTCAAGCACCCCGGCATCGTTGCGATTACCGAAGGTGCCCGACGCGAGCTGTTTACCGCGTTATGACGCCTGGGCGCACGCGTCGCGCGGCTTGAGCGTCATCAACACCATGGCGAGGAACACCGACAGCAGGATGAACCCGGCAGCGGCGAACCCCAGAAAACCCAGGCCGGCACTGTCGATCACCCGCCCGCCGATCATCGCACCGAGGCCGATCCCGAGGTTGGCCCCGGCGATATTCAGCGAGGCGGCAAAGGCTGGCGCTTCTGGTGCGGCCTTCATCAGGCGCACGTGGCTGACCAGGAACAACGCAGCCTGGGTGATGCCCCAGATGCCCATGGCCACCGCCAGCCCCACCGTCGAGTGAATATTCGGCACCAGCGAGACCATGCCGGCAATCATGAACGCGCAGAACAGCACCGAAGCGCCCAGCGGATGTCGATCCACGGCGCGGCCGCCCAGCGAGTTGCCGATCAGCCCGACCGCACCGAAGCCCATCAGGCACCAGCCGACCACCGTGCCGTTGAACCCGGCCAGACGCTCAAGAATGTCGGCCAGATAGGTATAAGCGGTGAACATGCCGCTGAATACCAGAATCGACAACAGCACATGGCCGATCATCAGCGGGTTGCGCAGGATCTTGAACTGCGAAGCGAAACTGACCTGATGCTGGTGCAGACTGGTTTTCGGCAGGTAAACAAACAGCAGCAAGGCCTTGGCGAAAGCGATCACCGCCAGAATCGCGAACGCACTGCGCCAGCCGAACGCATCGGAAATCAAGGTGCCCACCGGAATGCCGAACACCGTCGCGCAAACAATGCCGAAGCCGATCTTCGCAATCGCGCGGCCGGCGTGATCCGGGCCGACGATGTCTACAGCCGTCTCACTGGCCAAGGCCCAGAACACCGGCAGGCCGAGCGCCGGGATCAACCGGGCGATGGCCATGACCCAGATGTTCGGCGCCAGCGCCGCAACGGTGTTGGCCAGGCCGAACATGATCAAAATCGTGATGAACAACTTGCGCCGCTCGAAGCGGGCGAAATACGCGGTCAAAAATGGACCGAACGTCGCCACCGTGAAAGCGAATAGAGTCACCAGCAAACCGGCCTGCGGAATGGTTACCGCCAGGTCGCGGGCAATGGCCGGCAACAGGCCGACGATGACGAATTCCGTGGTCAGCACCGTGAATCCGGCGGCGGACAACAGAAGAATGGGCAACAGCATGAGCAACTCCAGCAAAACGACGACACCAGCGATGACCAAGAGGCCCGCTGGAAGACTATGAAAATGAGGATGGCGAATCTTAACAGAGTGTTTCCGGGCTGACTTGCACAAACCTGCCGACTTGCCGATCAATCCGGTGGCAGATCGTCACAGGCCTGAAGGATAACGCCTACGCTGTGATAAAGTCCGCGCCCTGAAAAACGTACACCCTATTCAGCGGCCTGTTTAACAGCGTTGATGGCGCGTCAGCCCTTTCGGTTCGTGCCGGTGACCTGCCCCCCGATGTATCACCGGTTTCACGCAACCTTGCACCCTATAAAAAATCAGAGATGCCGTTATGACCGCTTCATCCCCTTCTCTATTGCAACGCCTGAAAAACCTCAGCCTGGTCACGCAGATCCTGATCGGCCTGATTGCCGGTATCGCTCTGGCGCTGTTCGCCCCGGAAGCGGCGAAAGGCTCGGCGTTCATCGGCAAAGTGTTCGTCTCGGCACTGAAAGCCGTGGCGCCGATTCTGGTGTTCGTGCTGGTGATGGCGTCGATTGCCAACCACAAGCACGGCCAGGAAACCCACATCCGGCCGATCCTGTTTCTGTATCTGCTCGGCACATTCGCTGCGGCGGTGGTGGCGGTTGTCGCCAGCATGGCGTTTCCCTCGCATCTGGTGTTATCCACCGACAACGTGTCAGTCACCGCGCCAGGCGGCATCGCCGAGGTGCTGCAAAGTCTGCTGTTGAGCGTGGTCGACAATCCGGTCAGCGCCCTGATGAATGCCAACTTCATCGGCATTCTGGCCTGGGCGATCGGCATGGGCGTTGCCATTCGCCACGCCGGTGACACCACCCGCGAAGTGCTCGGCGACCTGTCCAACGGCGTGACGCTGATCGTGCGCGTGGTGATTCGCTTCGCCCCCCTGGGCATTTTCGGTCTGGTGGCCTCGACGCTCGCGACCTCGGGCTTCGGCGCACTGATCGGTTACGCGCACCTGCTGGGCGTACTGCTGGGCTGCATGCTGTTCGTCGCGCTGGTGATGAACCCGCTGATCGTGTTCTGGAAACTGCGTCGCAACCCGTACCCGCTGACCCTCAAGTGCCTGCGCGAAAGCGGGATCACCGCGTTCTTCACCCGCAGCTCGGCGGCGAACATTCCGGTCAACCTGGAACTGAGCAAGCGCCTGGGCCTGCACGAAGACACCTACTCGGTATCGATCCCGCTGGGCGCAACCATCAACATGGCTGGCGCGGCGATCACCATCACCGTGCTGACCCTGGCCGCGGTGCACACGCTGGGGATTGCCGTGGACATTCCAACCGCGATCCTGCTCAGCGTCGTCGCAGCGATCTGCGCCTGTGGCGCCTCGGGCGTGGCCGGCGGCTCGCTGCTGCTGATTCCGCTGGCGTGCAGCCTGTTCGGTATCCCGAGCGAGATTGCCATGCAGGTGGTGGCGGTCGGTTTCATCATTGGGGTGTTGCAGGACTCGGCGGAGACGGCGTTGAATTCGTCCACCGATGTGCTGTTTACCGCCGCGGCGTGCCTGGGTGAAGAGGCGAAAGCCCAGCGCACTGCGTAACAATTGCTGCAATGAAAAGCCCGCCAAGGTGTGAACCCTGGCGGGCTTTTTTGTGGCCGAGATCTTTCCCCCCTCACCCCAACCCTCTCCCCCCAAGGGGCGAGGGGGAAAGGGAGCCGATCTTTGTCGCATTCAAGCCTTGAGTTCGACTCGATAGATCAAGTCGGCGTATCTCGAACAAACAACGCGATCAGTCCCTCTCCCCCTGGGAGAGGGCTAGGGTGAGGGCTTCTAACGATTTAGTACGCGCCCATGTAGTCGCGTTTACCCACTTCAACACCGTTGTGGCGCAGCAGCGCGTAGGTGGTGGTGACGTGGAAGAAGAACTGCGGCAGACCGTAGCTCAGCAGGTAAGCCTGGCCGCTGAAGCGCTTCTCCTTCGGCGTGCCCGGACGGGTCACGATCTCGATGCCTTCCTTGCCGTTGATCTGCTCCGGCTTGATCTCGCCGATGTAGGCCAGAACCTTGGCGATCAGCGCTTGCAGCTCGGCGAAGGTAGTTTCGGTGTCGTCATATTTCGGGATTTCAACTTCGGCCAGACGCGAGGAAACGCCCTTGGCGAAGTCGACGGCGATCTGCACCTGACGCACCAGCGGGAACATGTCCGGGTACAGGCGCGCTTGCAGGAAGGCGTTCGGGTCGATGTTTTTCTCGGTGGCCTGGGCTTCAGCCTTTTTCAGGACATCGCTCAGGGCGTTGAGCATTTGTTGAAAAACCGGGACGGATGCGGCGTACAGGGAAATGGTCATGGCAGTCTCGTGTGGTGGCTGGGTGGAACGTGGAGGCGATTATAGCCATGCTTGATGACCACACGGCTTGCCTTTTGTTAGCCAAGGATTAGGCTAGGCGCCTTCGACTGCTGAGGGAACGCGCGATGACCACCGAACTTGCAACCACCACCGACGAACCACGGCTCAATGCCACGGAAATCCGCATCCTGGGTGCGTTGATCGAAAAACAGGCCACCAGCCCGGAAACCTATCCGCTGACCCTCAATGCGCTGGTGCTGGCCTGCAATCAGAAAACCAGCCGCGAGCCGGTGATGAACCTGACTCAAGGCCAGGTCGGCCAGAGCCTGCGTGCGCTGGAAAGCCACGGTTACGCCAAACTGGTCATGGGCAGTCGCGCCGATCGCTGGGAGCACAAGCTCGACAAGGCGCTGGAGCTGGTGCCGGCCCAGGTGATTCTCACTGGCTTGATGTTCCTGCGTGGCCCGCAGACAGTGAATGAGCTGCTGACCCGCAGCGGCCGGATGCACGATTTCGAAGATGCCGAGCAAGTGGTGCATCAGCTTGAGCGCCTGATCGCGCGCGGACTGGCGGTGTTAATTCCACGTCAGGCCGGGCAGCGCGAAGACCGCTACACCCATGCGCTGGGCGATCCGGCGGATATCGAGGCGATCCTGACGGCGCGGCAGAATCCTGGGGAACGCGCGACCAGCGGTGTGTCAGTTGAACGCATCGAAGAACTGGAAGCACGGATTGCCGCACTGGAAGAACGCCTGGCGCGCCTCGAATAATCACCCCCAATCCTATGGTGGGAGCGGGCTTGCTCGCGAAGGGGCTGTGTCAGTCGAATCACTGTGAATGACACACCGCATTCGCGAGCAAGCCCGCTCCCACAGGGTCTGCACCAAGCCGAAGATCTCTATTTATTCACCATCCCAGTAATCCACACCATCCGCCTGCCGCGCCACGGCAACGAAGCCTGACGCATTGCCTTGGTCATCGACTTTGAAGTTGTCCATCACCGCGTATTTGTTGGAGTCCGGGTACTCACAGATATCCGGTTGCTGCTGGGTGCTGACCGCCAGATAACGCAGTTCCGCGTCGCTGGTGTTGATGATCTGATGCGCCGCTTCCGGGCCGCCTGGCGGGCAGGCGATCACGTCGCCCGCGCGAATCGGAAAGCGTTCAGCCCCCAGTCGCACTTCGCCCTCCCCGGCCACCACATAGAACATCTCTTCATTGACCCGATGGCTGTGAAACGGACTGCCGCGCATGCCTGGCGGCAAGGCGTACAACCGATAGCCGAGTTTCTGCGCACCAAGCTGCTGGCCGATGCGCGCCATGCGTTGTTGATAACGACCAGCGGTTTCGCCTTCCGGGGCAAGGGCTTCGGGCAGGGATTCGAGTTCGACCTGGTGCAGGTTGAGGATGGGCGGATGCATGGGGAGCCTCGATCAGGTTTTTTATGAGGGGCAAGTCTGGGCTTGCTGAGGCCGCAGTATAGGCAACCGACTAACAACCGAGTCGCGGCCTTCGCGAGCAAGCCCGCTCCCACAGGATTTGTGGTTGCTCACCTGGTTGTGTTGCAACCTGATACCTGTGGGAGCGGGCTTGCTCGCGAAGAGGCCCGATGGATCAGCGCAAAACTCAATGATCAGCTGCGAGCAAATGCCACCGCCGCCGCAAACTGCTCTTCACTCGGCCGCACCCCGGTGTACAGCACAAACTGCTCCAGCGCCTGGATCGCAATCACTTCCAGCCCGGTAATCACCTTCTTGCCCTCAGCCCGCCCACGCACGATCAGCGGCGTCTCGGACGGAATCGCTACCACATCGAATACCGTGTCGGCGGCCTGGATCACTTCAGGCTCGAACGCCAGTTGCCCGGCCTCCGGCCCGCCGTCCATGCCCACCGGGGTGACGTTGATCAGCATCTGCGGCCGCTCTTCGCCGAGCTCCGCCTGCCAGCGATAGCCCAGCGAGTCCGCCAGTGCCCGTCCGGCGCGCTCGTTACGCGCAACGATCAAGCCATTCTTGTAGCCACCATCGCGCAAGGCACTGGCCACCGCTTTGGCCATGCCGCCGCTGCCGCGCAGGGCGAACGTCGTGTCTTGCGGTACCGCGTGGGTTTCCAGCAACTGGGCGATGGCGATGTAATCGGTGTTGTAAGCCTTGAGATGGCCGTGGGTGTTGACGATGGTGTTGATCGACTGGATCGCCGCTGCCGACGCATCCAGCTCATCGACCAGCGCGATGCAGGCTTCCTTGAACGGCATCGACACTCCGCAACCACGAATCCCCAGCGCACGAATGCCGCCGACGGCCCCCGGCAGGTCCTGACTGCTGAACGCCTTGTAATAGAAGTTCAGGCCCAACTGCTCATACAAATGGTTATGAAAGCGCAGACCGAAATTCCCCGGGCGCCCCGACAGGGACATGCACAGCTGGGTGTCTTTGTTGGGATTCATCTGCATGAAACTTCTCCTTGAAAACGGACTTTCGGATGGACGGAGTTAGCCATTCCATCGGGTTCTGGACGATCATAAGCGCCTGTCTGCAACGGGCTGCGAGCCCCTTTGACCAACCGGTAAAGAAGCCGGTACAGACCTTACACAAAATTTACCCAGCGGCTGTGCTGATTTTCAGAATTTCGCTGTCATAGAAGTATCCCCGCGACAACTTTGGGCCTGGTGCAGGCCCGGACGCCGGGTCGAAGAACCGAGGAATTATCATGATTCGTAAACTCCCCATCGTGGCCTTGTTGATTGGTGCATTCGCTATCACAGGTCAGGCAGAAGCCCACGGCGGTGGCTGGCAGGGTCCGGCAGTGTTTGGTGCGATCGTCGGCTCGGCCATCATCGGCTCCGCGTTGATCAACCAGGACCGGCCGGTCTACGTGCAACAGCCTGTTTACGCTCAACCGGCACCGGTTTATGTGCAACAGCCGCCGCCACCGGTCTACTACCAGCCGGCGCCGGTCTATGTGCAACAACCGGTCTACGTGCCTGGCCCGGTCTACTACGGCCCACCACGCGGCTACTACGGCCGGCCACACGGCTACTACGGTGGCCCGCGCTGGTAATCGCAACCAACGAGCCCCGCTTTATAGCGGGGCTTTTTTATGACCGTCGGTCGGGCAGAGTCTGAAAAAATCTCGCCAAGGTCGCTGTGAGGACAGTCCCGGCAGCTAAAGTCGGCATGATGGACTTGACCGTCGGGGGCAAAACACAAAACGGTCATCCATTTGTCATGACGGAACCGCAATCTGAATCCGTCCGTAAACAACAGGTTGATAAAAACAAGGACGACCCATGCCTACACAAAATCCGCACCGCATCGTCGGCCTGTGCACTTCGAGCAAGGTGTACAGCGCGCTGACTGAACTGAAACACCTGGAAGGCCACCGCTGCGCCAAGTTTCTTTCGTTGCTGGCGGAGAATCTCGTGCACAAGGGCCTGCTCAATGAGCGCGAAGTGGTGCACATGCTCGACCAGGTTGTCGACTGATGCAGTCCTCACTGTGATCAATGACCACTATCGAAAGCGTTGATTGTCCCTGAGCGCAGCGAATCCCTAAGGTAGCTCCACAGATTGATGGAGGTACTTGTCATGGCTCAGGTTCAAATCATGTCGGTAGTCGGTAGCGCTGTTCCCGCATCGCTCAGAGCGTCGGGATTGCTCGCCTGCTGGTATCTGGTGCGCGATGGCGAGCCGATCAGCGGCCCGCTCACTTCACTGCCCGCCGCACAGGCCCTGTCACAGAAAATCGTCAGCGGCCCATTCCACGCTTAAGGCAACTGGACTTTCGGTTTGGTCTCGATGAACAACGCCCAACTGGACATGAACAGCGCTGCGATCAGCGGCCCGATCACGAAACCGTTGAGGCCAAACACCGCGAGGCCGCCGAGGGTCGAGATGAGGATCATGTAATCCGGCATGCGCGTGTCCTTACCGACCAGGATCGGGCGCAGCACGTTGTCCACCAGACCGATCACAAACACCCCGAACAGCCCCAGCACCACGCCCTGCCAGATCATCCCGCTGAGCAGGAAGTACACCGCCACCGGCGCCCAGACGATCCCCGCACCCACCGCCGGCAACAGCGACAGAAAGCCCATCAGCACCGCCCACAGCAACGCGCTGGGAATGTCGAGAAACCAGAAAATCGCCCCACCCAATGCGCCCTGAGTGACCGCCACCACCAGGTTGCCCTTGACCGTCGCGCGTACCACCCGATTGAACTTCAACTGCAAACGGCGTTTGTGGCTCTCTTCCAACGGCACCGCGGTGCGTACCTTGCGCACCAGCTCGGCGCCATCGCGCAGAAAGAAAAACAGCAGGTACAGCATGATGCCGAAGCTGACCACGAACTCGAATGTGCCTTGACCGAAACTGAACGCCTGGCTGGCCAGCACCTGACTGCCCTGCATCGACGCCTTGACGATTTTCTCGCGCAGACCGTTGAGTTCGCCCATGCCAAAGCGATCGAGCAAATGCTGAAAATACGGGGGCAGGCTGTGTTTGAACTGTGCCAGATAGGCACCGATGTCCAGTTGGCCGCTTTCGATGTTGTTGTACACCGTCGCGCCTTCCTGGACCAACAGGATGCTGAGGATGATCACCGGCAGAATCGCGATCACCAGGCAGATGCCCAGAGTGCAGAGCGCTGTCAGGTTGCGCCGCCAGCCGAATTTGAGCTGTAACTTGCGCTGCATCGGCGCAAACAGAATGCCGAGAATCACCGCCCAGAACACCGCGCCGTAGAACGGCAGCAGAATCCAGATGAAGGCGACCGTCACCAACAGCAACAGCACGGTGAGGGATTTGAATTGCAGGGTTTTTTCGTTCATGTCCGATCCATGTCAGTCAGGCGTCTCGCACGCCCCGAACCTTAGTCAGCCGGGGCGCGCGCGAGTGCCATCTTTGTTCATGGAGCATAGATTGCCTGGACGATGCAGCCCGGCTAATCAGCGCACCGGCAGTTTGACGATCTGCGCAGTGCTCAACACATCGCCGAAGGTGTCTTCGACTTCCGCCAGCGCGGCCTTGTGCAGCGAATCCTTGTCGATTGACACGCCGTTGGCGCGGGTGATGGCGCGGGTCGCCGAGGCATCGGACGCGACAATCACGTTGTAGCCCAGAGGCGCGGCGTCCCGTGCGGCACCCGCCACGCAGGCGTGGGTCATCAGGCCGGAAATGATCAGGGTCTGGATGCCGGCCTTTTTCAGTTGCTGGTCAAGGTCGGTGCTGGCGAACACACTGACGGTGCTCTTTTGCAGCACCACGTCTTGCGGGCGCGGCTGCATGTCCGGGTGAAATTTAACGGTCTGGCCATCGATGGCAAACACTGGCGAGCCGGCCGGAGCAACGTGCTGCACGTGATACACCGGGATCTTGTGACTGTCAGCGAAAGTGATCAGCTCACGAGTCTTGGCCAGGGCAGCGGCACCGTCCGGGATCGGCATCCGGCCGCTGAAATATTCATTCTGGAAATCGATCACCACCAGTGCGGATTTGCCCGCTGGCAAATGATCAGCCGGTGTCGCGCCGGACATTGCCCGAATGGTCGGGTGGTTGTCGGCCATCGCTGCGCTGCTGGCCATTACACCGGAAAATGCACAAGCGGTGAGAAAACGACGAGTAAAGTTCTGCATGGGAAGTTTCTCTTGCGGTTGAGTGGATGCGCCAAGGTTACGAAGCCAACGTCAAACCGAACACAGTGAAACCGACACATGATCTGTGCCCTTTCTGCACAGATAAAGTCCACGCACTCAAACGTAGATCCAGATCAATAAACCGCACTTGCCACTGCACTACCCTGCCGCGCTTTTGCGACCGATGCCGCCATGAAGCCAGACCTCCCCCTCACCGCCCCGGAATTGCTCGCCCCTGCCGGCACCCTGAAGAACATGCGCTATGCCTTCGCCTACGGTGCCGATGCGGTCTACGCCGGCCAGCCGCGTTACAGCCTGCGGGTGCGCAACAACGAGTTCGACCACGCCAACCTCGCCCTCGGCATTCGCGAAGCGCAGGCCCAGGGCAAGCGCTTCTACGTGGTGGTCAACATCGCCCCGCACAACGCCAAACTGAAGACCTTCCTCAAGGATCTGGCGCCAGTGATCGAGATGGCGCCGGACGCGCTGATCATGTCCGACCCGGGCCTGATCATGCTGGTGCGCCGGCATTTCCCGCAGATGCCGATCCACCTTTCGGTGCAGGCCAACACGGTGAACTGGGCGAGCGTCGAGTTCTGGCAGCAACAAGGCCTGAGCCGGATCATCCTGTCGCGGGAATTGTCGCTGGAAGAAATCGGCGAAATCCGTGAACAGGTACCGGGCATGGAACTGGAAGTGTTCGTCCATGGCGCACTGTGCATGGCCTACTCCGGGCGCTGCCTGCTGTCGGGCTACATGAACAAGCGCGACGCCAATCAGGGCACCTGCACCAACGCCTGCCGCTGGAAGTATTCGGCGCAGCAAGCCACGGAAAACCAGCTCGGCGAGATCGTGCAGACCTTCCAGCCGGAGCCGACCCTGGGCATCGGCGCGCCGACCGATCAGGTGTTTCTGCTGCAGGAAGCCAATCGCCCCGATGAGTTGATGCCCGCTTTTGAAGACGAGCACGGCACCTACATCATGAACGCCAAGGATCTGCGCGCGGTGCAACACGTCGAACGCCTGACGCGCATGGGCGTGCATTCGCTGAAGATCGAGGGCCGGACCAAATCGCACTTCTATTGCGCGCGCACCACCCAGGTCTATCGACGGGCGATCGACGATGCAGTGGCCGGACGTGAGTTCGATCGCAGCCTTATGACCGATCTGGAATCACTGGCCCAGCGCGGCTACACCGAAGGTTTCCTGCGTCGCCATGTGCATGACGAATACCAGAATTATCAGAATGGCAGCTCGGTGTCAGAGCGTCAGCAGTTCGTCGGCGAACTGACCGGCGAGCGCCGCGACCGGTTGGCCGAGGTCAAAGTGAAGAACCGTTTTGCCTTGGGCGATCATCTGGAATTGATGACGCCCAAGGGCAATTTCCACTTCGATCTGCACCAGTTGCAGAGTGCCAAGGGTGAAGCGATCGAGGTTGCGCCGGGGGATGGGCACACGGTGTACCTGCCGATTCCGGATGCGGTGGATTTGCGCTTTGGCCTGCTGATGCGCGACCTGACTGCTCAATCGAACTGAAATACGTGGATAAACGGTGGCGAGCGAGCTTGCTCGCGCCGGGTGCGAGGCGACCAAACGATTTCGCAATCAACGCTTTTATTGAGCGTGCTGCGCACTCTTGCGGGAGCAAGCTCCCTCGCCACAGTGAAGCTCTGTAGTCAGAGGAATTCCTCGCGCAACATCGCCACGAACGCCTCACGCGCCGGGTGTACCCCGGCGTTTTCGTGCCAGTAAAACAGGTTGTCGATCGCCGTCAGTTCGGGAAACTCATAGCCCACGCATCCAGCGCCTTTGGCGTATTGCTCGAACACGCCTTTAGGTACTAATGCCACCCCGGCGCCAGCACTCACGCAACCGACAATCGCCCCGTAACTCGCCAGGCTGACAATCGGCAGCGCCTGCCCCTGACGCAACAGCCAGTGCTCCAGCGCCGCCCGATACGGACAGCCCTGCGGCCACATGAACACGGTTTTGTCCTGCAGATCATGAATGTCGCGCACGGGGCCGAATGATGTCGAGGCAATCAGTAGCAATTCTTCGCGGTACATCGGCGTGCGTTTCAGTTGCGCGCGCTCGACGTCCACCGCGACGATCGCACCGTCGAGGCGATGGCTGACGGTGTCGTCGAGTAATTGGCCCCAGGTGCCAGTGGTCAATTCCAGCACCACCTGCGGATAGCGCTGGTGAAACTTGGCCAACAGCCGCGGCAAACGCCCGGTGGCCGAGGACTCGATCGCGCCGATACGCAGCGGGCCGGACGGTTCAGCGACGGGATCCAGCGCGCGCTTGGCTTCGGCGGTCAGCGCCAGAATCCGCTCGGCATACGCAAGAAACGTATGCCCCGCCGGGCTGATCCGCAGCCCGCGCCCTTCGCGCAGAAACAGCGCCACACCGAGTTCAGCTTCCAACGCCTTGATCCGTGCGGTGATGTTCGATGGCACGCAAAACAGCTTTTCAGCGGCCCGGGCAATGCTGCCCTCGTCGGCCACGGTCTTGAACATGCGGATCTGCGCCAGCTCCATACTCATCACTCAAAGTGAATATTCGGCGCAGTATAAGTCAGTTGTGGAGACTTGTTCGCCGCCCGGATACTCGGCGCATCAACCCTTGCGGTGCGCCGATCATGCCGTCTCCTTCTCCCTTGAAAATCATTCTGACCATGGCCTTCGTGGTCGGCTGCTGGGGCTATTCGCCGACCGGCATTCACATCGGCCTGCAAGCCTACGACCCCGGGCATCTGGCGTTGCTGCGGTTTCTGCTGGCGTCGTTGTTCATGGCCGTGATTGCGGCGTTCAAGGGCATTCGCCTGCCGCAACCGCGCGACGTACCGCTGTTGTTCGCCCTGGGATTTTTTGCCGTCAGCCTGCATCACGTGGCGCTGAACATCGGCCAGCAAAGCGTCAGTGCCGGCGCCTCCAGCGTACTGGCGCAGTCGAGCCCGCTGTTCAGTACGCTGCTGGCGCGCTACGTGTTCAAGGATCAGGTCAGTGTCTGGCGATGGGGCTGCGTGTTGCTGGGACTGGTCGGGGTGGTGATCGTGGTCAGCGCCGATCGGGGCCTGGGGCAGATCGACGCGCATGGCTTGCTGATCCTGCTGGCAGCGCTCTCATGGAGCATTTACTTCGCCCTGCAAAAACATCACGCACGGCGTTATGACGGTTTCAGTCTGGCTTGTTATGCGGTGTGGTCGGGGACGCTGCTGTTGCTGATTTATCTGCCGGGGCTGAGTGCGGCGGTGGTGAAAGCGCCGCTGCAAGTGCAGTGGGCAGTGCTGGCACTGGGGGTATTTCCCAGTGCACTGGCCTATCTGGCCTGGGGCTTTGTGCTCAAACATGTGGACTTGAGTCGGGCGACGATGACACTTTATTTGATACCGCCGACAGCGATGGGGATTGCTTCAGTGGGCCTCGGCGAGCAGCCGGCGCTGATGGTTCTGATTGGCGCGGCGGTGGTGTTGATCAGTGTGCTGGCGTTGAATCTGGAGCGGCGGGTGGAGGGTCGACCGGTTGAGGTCTGATCGAGGTTTTTTACTGAGGCTATGACCCCATCGCGAGCAGGCTCACTCCTACAGGGGGATGCGTTCTGCCTGTGGGAGCGAGCTTGCTCGCGAAAGGGCCGGCGCAGACTATAAATATCTCATGCCGGGTTAGCCTCAGCGCCTGTCATCCGACAACGGCGTCGGCTCATCCGCTGGCGGCACATCATCGTCCGCCGCCGGGTCCTTCCAGTCTTCCGGCCGATCGGCATCACTCAACGGATCGCGCCCCGGGCTCATGCCCGGCGGCGCATCGTGATCGGCCAGTGTCGGTTCATCCGTGCCGGGTACCGGACGGGTTGGATCGGTCGGCAGCACACCACCCTGAAACAGCAAATCATCAGCCATGACACACCTCACCAAGGAGGTCCGGAGAACCCGGGCCATACAGCTTGGAAGCGTACATCTGCAGGCGGTGCTATCGAGCAGACCAACGGCAATCAGCCTTGAGAACTGAAACGGTCGCGGCTGTTGGTCAGGTGCAGCCACATGGCCGCGCGCGCCGCGTCCGGATCCTGCCGCTTGATCGCATTCAGGATCGCTTCGTGCTCCAGATGGGCCAACTGCCCCAGCTTGCTCAGATCCGCCGCGCCACGCTCGGCGGCATTGAGCCGCTGACGTGGAATCATCGCGCTGCCCAGGTGCTGCATGATTTCGCTGAAGCAGACGTTGCCGGTGGCTTCGGCAATAAGCAGATGAAAACGTCGATCAGCCTCGACACAACTGTCATTGCTGTCCAGCAAACGCTGATAGTCATCCAGCGCCTGACGCATTTGCAGCAATTGCTGCTCGCTGCGACGTGACGCGGCCAACGCCGCAGCCTGCGTCTCCAGGCCCATGCGCAATTCCAGAATGCTGCGCACCCCGAGAGCGGTGTCGACATTCAGTCGCAAGCCCTGCTCGGCAGCGCGCTCGATGACAAAACTGCCGATGCCGTGCCGCGTCTCGACCAGGCCCGAGGCCTGCAACTTGGAAATCGCTTCGCGCACCACCGTGCGACTGACGCCGTGCTCCTGAACGATGGCGTTCTCCGACGGCAGCTTGTCGCCGGGCGACAACTGGCCAAGCAGGATGCTCTGGGTGAGTTTCTCCACCAGATCGTGTGCGAGGTTGTGTGCACGTTTGGGCGCAGGGGCGCCGAGGTCTTCTTGCATGATCGGTTCCGGTCATCGGGGCTTGTCGATCGTAGCACTGCGCGGTGGCTGACGAGTCGATTTTAGCGCCGAAACCGCCCCCAACTTGTATGACAACACTCAATAAAACGAAAAAAAACGCAACAATCAAGCGCTACACCCTGTTTGAACATTTGGATCGTGAACCCAAGAGGCGCGTCTGACGGCCGCGATTAAAACCAATAAAAACGGGGAAAAACACCAAAAAGAAATAAAAAATTCCTTCACCAGACAAATTTAATCGCTGCACCCCACTTGTAGGACAAAAAAATCAAGTTGTATGATGTCTATCAACAACGCAGCATCCAGCCCTACCCCGCATAAAAATAATCAGTGGGAGAAAACCAAGTGAAAACCTCCGTCTCCGGGATGAACGAGGGCGTCGATTCGACACTCGCGTCCGCCATCTCGAAAGTGAAACGCCACGTCCTGCCGCTCTTCGTGATCATGTTCATCGTCAATTACATTGACCGGGTGAACATTGGTTTCGTCCGCACTCACATGGAACATGACCTGGGCATCGGGGCTGCCGCCTACGGCTTCGGCGCCGGTCTGTTCTTCATCGGTTACGCGCTGTTCGAAGTGCCGTCCAACATGCTTTTGCAGAAAGTCGGCGCGCGTATCTGGCTGACCCGCATCATGCTCACCTGGGGCCTGGTCGCCGCCGGCATGGCGTTCATCCAGAACGAAACGCACTTTTACATCCTGCGCTTTCTGCTCGGCGTGGCCGAGGCCGGGTTCTTTCCCGGGGTGATCTACTACTTCACCCGCTGGCTGCCCGGCGCCGAACGCGGCAAGGCGATCGCGATTTTCCTCAGTGGTTCGGCAGTGGCCTCGCTGATCTCCGGCCCGCTGTCCGGCCTGCTCTTGCAGATCAACGGCCTCGGCATGCACGGCTGGCAATGGATGTACTTCATCGAGGGCATGTTTTCCGTCGGGCTGTGCGTGTTCGTCTGGTTCTGGCTCGACGCCAAACCGCATGACGCGAAATGGCTGACCCGCGCCGAACAGGACGCACTGGTCAGCGCCATCGACGATGAACAGAAGGCCCGCGAAGCCGCGACGCCGATCCGCCCATCGATGGGCAAACTGCTCAAGGACCGGCAAATCATCCTGTTCTGCCTGATCTACTTTTTCATTCAGCTGACGATCTACGCCGCGACGTTCTGGCTGCCGAGCATCATCAAGAAAATGGGCGAGATGAGTGACTTCCAGGTCGGGCTGTTCAACTCGATCCCGTGGTTGCTGTCGATCGTCGGCATGTACGCCTTCGCCGCTTTCTCGGCCAAGTGGAAGCACCAGCAAGCCTGGGTCGCCACCGCGTTGTTGATCGCCGCGGCGGGGATGTTCATGTCCACCACCGGCGGGCCGATCTTCGCCTTTGTCGCGATCTGTTTTGCCGCGCTGGGCTTCAAGTCCGCCTCGTCGTTGTTCTGGCCGATTCCACAGGCGTATCTGGATGCACGGATCGCCGCGGCAGTAATTGCGTTGATCAATTCAGTGGGCAACCTCGGCGGCTTCGTCGCGCCGACCACCTTCGGCCTGCTCGAAGAACACACTGGTTCGATTCAGGGCGGCCTCTATGGCCTGGCCGCAACCTCGATCATCGCCGCGATCATCGTCTTCGCTGCACGCACCACCCCGAAACCCGCTGCTGACCTCGCCGTGGCCGAAGCCGCGCCGAAGCACGCCTGAATTCGTTTTGAAGAATGCTGACAAGGATAAAAACATGACCGCACACGACACTGCCAAAGCGCCAATCATCACTGACATGCAGGTGATTCCCGTGGCCGGCCACGACGGCATGCTGCTCAACCTGAGCGGCGCCCACGGGCCGTTTTTCACCCGCAATATCGTCATTCTCAAGGACAACGCCGGCCACACTGGCGTCGGTGAAGTGCCCGGTGGCGAGCGCATCCGCCAGACGCTGGAGGATGCCCGCAGCCTGGTGCTCGGCAGCACAATAGGTAACTATCAGAAGATCCTCAATCAGGTGCGCCAGACCTTCGCCGAACGTGATGCCGGCGGCCGTGGCCTGCAGACGTTCGACCTGCGCATCACCATCCACGCGGTCACCGGACTCGAAGCCGCCCTGCTCGACTTGCTCGGGCAACACCTCGACGTACCGGTCGCGGCGCTGCTCGGCGAAGGCCAGCAACGCGATCAAGTGAAGATGCTCGGTTATCTGTTTTATGTCGGCGATCAACGTGAGACCAACCTCGCCTACCGCAGCGATCCGGACGCCGATAACGACTGGTTCCGCGTGCGTCACGAAAAGGCCATGAGCGCCGAAGCGGTGGTGCGTCTGGCCGAAGCGGCCCAGGCAAAATACGGTTTCCAGGACTTCAAACTCAAAGGCGGCGTGCTTAGCGGCGACGCGGAAATCGAAGCCGTGACGGCTCTGGCCGAACGCTTTCCCGAGGCACGCATCACCCTCGATCCGAACGGCGCGTGGTCACTGAAAGAAGCGATCCGCCTGTGCCGCGATCAACATAAGGTGCTGGCTTACGCCGAAGACCCGTGCGGTGCGGAAAACGGTTACTCGGGGCGCGAAGTCATGGCCGAGTTCCGCCGCGCTACCGGACTGAAGACGGCGACCAACATGATCGCCACCGACTGGCGCGAGATGGGTCACGCCATTCAGCTGCAGTCGGTGGACATCCCATTGGCCGACCCGCACTTCTGGAGCATGCAAGGCTCGGTACGTGTCGCGCAGTTGTGCCATGAGTGGGGCCTGACCTGGGGCTCACACTCCAACAACCACTTCGATATCTCGCTGGCGATGTTCACCCATGTCGCGGCGGCGGCACCGGGCGACATCACCGCCATCGACACGCACTGGATCTGGCAGGACGGCCAGCGCCTGACCAAGGCACCGCTGCAAATTGTCGACGGTTGCGTGCAAGTGCCGCAGAAACCTGGGCTGGGGGTGGAGCTGGACATGGATCAGCTGGCCAAGGCCCACGAACTGTACAAAGGCATGGGTCTCGGCGCGCGGGATGACAGCGTGGCGATGCAGTTTTTGATACCGGGGTGGACGTTCGATAACAAGCGGCCGTGTCTGGTGCGCTGAATTCTGATCTGCAGTCCACCACTGTCCCCTGTGGGAGCGGGCTTGCTCGCGAAGGCGGTGCATCAGTCAATATTTGAGTTGACTGACACGCCGCCTTCGCGAGCAAGCCCGCTCCCACAGGAGGGGACTTGTGTCAGGCAGAGTTTTGTACCAGCCACTGCTTGAACGCCGTCATCGCCGCCGTCTCCGGCCGTGACTGCAAGCGCGTCAGCCAATAACTGCCGGTGGTGATTTCAATCGCAAACGGCTGACGAATCACGTCCGCCGCCAGTTGCCGGGCGAACATCAGCGGCGGTGCCAACGCCACCCCGCTGCCCTGCAGCGCGGCCTCCATCATCGCCAGCGACGAATCGAAGACAATGCTCTGCGGCGGCGCCGCGTGGGTCGCCAGGCCGGCGGCGTGAAACCATTCCGGCCATTCATCGGTGCGATAGGAACGCAGCAAGCGCTGTTGCAGCAGATCGCCCGGGGTGTGCAGCTGCCGGGCAATTTCCGGTACGCACAGTACCGATAGTGGAGCGTCGAGCAGACGCGTTGCCTCGATGCCATGCCACGCTCCGGCGCCAAAACGAATCGCGTAATCCAGCCCCTCGGCGGCGACGTCGACCCGGTTGTTGTGAGTCGACAGCCGCAAATCTATGAGCGGATGTTTCGCCTGGAAGTCTGCCAGCCGTGGCAGCAACCAACCGACCGCGAAGGTTCCGACGGCACCCACGGTCAACATTTCCCGATACTGACCGCCAGCCAGTCGCTCGAGCATCTGCGCGATATGATCGAACGACGTGGTCAAAACCGGCAACAGGGTCTCGCCTTCACTGGTCAGCATCAGCCCGCGAGGCAGGCGTTTGAACAGGGTGACGTTGAGTTGCGCTTCGAGGCTTTTCACCTGATGGCTCACCGCCGCCTGGGTCACGCACAATTCCACAGCGGCGCGGGTAAAGCTCAAATGCCGCGCCGAGGCTTCGAACGCGCGCAGTGCATTGAGCGGCAGTTGAGGTCGAATCATGCCTGGTCCCAAATTTTTCTAATGGCTCGTCCGAGTTTTCATCGTTTGTCGACGAGTGCCAGACTGCCTAAATTGTCGGCGCTGATCAGTTGCCCAACAACAAAATCGCCCGCAGTGTAGCGGGATATCACCCTCAACACTCATGGAGAGTGGTTCACTCATGTCCTTCATCACCCCGAGCAAATTCATTTCCCGCAGCGCTTTCGGCCTGTTTTTCGGCGCCACCGCGTGCATGGCTGCCCAGCAAACCGACGATCAGTTGCAGGCGCTGGTCAAGACCACCGTGACCCCGGTCATGCAGCAACAGAACATCGCGGGGCTGGCCGTGGCCGTGACCGTCGATGGCAAGGTGCACTACTTTAACTACGGTGTCGCCGACAAAAGCACCGGGCAACCGGTGAGTGAAAACACCCTGTTCGAAATCGGCTCGGTAAGCAAAACCTTCACCGCAACCCTCGCCGCCTACGCCCAGGCCAGCGGCAAACTGCAATTCTCCGACAAGGCCAGCCAGCACTGGCCCGAGCTGAATGGCAGCGCTTTTGACCACATCAGCCTGCTGCAACTGGGCACTTACAGCGCCGGCGGCCTTCCATTGCAATTCCCGGATGCTGCGGATTCTTCCGACAAGATGCTCGGCTATTACCAACAGTGGAAACCGACTTTTCCGCCCGGCAGCCATCGCCTGTATTCCAACCCGAGCATCGGCCTGTTCGGCTATCTGGCGGCGAAAAGCCTTGGCCAACCGTTCAATCAGGTCATGACTGAAACCCTGCTGCCGAAACTCGGGCTCAAGCACACCTTCCTGTCGGTGCCGGCGTCTGAACAAAAGCTCTACGCCCAAGGCTATGACAAGAACAACAAACCGATTCGAGTCAGCCCCGGCGCCCTCGACTCCGAAGCCTACGGCGTAAAAACCAGCGCCGCTGATCTGCTGCAATTCGTCCAGGCCAACCTCGACACCGCCAAACTCGAAACACCCCTTCAAAAAGCCATCGCCCTCACCCACACCGGCTACTACACCGTCGGCGACATGACCCAGGGCCTGGGCTGGGAACGTTACACCTACCCGATCAGCCTCGACCGCCTGCTGGACGGCAACTCGACGCCGATGGCCATGGAAGCGCACAAGGTCAAATGGCTCAACCCGCCACAGCCGGAGCCGGCGAACGTGCTGCTGAACAAGACCGGTTCCACCGCAGGCTACGGCGCCTACATCGCGTTCGTGCCGTCGAAGAAAGTCGGGATCGTGATTCTGGCGAACCGGAACTACCCGAATGCGGAGCGGGTGAAGATTGCGCACAAGATTCTGGGTGAGCTCACCCGGTAATCGGACCATGAAAAATGGGCGACCTGTGAAGGTCGCCCATTTTTATTTGAGGGGATTGAAAACTACGCCTGTAGCTTCCAGCCCAATACATCCATCAGGTCGCAGCTGTCGCGCAGAGGGATTGCCAGCACCCGGGCGAAATCCTGCAGCAACAAGGCATCGTGGCCGATGCCGTCGCCGAGCGAGAGGGTTTCCAACAACTGCGTCACGCTGCGCAAGCGGTAGGCGGCGGTGCCGTGGAGTACATCTACCGGGGCTTCGCGGTCGATCAGGAGGCAGGGGATCTGGCAGTCGATGCCGGTATGGGGATGTAGCGGGGTTTGGTTGAATCGGTGGAAATTTCAGGTGATTCGACATCCGTTTTCTTCATGGGTGAAACTCCAATGGGGATTGCTGAAAACGCTACTCATCTCACTTCCACATGAAGGTGGCAGCTGCACGCAGGTGTGGAAGACCGAGCCAATCACCCGAACCCGGCGCACTCGAAAGCGCTCCCGCATACAGCCACCATAAGTTAGCGATGTTGACATAAAAGATGTCGCCATGCGCATAACGGGGCTTGGTGAATGAGTCTGCAAACCGGACTTCCACATCCGGCCGCTGATTTTGCAGCGGCCCGAAGAGGTTATCGGCGTTCAACCCAAGCCACCAGTTCACCAACGCCGCCGCGCTTTGAAGGAAATTTCCGACAGGGTTGAAGGCCCTTACGCAGGCCACTTTGATAGGAATATGCGGCAACTATTCACATGGATGACCGACCGGAGTGGATGTATCTAAACTGCATCGAATCAATCCGTAGCTAGCGATGACATAATGAATACGATATTTAACCCCGCTGACCGTCAAAGGGCGATTTAATGGAAATCAGAGGTCTCAGTCTCAGGAATGTAGGTCGGTTCAAAGATCTGAGCATTCTGCTAGCACCCACAGGTAAGCACACATCGAACGTGACAGTTCTAGTGGGGAACAACGGTGCAGGAAAGACCACCCTTTTGAAATCGCTTGCCACTGCCCTAAGCTGGCTGGTCGCAAGGATTCGTACCGAGAAAGGCAATGGCAACCATATCTCTGAAGGAGACATTCAGAACAGCGCTACCGACGCTTACATCTCAACGGTCGCTGCCGACTATCTACTTCGCAGCTCCGACCTTTCCGAAGTGCAATCGAAAAGACATTTGTTCGGATGGGGTATTGCACGCGGCAGGCAAGGGCGAAAGACCGCACTCCATAGCGAACTAGTGCAAGCGAGTCAACTTGCAGACCACTATCGAACTCTGCTAACGACCGATGACAAAGCTTCGCTTCCATTAATAGCCTACTACCCGGTCGAACGTTCCGTTCTCGAAATCCCTTTAAAAATCAAAACCAAACACACCTTCGACCAACTCGACGGTTACGACAACTCGCTCAACCGAGGCGTAGACTTCCGCCGCTTCTTCGAGTGGTTTCGCGAGCGTGAGGACAGCGAAAACGAGACGGGTATTTCCGACACTGCACTGGCTGAAATCTCCATAAAGTTCGGCTATGAAAGTGATGTTTGGAAAACCCTGTCCAACCTGAAAGCCTCTTCCCGCGACCGTCAGCTAACCGCCGTCCGCTCCGCCATCGCCGCTTTCATGCCTGGCTTCACCAACCTGCGCGTGCAACGCAAGCCGCGCCTGCACATGGCCATCGACAAGGACGGCGTCACTCTCAACGTCGCCCAGCTCTCGCAAGGCGAGAAGTCGATGATGGCGCTGGTCGGTGATATCGCCCGTCGTCTGGCAATGATGAACCAGTCGCTGGACAACCCGCTCCACGGGGACGGCATCGTGCTGATCGACGAAGTGGATCTTCACCTGCACCCGAAATGGCAACGCAGTCTGATCCGCCAACTGAGCGAAACCTTCCCCAACTGCCAGTTCGTGCTGACCACGCACTCACCACTGGTCATCAGCGACGCAAAAGATGTGCTGGTTTACGTGCTCAATGACGGTGAACTTCACGAACACAACGGCCTGTACGGACTTGATGCCAATCAGGTGCTGCTGGAAGTCATGGACACCGACATCCGTAACAGCGACGTTCAAAAACGCTTGAACGCACTGCTCGAACGCTTGCAGGACGGTGATCTGGAAACCGCACAAAAACTATTCGCCGAACTGGCAGAAGAACTTCCGGACGGTCATATCGAACTGGCGAAAGCCGCGCTGTTGCTGCGCAAACTGGAGTTGCGCCGTGCGTAAGATCACCAAGGGAGCCGAGCCGGAACAACTCATCAGATGGAAACGCGCCAACACAACATTACGTTACCGGGACCTGCCCGGCGAAGAACGCGTGAGCGTGCGCACGGCCTGTATAGCGGAACAGTTCAGCCTTTGCGCCTATTGCTGCCAGACCATTGCAGGCGACAACTCACATAACGAGCACGTTGAGGCCCAGGATAAAGCTCCCAATCGCACCTTGGAGTTCACCAACATCGTCGCCAGTTGCCAGCGCCAGAATCAATGTGGACATCATCGAGGCACGCGCCCACTAGATCTGACGCCCTTGATGGAGGAATGCGAGTCGGAATTGAAGTTTTATCTGTCCGGTAGAGTGACCGGCAAAACCGAACGCGCAAATTCGGCTCTGGAAATTTTGAATCTCGGTCATACCGAAGAAAGCAATCGCGGACTCATAGGGGCACGGAAACAACTGGTTGATCAGTTGATCTTTACAGGAGGCATGCAACCCGGTGACCTTGAAGATGAAGAGCTTCTGGGCATTCTCCTTGATGACATGCTGACTCCCAAGAATGGCCAGCTTGCGGCTTTTTCTCCGGTTCTGGTCAATGTCATCCGTCAGCTCCTGCCCTGATATTCAGAGTATCGTGGTCATCCAAGCGGACAAAAAAATAGCGAACGTTTAAAGCGTCCGCCATTTTTTATTCAGAGCCTGCCTCAATCAATCATCCGGCATTTCCGGTGGCTTGCTCGGTTTCGCCGGTTTGGCTGGCTTGGCGCCCTTCTCGCCTTTCTTGGCTGCCGGTTCGGCGGCGGTGGCCTTGGTTTCAGCGACTGTCGGTGCGCTGATTTCCTTTTCGCTGGCCGGCAGCGCGTCAACCGTGTCGAAGATTTTCTTCAGGTCCACCGATTTCGCTTCATCGCCCGAGGCCGACAGTTTGGTCTCGCCGTCCTTGCCCAGCAGGAACACTTTAGGATACGCGCCGGCACCGAGTTTCAGCGACCGCAGCAAAGCCATGGTGTCTTGCTGGCCGAGATCCTTGCCATCGAGTTGTCCGGCCATATTGAGGATGGTGTAGACCTTGATGTTGCGGTCGGCGACGCCCTTCTTGTTCGCCGGATCTTCCAGCGACTTTTTCAGTCCCACCCACACCGGGTCGACGGTACTTTGTGCAATTACGATCAACGGTCGGGCCCGTCCCATATCCCCGGCTATGGGCGAGTCATTGTCAGCGGCGAACAAGGGGCCGGCAATCGCCAGCAAGAGTGTCAGGGTCAGTGACCTGATGAGCATGCGCATCTCCTTTTGATATCCACGCTCTAATGATTGCGCATCGCGGCGATTGTTCCGGGGTCGTGCCCGGCAAATATGTTTCGCCTTGTCAGAAGCTTAGGTCAGCCGCGTCATTGCGCAACTGCATCGGCGTAATCGTGACGCGGATTTGATTACCTTTTGTGAGCGCATTAGGGTGGTCATTCTGCCCACGAAATGGAGTTCAACCCATGCACATCGACTACCTGTGCGATCACCCGCATTTGATTGAGGAACTCGCCGAACTCAATTTCAAGGAATGGGGCGAATTCCGTGACGGCGATACCCTTGAAGCCCGCACCGAGCGGATGCGCGCGGCCTGCGGCAAGGGTGCGGTTCCCAGCGTGGTGGTGGCCATTGAAGACGACAGATTGCTCGGTGGCGCGCTGCTGATCGACAGCGACATGAAGATCCGCCCGCAACTGACGCCGTGGCTGGCGGGCGTCTACGTGAAAGCCGAAGAACGCGGACGCGGAATTGCTTCGCAACTGGTCAACAGGATCGTCGCCGAGGCGGCGACGCTGGGAGTGACTGAGTTGTATCTGTACACCGACGCTGCGCAATCGCTGTATGCGGGGTTGGGTTGGGAGGTGGTCGAGGATCTGGTCTACGAGGATTTGCCGGTGACCGTCATGAAATTCAACATCCTTCATACCGCAGCGTAGGAGCTGCCGCAGGCTGCGATCTTTTGATCCTGATCGTAAAAACGAAGATCAAAAGATCGCAGCCTGCGGCAGCTCCTACATCAGAACGCCAGCTTATAGCCGATCAACAGCAGCATGGTCGCCAGGCACGGGCGCAGCAACTCATCGGAAATGCGCCCGGTCAGGTGGCTGCCCAGCCAGATGCCCGGCAGCGAACCCATCAGCAGAAAGCCCAGCACGCCCCAGTCCATGTTACCCATGCTCGCGTGGCCCAGACCTGCAACAAGGGTCAGCGGCACGGCGTGGGCGATTTCGGTGCCGACCAGGCGCCGGGTGGGCAGCAGCGGATAGAGGATGAACAACGCGACCGTGCCGAGGGCGCCGGCGCCGATCGAGGTCAGGGCGACCATGGTGCCGAGGATCAGCCCGGTGATCACTGTCATCACATTCAGGCGCGCGCCGCTCGGGTTGTAGTTGCCGCCCGCGCGTTTGTGGGCGAATTCGAGCAGGCGCTTCTTGAACAGAATCGCCAGCGCCGTGGCGAACAGCACGAAGCCCAAGGCCTGTTTGATGATCGCGTTCATCGCCTCGGGCGCGGTGTGCAGCGTACTGAGAAACCACAGGGTCATGGCGACTGCCGGCACGCTGCCGAGGGTCAGCCAGCCGGTGATGGCCCAGTCGATGTTGTTGTTCTTTTTGTGCACCAGCACGCCACTGGATTTGGTAATGGCCGCGTACAACAGGTCGGTGCCCACCGCTGTTGCCGGGTTGATGCCGAACCACAGCAGGATCGGCGTCATCAACGAACCGCCGCCGACACCGGTCATGCCGACAATAAAACCCACCACCAGCCCGGCAATCACCAGGCCGAAATTTGCCAATTCCATTAAGACGTCCAGAAAAACGACAGGAAAAATCTGGCCCGCAGCATAGCGATTTTTCATATAACCACATATATCGATGCGGTCTATCGTTATGCCTTCCAGCCACACCGCCTTTATCTGAGTGGGAGCGGGCTTGCTCGCGAAGGCGGTGTGTCATTCACGTAGATATCGACTGACACGCCCTTTTCGCGAGCAAGCCCGCTCCCACAGGGGTTCTATGGTGCCAGGTAGATCAATGCACGCGCCGGCCCGGTTTGAAACTGTGATGCCGGTTGATCCACACCGTCGCAAGCGCAATCAGCGACAGGATCAACAGCGCCCACGGAAACGACATCGCCCCCGCCCGATCCAACAACAACCCGCCAAACAGGCCGCCGCCAGCAATCGCCACATTCCAGGAGGTGGTGAGCATCGCTTGCACCACGTCCACATGCTCGCCGGCCGAATCCGCCGCCGCCGTCAGCAGCAACGTCGCCGAACCACCAAATGACAGGCCCCACACGGCCATGCAGGTGTAGATCAGCCACGGTGACGGGGATATCAGCGCCAGCACCAGTGCGGTCACAGCAAACACCGCGAGGCTGATCAGCGTCAGCCAGCGCAACCAGCGATCCACCAGCAGGCCGATGATCCAGATCCCGATCAGCGAACACAGGCCGAACACCAGCAGCACCAGATCGACGCGCTCGGCCAGCCCGGCCTGCATCAGGAATGGCGCGATGTAGGTGTAGAGAATGTTGTGCCCAAGCATCCAGGTCAGCACCACGAACAGCACCGGCCGTACGCCCGGCAGGCGCAGCGATTGCAGCAACGGCAGGCGTTCGGCGCTGGCCTGACCCGGACGATCCGGCACCGCCAGCACAATCCACGCCGCCAGCACCAACGCCAGCGCCGACATGATCCCGAACGAAGCGCGCCAGCCGATCAGGTTGCCCAGCCAGGTTCCCGCCGGGGTGCCCAGCGACAGCGCCACCGGGGTGCCGAGCATGGCGATTGCCAGTGCCCGCCCCTGCTGGTGCACCGGCACGATGCCACGGGCGTAGCCGGCCATGATGCCCCACGACAGCCCTGCCGCCATCCCGGCCAAGAACCGCGACGCCAAGGTCAAGCCGTAATGGCTGGAGAACGTAGTCACGGTGTTGAACACCAGGAAGCCACCGACCGTCATCAGCAGTACCCGCCGCCGTGGCCAGCCCCGGGTGGCGACGGTCAGCGGAATCGCCGCAACAATAGAGCCCAGTGCATACAGCGTCACCAGTTGCCCGGCGAGCACTTCGCTGACCCCAAGCCCGGCGCCGATCTGCGGCAGCAGCCCGGCCGGCAGGGTCTCGGTGAGGATGGCGATGAAGCCGGTCATGGCGAACGCCAGTAACGCGGCATAGGGCAGTTTTTCTGTGCGGGTAGCGCGGTCGATACGGTTGAAGTCGGTGCTTGCGGAGTCGGTCATGACAGATGCAGCTCCCTTTGGATCAATAGTAGCGATGGATTGTATACAAAAATCCCACGCGCAATTTGATCAATGTGGGAGAAGTCTCCCACGGTCTGTACTGGTCAGAGTCAGAATCGAGTCTGTAGTCCCGCCCACCCCTTCAAGTCTAAACATACAAGCGAGCCTGCTCGCGAATGCGGTGGATCTATCAGAGATTCAGCGCCTGGCAGATCGCTTTCGCGAGCAGGCTCGCTCCCACATTGGATCTCCGCACTTACTGCACCGGAAGGAAATTCAGGAACAACAGACTCTGCGCGTAATTCAACCCAATGCGCCGGTAGCGCTCATCAAGCATCTGCGCCAGCAGGTCGAGCCGCGCGACGATCTTGCCGAACTCGGTGGCGAAACTCAGGTTGCTGCCCTCCTCCGAGATTTCGTTGGAGAACAGCAGCGACTGTCCCTCCTTATTCTGCCGCTGGGCCAGAATCCACGTGGCTTTCTCGATATTGCGCGCGGCGTTGTGGACGAAGGTCGGGTTGATTGCATCGGTCATGTAGAACTCGATGCGATTGCCGTGGGCGGTGACCAGCATGCTGCCGATGGCATAGATGAAGGCGCCGACCCGATCCCCGAGAAACTCCGGACTCATCGCGTAGCTGAGCGCCGCCAGATCTTTGCGTCCGCCCAACACCGGTAACGGTTGCTGCTGCTCGACGGCAAGGCGCACCTGTTTCACCGCCGTGTTGATGTCGAGGAATCCCGATTTGCGCAGCTCTTCCGGGTTGCGCAAATACAGCTTGCCCATCAGGCGATAAAGGCTGTTGAGGTTGTCGCGCATCGCCAACGTGGCCATGCGATCGACGCTGGTCTGCAGGAATTCCTGCGGTTGACCGTCACGCATCTGAGCGATGAAACCGTTGCCGGTCTGGTGCGTGCAACCGCTGACAAACAGCGATGACAGACAGGCCAGCAACAGGCACGGGCGGCGAAAAAATCGGGCGATCGGGTGAAAAACTCTCGGCATGAATTCTCGAACGGGCACATTCCTGTGCGGCGGGCGTCGCCGCATCCTGGCCATGGATAGAGCCGCCGAATCCGGAAAAGTGCAGCGCTGGCACGATTTCCCGACCTTCGGCAACTATTTAGTATGACTTTATATTTGCACTAAACCTTTAACCGGCTATAAATTCTGACTCAACCCACAATTAGCATGACTATTACCCTGTTTTGAAAACAACAACAAAAAGGAAGGTCAACCATGCTTCAATCACGTCACCTGCTCTCCGGCCTCGGACTGTCCCTGATGATCGCCACCCTCTCCGCCAACGCGGCCGGCCTCAGCGCCGAACACAAAGCCTTTGGCAAAACCAATGACGGCACGCCCGTCGAGCAATACATCCTGCGCAACAGCCACGGCATGCAGGCGACCGTCATCACCTACGGCGCCACCCTGCAATCGCTGCTGGTGCCGGACAAACACGGCAAAGCCGCTGACGTGGTGCTGGGTTTCGACGATGTCCAGGGCTACCAGAAAGGCACGGCGTATTTCGGTGCGACCATCGGCCGTTTCGGCAATCGCCTCGCGGACGGCGCGTTCGAACTCGACGGCAAGCGCTATCAGGTGCCGCAGAACGACAAGTCCAACGCCTTGCATGGCGGTACTCAGGGTTTCGACAAGAAGGTCTGGAAAGCGCAGGAGACCAAGGACAAGGATTCGGTCGGTGTGACCCTGACCTATCTGTCGGCGGACGGTGAAATGGGCTTCCCCGGCAATCTCACAACGCAGGTGACCTACCGCCTGACCGACAGCAACGAGTTGCGCATCGACTATAAGGCCAGCACCGATAAACCGACGGTGCTCAACCTGACCAACCACAGCTACTTCAACCTCGCCGGTGCCGGCAATGGCGACATTCTCAAGCAGGTTGCCACCTTGCACGCCAGCCATTACACCCCAGTCACCGGCAAACTGATCCCGACCGGCGAACTGGCGCCAGTGGCCGGCACGCCGATGGACTTCACCAAGCCCACCGCCATTGGCACGCACATCAAGGCTGATCACCCGCAGTTGAAATTCGCCGAACCGAAACAGGGCGGCTTCGATTTCAACTGGGTGCTGGATACCAAAGGTGATGTGAACAAAGTCGCCGCCGAGGTCAGCGATCCGCAGTCAGGGCGGCATTTGCAGTTGTTCACCAGCGAGCCTGGTGTGCAGTTCTATACCAGTAACTTCCTCGACGGCACGGTCAAGGGCAAGGGCGGCAAGGTCTATCCGCACTGGGGCGCGTTTACCCTGGAAACCCAGCACTATCCGGATGCGCCGAATCAGCCGGACTTCCCGAGCACGCGTCTTGATCCGGGGCAGACTTACAGCCATAACGTGGTGTTGAAGTTCTCCGCGAAATAACACTTGCCTTGTGGTGAGGGGATTTATCCCCGATGGGTGCGCAGCAACCCTGCTTCTTGGGGGCGCTGCGCGCCCATCGGGGATAAATCCCCTCGCCACAGGTTCATCGACCTCCATTGGAACCCCTGCGCTATCCTGCTGCCCACTAAGGTATCGACCATCAGCACAGGAGGTTTGAATGCGTACCCTTGAACTGGCAGGCGTGCAGGTTCCAGTGATTGGCCAGGGCACCTGGCGCATGGGCGAGGATCGCTCGGCGCACCCGCGTGAAGTGTCTGCGTTGCGCCAAGGCATCGAACTCGGCATGACTCTGATCGACACGGCGGAAATGTACGCCGAGGGCGGTGCCGAAAGCGTGGTCGGCGAAGCCATTGCCGGTCTGCGTGATCAGGTATTTCTGGTGAGCAAGGTCTACCCGCACAACGCCAGCCGCAAAGGCATCCCGCAAGCCTGCGAGCGCAGTCTGCGCCGGCTCGACACCGACTACATCGACCTCTATCTGCTGCATTGGCGCGGCCAGTATCCGCTGGAAGAAACCGTCGAAGCCTTCGAACGCCTGCGCGAGGACGGCAAGATCGGCCGTTGGGGCGTGTCGAATTTCGACGTCGATGATCTCGAAGAGCTGGCCAATCCTGCCTGCGCCACCAATCAGGTGCTGTACAACCTGGAAGAGCGCGGCGTCGAATTCGACTTGCTGCCCTGGTGCCAGCAACAGCGCATGCCGTTGATGGCGTACTGCCCGATCGGCCAGGGCGGCGCGATGCTGGCCGAACCGGTACTGAACAAGATTGCCGCTCGTCACAACGTGACCCCGGCACAGGTTTCGCTGGCGTGGATTCTGCGTCAGGATGGTGTGATTGCGATTCCCAAGGCTGTTCGACCGGAACATGTGCAACTCAATGCACAAGCGGCGCAGTTGCAACTGGATGCCGGGGATCTGGCGGCGCTGGACCAGGTATTCAAAGCGCCACAACGCAAGCAGCGGCTGGCGATGGTCTGAGTCGCTGGGCGCTGGCGAGGGCTTCGTCATGAGAAGCACTGATCAGTACGACCCGTTCAATCTGCAGCGTTTCGTCCAGGCGCAGGACCCGGTGTTCGAACGGGTCCAGCGTGAACTCGGCGAGGGGCGCAAACGCAGTCACTGGATGTGGTTTGTGTTCCCGCAGTTCGCCGGGCTGGGCGGCAGCGAAATGTCCCGGCGCTTCGCCATTCAGTCTGCCGAGGAAGCCGAGGCTTACCTGAACCATGACCTGCTCGGCGCTCGACTGCGCACCTGCACGCAGTTGGTGCTGAACATCCGTCAGCGTTCGATTGCCGAGATTTTCGGCCACCCCGACGACCTGAAATTCCACTCCTCAATGACCCTGTTTGCGCAGCTCAGCGCCGACGACTGTCCGTTCGCTCAGGCGCTGGAGCGTTACTTCCACGGCATCCTCGACGAATGGACCCTGCAACTGCTGGACTCAAAACAGGCCCAGTTGCCCCCCGATCAAGGTTGAGAAATCGTCGTCGACGAACGGCAGAATCGCGTCCGCCACCGGTTGCAACTGGCGGGTGATGTAGTGGTCGTAGTCGATCGCGGCGCGACGCACTTCCAGCGGTTCCGGCCCGGCCAGGGTGATCACGTAACTGATCCAGCCGCCGTTCTGGTATTGCCGCGGGCGCCCGTGCTGCGCGTTGTAATCGTCGGCCAGCCGCGCCGCACGCACATGCGGCGGCACGTTGCGTTCGTAGTCATCGAGGGTGCGGCGCAGGCGTTTGCGGTAGATCAGTCGTTCATCGAATTCGCCGGCCAGGGTCTTGCGCACGTAATTGCGCACGTAATCCTGATACGGCTTGCGCTGGAAGATCCGCTCGTAGAGTTCCTGCTGGAACTGCCGGGCCAGCAGTGACCAGTCGGTGCGCACGGTTTCCAGGCCCTTGTAGACCATTTCTTCACTGCCGTCGGCGCGACTCACCAGTCCGGCGTAGCGCTTTTTGCTGCCCTCCTCGGCGCCGCGAATGGTCGGCATCAGAAAGCGTTTGTAGTGGGTTTCGTACTGCAATTCGAGGGCGCTTTGCAGGCCGTACTCCTCACGCACGTGCTCGCGCCACCAGTCGTTGACGTGCTTGACCAGCGCCTGACCGATCTGCGCCGCTTCCTCCTGACCGTGCGCGCGACGCAGCCAGACGAAAGTCGAGTCGGTGTCGCCATAGATCACCGCGTGGCCCTGCGCTTCGATGAGCTGGCGGGTGCGCAACATGATCTCGTGGCCGCGCAGAGTGATCGACGACGCCAGACGCGTATCGAAAAACCGGCAGCCGCTGGAGCCGAGCACGCCGTAGAAGGCGTTCATGATGATCTTCAGCGCTTGCGACAACGGTGCGTTGTGCTCGCGCTTGGCGGTCTCGCGGCCCTCGGCGACCCGCGCGACAATCGACGGCAGGCAATGCCGGGTGCGCGAGAAACGTGCACCGCGAAACCCCGGCACCGAATCGGCGTCGTCCGGGTGTTGCAAGCCTTCGATCAGGCCTACCGGGTCGATCAGAAAGGTGCGGATGATCGACGGGTACAGGCTCTTGTAATCGAGCACCAGCACCGACTCGTACAGCCCCGGCTGCGAATCCATGACGAAGCCGCCGGGGCTGGCCTGTGGCGGATTGGTGCCCAGGTTTGGCGCAACGAAACCCTGACGGTGCATCAGCGGCATGTACAAATGGGTGAACGCCGCCACCGAGCCGCCGCTGCGATCTGCCGGCAGGCCGGTAACGCTGGCGCGTTCGAGGAGAAACGTCAGCAGTTCGGTCTTGGCGAAGATCCGCGTCACCAGCTCACAGTCCTTGAGGTTGTACTTGGCCAGCGCCGGTTTGTCCTCGGCGAACATGCGGTTGATTTCATCCATGCGCTGGTACGGGTTGTCGATCGCCTTGCCCTCGCCGAGCAGGGTCTGGGCGACGTTCTCCAGGCTGAACGAGGGAAAACTCCAGGTCGCTGAACGCAGCGATTCGATGCCGTCGATGATCAAGCGCCCCGCTGCCGAGGCAAAGTAGTGCGTGCGGCTGCCGTGTTCGCGCCACTGCATCTCTTCACCGCCACGGCCGATTTTCAGCGGCACACCGAGGCGCCGCGCGTGTTCGTGGAGGATGCGCAGGTCGAACTGCACGACGTTCCAGCCGATGATCGCGTCGGGGTCGTGGAGGGCGAACCAGTCGTTGAGCTTCTTCAGGATCACGGTGCGCGAGTCGCAATATTCCAGATCGAAGTCGATGATGCTCGCGTCACCGTTGGGCGCGCCGAGCATGTACACCTGACGCTGGCCGCAACCTTCGAGGGCGATGGAATACAGCTCGCCGGTTTCGGTGGTTTCGATATCCAGCGAGACCAGCCGTAGTTGCGGTCGGTATTTCGGATCAGGTTTGAGTTGAGCGTTGAGCAATACGCCGTCAGCGTCGGCGCTACCGCCGAACAACACCGGTGCAGTGATGAAGCGCTCCATCAGGTAGCGCTCGGGCGGACGCACGTCGGCTTCGAAGACATCGACACCGGCGCGGGACAGCGCGGTTTCCAGGCGCATCAACTGGCCGTGTTGCTGGCAATACAGTCCGAGCACCGGGCGATGTTCGAAATCCTGCAGGGCCAGCGGGCGCAGTTCGACGTTCTTTTCGTCGTGCAGCAGGCGTTCGGCTGCTTCACGCTGTTCGGCGGGGATAAACGCCACTGACGTTTGCGGCGCCAGGCGCACACGGCGCGGCCCGGCGTCGGTCGCCAGCCAGAATTCGACTTCGGTGCCGGCCGGGGTATCGCGCCAATGCCGGGTCAGGACGAAGCCCTGCTGTAAATCCACCACTGCAACCTCAGGAATTGAATCAGAGGGGCATTCTACGCTGCCCTTCAAGGGATAACCCCATTCCCTGTGGTGAGGGGATTTAGCGAAACGTCGCACCGCCCCGATGGCCTGCGTAGCAGGCCCAAAGCCATCCAGTGATATATGTCAGAAAAATCCGGCTTCATGAGTTTGGGGCTACTTCGCAGCCCATCGGGGATAAATCCCCTCACCACAAGGTTTCCCTTTGCACAGGCTCAGGGGTAGGTATTTTCGGCAAATGACGTTTTTTGCGTGCTATCTGCCGCTTTGCCACCTTGCCCTGCGCACAAGGGTCTACGATGCTTGAGTAACAACGACAACACCTGAGTAACCGCCATGAAGACCGTCGCCCAACTGCTCAAGCTCAAAGATCAGAAAAATCAGGAAGTGCACCATATCGATCCCGGTCACATGGTGCTCGAAGCGCTGATGAAAATGGCCGAGAAAAACGTCGGGGCCTTGGTGGTGATGGAAGATGACAAAGTGGTCGGCATCATCAGTGAGCGTGATTACGCGCGCAAACTGGTACTGCACGGGCGCTCGTCGGTGGGCACACCCGTGCGCGACATCATGGTCAAGGACGTCATCACCGTGGACACCCACCAGACCGTCGACACCTGCCTGGGCATCATGTCCGACAAACGCCTGCGCCATTTGCCGGTGGTGGAGAACGGCAAGTTGATCGGCCTGCTGTCGATCGGCGACCTGGTGAAAGAGGCGATTGCCGAACAGGCGGAGCTGATCAAGCAGTTGGAGCAGTACATTCGCGGGGAGTGATCTCCTCTCGTCCAGGCACTAAAAACCCCTGTGGGAGCGGGCTTGCTCGCGAATGCGGTGTGTCAATCAGAGATATTTCGACTGACACACCGCATTCGCGAGCAAGCCCGCTCCCACATTGGTTTACCGGGTGTTCAGGACGGCCAATGCCGGGCGAAGACCGGTGCCAGCACCGGGTGCCGGTCGATGCGTTGCAGCCACGCATAAAAACCTGGACGGGTCTGGCGCAGATGCTCGCGGCTCCCCGCCCAGCGCGTCACCACGGCTGCCAGCACGTCCAGCGCGCCGGGTGTTTCGTCGTCCAGGTACAACTCGGCGGAAAACTGATCGGCAAACACTTCCCAGCTCCAGTGCAGGCGCTCACGTGCACCGGCCATCAGGTTCTGCCGTGAAGCTTCGTCCGGCATCACCAGCCAGCGCTCGGGGTAATCGATGACGCCGATGGCCGCGTAGCAATTGCTGGCGATGTAAACCATGCCGCGAATCGCCTGATCGCGATCAGCCGCCTTGGCCGGCAACAGACCGGACTCGGGAAAACTCAGGCCCAGATGAATCAGAATCGCCACACTCTCGGTGATCGCACTGCCATCGGGCAATTGCAGGGTCGGCACCTGCTTCAGTGGATTGAGGCGCGCCAGTGCCTCGGCGGCTTCGCTTGAAGCTTCGATATCGATAAAGCGATAGGCGATCTGGCATAACTCCAGCGCTGCCTCGATGGCTGCGGCACCTGAATTGCGATGTCCGTACAGTTGATACATGCCCCCTCCTCGATCTCGACAGATCTGTGTAGCCCTATTTATAGCGGGTGTATCCGCTTTGGCACGTTTTTCCCATGCAATCGCGACTTGCGAATCCAAACCTCGCAAAACAGCGCTGGCGGTGCCCATCCCGCACCAAGAGCAATCATCGAACGCTATCCGCGTTCTTGTAAGGTGCGATACCGAACCAAAAGTTCGCGTATCCGAGCTGGCAACAAGGAGTTCACCGCGTGAATCTTCAAACGCTCTGCCGCATCAGCCTCTGCTTGCTTGTTTATCAACAACGCCGAGTTCATTCGAACAGTCCCGGCGGCCAGTGCCTCTACTTTATTACCTGACTCCATGACCACACACCGTGATTGGCGATGACGCTTCGCTGACAACGGCGTGTTATTTATTTTTTAAATACAACTGCAAAAATTCCCGCACCAGCGCCGTATTAAATGAACGCAGGCGGGATTGTCGGACAATAACTTTCAGCGACTTTGCAAGTGCACCAAAACGGCTCCAGTGAGTTGGATTATTCAGCACTGGAAACATTGATTTCATTTAAACAAGAACAAGGAACATACGTCGTGACCCGCTAAAACACAGACCCGCACCAAATCAGTCCGCCGCGCACCAGCAAGTGCCCGGGCCGTTAGCCAAGCCGCCGCTCTATCCCGCCGATCAGCGTGATACCGCGTAGAGCCTGACTCGCCTCTGAAAAAACTCCACTCAATGGAGTTTCGGGAAACTGTTGGCCGGAGAAATACACGACCAAGGCAAAACTTATATAAATGCGACATGGGTAACACTGATGAAATAAGACCTATACATTTCGGCAACATCTGGCACAGCGGTTGCTACATGCAAAAAGCACAAGCATGAGACACCAACACTGATCTCAAGCGATAGAAGAACAACCAGGGAATGGCCAATGAACACTCGAAGTCGATGGCTCTAAGCCAGTAACTGTAAGCAAGCCCTGTTCTATAGATAGTTCAACTATCGGCCTGCGTACACCTTGAAGAAAGTTACACCCACCCACTCGAACATCACCCCAATGTTCGGACGGCACCTTATTGCCCTTCATCAACCCGAGGGAGCTTTAATGAACGATGCGGTAAAGCACAGAACCCTGCCGGGGTCGTTACGGGAAGCGCCAATCCCGCCGTCACCGGACAGGCCAGCCTTCACGGCCAATACCTCGCAACCCGGCGGGTTGAACAAACAGCAAATGCTGTTGCTGGTGGCGGTATCGGCGCTGATACACGGCGGCGCCTGGTGGTTTTTCCAGCAGACCCGGCCCGAGCCACTGCCGACTCCGCCGCAGATTCCGGAAATGACCGTCGAGTTGACCAGCCCGACGCCGCCGGCACCGCCCACACCGGAACCGCCACCGCCTCCGCCGCCCCCTCCACCTCCGGAACCGGAACAACCGTTGGAAGACGAAGACGCGGTCAAGCCACCGCCAAAACCGGTGGAAAAACCCAAGCCGATCGAAAAACCGAAACCGGTCGAGAAGCCCAAACCGGTGAAGAAAGTCGAGCCGCCGAAAGCTCCGCCCGCCCCGGCACCACCGGCCGCTCCCGCTGCGCCGGCGACACCGAGCGCGCCACCGGCCCCGGCCGCAGCGCCTGCCCCGGTCAAGGAATCGGCAGCGATTTCCGGTCTCGCCAGCCTTGGCAACCCGCCGCCGGAATACCCGTCGCTGGCGCTGCGGCGCAATTGGGAAGGCAGCGTGGTGCTGCGCATTCAGGTGCTGGCCAACGGTCGCGCCGGCTCGGTGACAGTGACCAAGTCCAGCGGCAAGCCGCAACTGGATGACGCCGCCGTCGCGGCGGTAAAGAACTGGAAGTTCATTCCGGCCAAACGCGGTGACACGCCGATTGACGGCTTCGCCACCCAGACCATCGATTTCAAATTGCCGCAATAACGGCACAACCCGACGAACTCACAACCGACTTAATGCAAGCGAGGTTTAGCGATGAACAATTCACTGTCTTCGATGATTGTCCCCGGTGTGCTCTGGGGCCTGGTGCTGTTTTCCGTGGTCAGCTGGGCGATCCTGCTGGTCAAGTCGGCGCAATACCTGCGCCAGAAAGCCCAGAACAAACAGTTCAGCAAAGCCTTCTGGGGCGCACCGGATCTGCTCACCGCGGCCGAACACGCCAGTCAGTACCCGGGCTCGCTGGCGCGCATCGCCAGCAGCGGCTTCGAAGCTTTGCTGGTGGAAGAATCGCCGCGCACCACGCAACAACTGGCGCACACCATCAACCGTTCCGATCGCCTGGAGCGCAACCTGCGCCAGCAGATCCAGAAAGAACGCCGCTCGCTGGAAAACGGTCAGGCGATCCTCGCCAGTATCGGTAGCACCGCGCCGTTCATTGGTCTGTTCGGTACCGTGTGGGGGATCATGGAAGCCCTGCAAAGCATCGGCGAAACCGGTTCGGCCAGCCTTGAAGCGGTCGCCGGCCCCATCGGTCATGCACTGATCGCCACTGGCGTGGGGATCGCCGTCGCAGTTCCGGCAGTGCTGATTTACAACTTCTTCCTGCGCCGCCTGAAACTCGCTTCGGCAGACATGGATGACTTCGCCCACGACTTCGACGCCCTCGCCTCACGCAGCGCGTTCTCCATCAGCCGCCAGGCCATCGCCAGCAAAACCACAGCCGCCGTGCGGGAGGCCAGCTGATGTCCTTTTCTACCCAAGACAGCGATGAAGTGCTCAGCGAAATGAACGTCACGCCGCTGGTGGACGTAATGCTCGTGCTGCTGGTGGTGTTCATCGTCACCGCGCCGCTGATGACCAACGCGATCAAGGTCAACCTGCCGAAAACCGACGCCGTCGCCCCCGCCGAAAAGAAAGACCCGGTGGTGGTCAGCGTCGATCAGGACGGCAAGTTCTACCTGGCAAAAACCGAACTGGCGCCGGAGTCTTTGGAAGCCAGCCTCAAGGAGGTCAAGGCCAAGGACGCCGAAGTACGCGTGCAGTTGCAGGCCGACGCCAACGTCAATTATGGCCAGGTGGCCAAGGCCATGGCATCCATCGAACGTTCGGGCATCAGCAAGATTTCGGTGATGACCACCCACTGAGTGCGGTGCCGGGCGCGCGTGAGAAGCGCGCCCGGCACCGCTGAAGAATCCCGTCGCAATCAGCCGACCGAAAAAACGCAACGCGTGTTCGGAGGGGATCGGCTTGCTTGAAGAAAGTGGTTTTCCGCACGCGGTATCACCGAAAGCGGAGCAATGAGGGGCTCACAAGGCCATTTCGATAACGTCTGACAAGTCGGAAACAACCATGCTGATGAACACTCCACGCTTCACGCTCAAACCTTTGGTGGCAACGATCTCTCGTCACCGTTTTGTCCCGTTGTATCTGGTGGCCATGGGGATGGGCGCCGGGACTGTGCAAGCCGCCGAGGATGACAACGCCGCCGTGCCCGCTGCGGCAGCGGTGGTGGCGCCGACCACGCAACTGCAACGGGTGGAAGTGACCGGTTCGGCGATTCGCCGGGTCGATGCGGAAACGGCGGTGCCGATCACCATTCTCAAGGCCGATGAGTTGCGCAAACAGGGCGTGACCACCACCGCCGAACTGGTGCAGCGGATCACCGGCAGCCAGTCGATCAACAACAGCGCCGGCTCGGTCGGCGCCGCCACCGGTGGCGCTTCGTTTGCCGACATGCGCGGCATCGGCGCGAACAAGACGCTGGTGCTGCTCAACGGTCGACGCCTGGCGAACAACGCCCTGTCCGGCACCAACTCGGCCGGCGGCGCGGTGGATCTGAACATGATCCCGTTTGCCGCCATCGAACGCGTAGAAGTGCTGCGCGACGGCGCATCAGCCCTGTACGGCACCGACGCCATCGGCGGCGTGATCAACTTCATCACCAAGAAATCCATGACCGACGGCCAGCTCACCCTCGGTGGCGAAACCCCGACCCACAGCGGCGGCGGTGCCACCAAAGACATGAGCGCCAGTTGGGGCTACGGCGATCTGGAGCAAGACCGCTTCAACGTGCTCGGCGTGTTCAACTACAACAAGCAGCAGAACCTCGACGCCAACGACCGCTCCTTCGCCCGCGACTATGTGCCCGGCCGTGGTCTGGATCAGACCTCCGGCACCGCATTCCCCGGCAACTACAGCCAGAACGGCAACGCCACCAACCCGTTGGCCAACAGCAATTGCAACGGGCCGAACCTGGTGGCGCGCGATGGCCTGTGCCGCTTCAGCACCCGCGAATACATCGACCTGATTCCGCAAACCGAAAAGACGTCGTTCTTCGGCAAGACCACCGGCAAGCTGGCGGATGACCACAACGTCAACCTCGAATACTTCTGGTCGCGCAACAACAACGCCACCGCTGTCGGCCCGGCCCCGCTCACCGGTTTGAGCCTGGACTCGTCGTCGCCCTACTACCCCGGCAACGGCATCACCCCCGGCCCGACTGGTTTCGCCCTCGACCCGACGCAACCGGTCGATGTCAACTGGCGCGAGACTGCTGCCGGCCCGCGTGAATCGAAAGACCAGAACACCAGTCAGCGCTTTCTGCTGAGCTTCGATGGTCTGGTCGGCGGCTGGGATTACAACGTCGGCGCCTCGTACAACCAGAACAAAATCGTCTCCAGCGTCACCAGTGGATATGTCAGCGATCAGGCGATGATCAACGGTCTGGCCAGTGGTCTGCTCAACCCGTTCGGTCCGCAATCGGCCGCCGGTCAGCAGTACATCGACCAGGCCATGTACCACGGCGCCTACTCCACGGCTGTTGGTCGGGTCGCCGGATTTGACGGGCGGATCAGCCGCGAAATCGGCGACTGGTTCGGTGCCGGCCCCGCCGGTCTGGCGCTGGGCGGCGAGTACCGCAAAGAAAAATTCCATCAGGATTTCGAGCAGTTTGCCGGCGACATCCAGAGCCTCGGCATCGACCCGGCCGGTAGCGTCGAGGGTGACCGCAGCGTGAAAGCCGCGTACGCCGAAATCAACGTGCCGGTGCTCGACAGCCTCGAACTGTCCGCCGCTGTGCGTCACGACAAATACAGCGACTTCGGCAGCACCACTAACCCGAAATACTCGTTCCGTTATCAGCCGCTCAAAGAGTTGGTGGTGCGCGGTGCGTACAGCGAAGGCTTCCGTGCGCCATCGCTCTACGAGCTGTATTCGCCGCGCAGCATCACCTACACCCAGGGCTACTACAACGACCCGGTGCTGTGTACCGGTGGCGTGGTGCAACCGGGCGGCAACGGCGGGCGCGATTGCGGTCAGCAGTTCCTCAATCAGATCGGCGGCAATGAAGATCTGGCTCCGGAGAAGGCGCGCAACGTGACGCTGGGCTTCGTCTATCAGCCGGTCAGCAACCTGTCGGTGGGTCTGGATTTCTGGTGGATTCACATTTCCAACCAGATCCAGCCGTTCCCTGAATCCACCGTGTTCGATCAGGCCGGCAGCTACCCGGATCGCTTCGTGCGCAACGCCGACGGCACGCTCAACTACATCGTCACCGGCAACGCCAACCTCGGCATCGTCGAAACCAACGGTGTCGATGTGTCGCTGGACTACCGCTTCCCGAACACCCCGTACGGCCAGTTCGGTCTGGGGCTGCAAGGCACCTACGTCGACAGTTACGACTTCCAGAGCACCATCAAGGGTCCGTTTACCGACAAGGTCGGCGACTTCGAAGGGGACGGGGTGATCGCGCGCTGGAAACACAACCTCACCGGCAGCTGGACCTTCGGCGCGGCTCGTGCGTCGCTGACCAACCGCTTCACCACCGGCTACAACGACTACGACCGCGATACCCATGCGCGCGTGGCGTCGTATTCGGTGTGGGACCTGTCGGCCGGCTACACCTTCAACAAGGTGCTGGACGTGGATGCGGGGATGAAGAACATGTTCGACCGCAACCCGCCTTTCACCAACCAGGCCTACAACTTCCAGAGCGGCTATGACCCGCGCTACACCGACCCGCTGGGCCGCACGCTGTTTGCGCGCATGACGTATCACTTCTGACCCCAGGGCTGGACACATCCTTTGTGTGACTGAGCTTTTGTGGTGAGGGGATTCATCCCCGATGGGGTGCGAAGCGCCCCCAAAACCTGAACTGCGGATGACCAGAATCACCGCATGCAATGGGTTTGCGACTGCTTCGCAGCCGGTCGGGGATAAATCCCCTCACCACAGGGCACTCCCACAGTTTTCAGCGTTGCCAGTGAGTTTTCGGGCTTAGAGGAAAAACTTCATGAGATTCATGCGCAACATGGCAGGCCTGCTGCTCGGCGGCGCTTTGCTCTGCGCCGCTGTGCCAGTAATGGCCGCCGGCAGCTACGCACTGACGGTATACGGCGAGGCGCCGAAGTATCCGGCGGGTTTCCAGCATTTCGATTTCGTCGATCCCGACGCGCCCAAGGGCGGTTCGCTCAGTCGTGCGTCGATGGAAATCGGCCAGTACAACTACATCACCCCGTATGCCGATCAAGGCATTTCCGTGGTGCAGGTCAACGACTGGGTGTATGCGCCGCTGGCGTTCCGTTCGCTCGACGAGCCCTACACCGTTTACGGTCTGGTCGCGCAACAGATGGAGCGCGATCCCGAAGGCCTTTGGGTACGCTTCACCCTCAACCCCGAGGCCCGCTTCGCCGACGGCACGCCGATCACCGCCGAAGACGTGCGCTACACCTTCAACTTGCTGATGACCAAGGGCAGCCTCAGTTATCGCCAGCAATACGCCGACGTGCAGGACGTGCTGATCGAAGGCCCACGGCAGGTGCGTTTCACTTTCAAGAACAACCTCAACCGCACCTTGGCGCTGGACCTGGCGACGCTGCGCGTGGTGCCCGAACACTGGTGGAAGACTCGCGATTTCGCCAACGGCGGCGGCTTCGAGCCACCGCTGGGTAGCGGCCCGTATCGGGTCAGCAAGGTCGATGCCGGGCGCAGCATCAGTTTCCAGCGCGACCCGGACTGGTGGGGCAAGGACCTGCCGGTCAGTCGCGGGATGTACAACTTCGACACGCTCACGGTGAATTTCTACGGTGACACCGACGTCGCGCGCCAGCTGTTGCAGGCCGGGGCGTTCGACTACAACCGCGAGTTTTCCTCGTCCGGCTACGTGGTGGGTTACGACAGCCCGGCACTGCGTGACGGTCGCTTGCAGCAGGCGATCCTCGCCCCGCAGAAACCCACCGCCGCCCAAGGCTTCGTGTTCAACCTGCAAAACCCGATCTTTCAGGATCGCCGCGTGCGTCACGCGATCAGCCTGCTGTGGGATTTCGAATGGACCAACAAGCAGATGATGCGCGGCTTCTACGTGCGCCAGAATAGCTTCTGGCCGAAGAGTGAAATGGCCGCGACTGCCCTGCCCGACGCCGAGGAATTGAAGATTCTCGAACCGCTGCGCGGACAGATTCCCGACGAGGTGTTCACCACGGTGTATCAGGCGCCGAAAACCGATGGCAGCGGCTACATCCGCGACAAGCAGCTGCAAGCCCTCAAGCTGCTCGCCGAGGCCGGCTGGACGCCGCAACACAGCCGACTGGTCAACGCCGCCGGTGAGCCTCTGGAGTTCACCTTCCTCGACGGTCAGGGCGGTTTTGATCGCATGCTGCTGCCGTTCAAACGCACCCTCGCGCAGATCGGCATCACCCTCAATCTACGGCGGATCGACTCGGCGCAATACGTCAATCGGCTCAACGCCCGGGACTACGACATGATCGTCACCAGTTTCCCGCGCAGCGGCGATCCGATCGTCTCCCCCGGACGCGAGCTGTACAGCCTGTACGCCTCGCAAAGTGCCACGCAGGTCGGCAGTTCGAACTCGATGGTGCTGGCCAACCCGGCGGTCGATCAACTGATCGACGGGCTGGTCAAGGCCGACACCCGCGACGCCATGGTGCATTACGCCCGCGCCCTCGACCGGGTGCTGCAATGGGGTTACTACATGATTCCCAACTACTACTCCAAGGGCACTCCGACGGTGTATCAGAACCGCTTCGGGATGCCGGCGGTGCAACCGGCGTACGACGAAGGCCTCAACACCTGGTGGGAGGTCTCGGCCAAGCCGCTGACCACACAACAGATGCACACCCAGCTCGCGGGGGGCCAGTGACATGCTGCGTTATCTGAGTCGACGTTTGCTGCTGATCATCCCCACGCTGCTGTGCATTCTGGTGGTCAACTTCGTGATTGTGCAGGCCGCACCGGGCGGCCCGGTGGAGCAAGCCATTGCCCGCCTGCAAGGTTTCGGCGGGCACGGCATGGGCGGTGGTGGCGAAGTCGCCGCGACGGGTGGTGCCGGGCGCAGCAGTCGCGGGCTGGACCCGGCGCTGATCGAGGAAATCAAGCATCACTACGGTTTCGACAAACCGATGCACGAACGCCTGTGGCTGATGCTGAAAAACTACGCCCAGCTGGATCTGGGCAGCAGTTTCTTTCGCGGCGCCAAGGTCACCGATCTGATCGTGCAGAAACTGCCGGTGTCGTTGTCGCTCGGCCTGTGGGCAACGCTGATCACCTACCTGATTTCAATCCCGCTGGGCATCCGCAAAGCGATCAGCAACGGCAGCGCGTTCGATGTCTGGAGCAGCACGGCGATCATCATCGGCTACGCGATGCCGGCGTTTCTGTTTGCGATGCTGCTGATCGTGGTGTTCGCCGGCGGCAGCTACGTCAACTGGTTCCCGGTGCAGGGGCTGGTGTCGGATAACTTCGACAGCCTCAGCACCTTGGGCAAGGTCGGCGACTACCTCTGGCACCTGGTGTTGCCGGTGACCGCGCTGGTGATCGGCGGTTTCGCCACCCTGACCATCCTCACCAAAAACAGCTTCCTCAACGAGATCAGCCGCCAATACGTGATCACCGCGCGGGCCAAGGGTTTGACCGAGCTCCGCGTGCTCTACGGCCACGTGTTTCGCAACGCGATGCTGCTGGTGGTGGCCGGGGTGCCCTCGGCGCTGATCGAGGTGTTTTTCGCCGGTTCCTTGCTGATCGAAACCATCTTCAACCTCGACGGCCTCGGGCGCATGAGTTACGAGGCGGCGGTGTCGCGTGACTATCCGGTGGTGTTCGGCGCGCTGTTTCTGTTCACCCTGTTTGGCCTGCTGATCAAGCTGATCGGTGATCTCTGCTACACCCTGCTCGACCCGCGCATCGACTTCTCGGCGAGGACTGCCTGATGTTCACACTTTCTCCTCTGGGTCAGCGCCGGGTCGCGCAGTTCAAGGCCAACCGCCGTGGACGCTGGTCGCTGTGGCTGTTCATTGGCCTGTGCCTGATCTGCCTCGGCGGCGAACTGATTGCCAACGACAAACCGTTGGTGATCCGCTACCACGGCGCCTACTACTTCCCGATCCTCAGCGAATACCTGGAAACCGATTTCGGCGGCGAACTGCCGTTCCAGCCGGATTACGCCAGCGCTTACGTGCACGGGCTGATCGAGGATCAGGGCGGCTGGATGCTGTTTCCGCCGATCCCGTTCAGCTACGACACGGTCAATTACGACCTGACTGAACCGGCACCCAGCCCACCCTCTTCGAGCAATTGGCTGGGCACCGACGATCAGGCGCGGGACGTATTGGCACGGGTGATTTTCGGCACACGGATTTCAATCCTGTTTGCGCTGATCCTCACCGGCATCAGTGCGCTGGTCGGCATCGTTGCCGGGGCGCTGCAGGGTTATTACGGCGGCTGGGTCGATTTGCTTGGGCAACGGGTGCTGGAGATCTGGTCGGGGCTGCCGGTGCTGTATCTGCTGATCATTTTGTCCGGGTTCGTCTCGCCGAGTTTCTGGTGGTTGCTGGGGATCATGGCGCTTTTTTCCTGGCTGGCATTGGTGGATGTGGTGCGCGCCGAGTTCCTGCGTGGCCGTAATCTGGAATACGTCAAAGCCGCGCGGGCGCTGGGCCTGACCGACAGCGAACTGATGCTGCGGCACATCCTGCCTAACGCGATGACCTCCACCCTGACCTACCTGCCGTTCATTCTGACCGGCGCCATCGCCACCCTCACCGCGCTGGATTTCCTCGGTTTCGGCATGCCGGCGGGCACTGCTTCGCTGGGCGAATTGATCGGCCAGGCCAAGCGCAATCTGCAAGCGCCGTGGCTGGGGCTGACAGCGTTTTTTGCCTTGGCGCTGATTCTGTCGTTGTTGGTATTCATCGGCGAGGCTTGCCGTGATGCATTTGATCCACGATCTTGATCCGAGGGGCTGACATGAGCGACAACCTGATGGAAATCCGCGACCTGCGTGTCGCCTTCGCCGGGCAGGAAGTGGTGCACGGTCTGAACCTCGATATCCGCCGAGGCGAATGCCTGGCGCTGGTCGGCGAGTCCGGCTCGGGCAAGTCGGTCACGGCGCATTCGATTTTGCGCCTGTTGCCGGGTAAAACCGTCAGCAGCCGCGGTTCGATCGCTTACAACGGGGTGAACTTGCTGCATGCCAGCGAACAGCAGATGCGCGGTTTGCGCGGCAACCGGATCGCGATGATTTTCCAGGAGCCGATGACCTCGCTCAATCCCCTGCACACCGTGGAACGACAGATCAGCGAAGTGCTGGAGATTCACAAGGGCCTCAAGGGCCGCGCCGCCCGTGAGCGCACGTTGGAGCTGCTGGAACTGGTGGGCATTCGCCAACCGCTACAGCGCTTGAAAGCCTACCCGCATCAGCTCTCCGGCGGTCAGCGGCAACGGGTGATGATTGCGATGGCGCTGGCCAATGAGCCGGAACTGCTGATCGCCGATGAGCCGACGACGGCGCTGGACGTCACCGTGCAGCAGAAGATTCTCGAGCTGCTGATCGAGTTGCAGCAGCGGCTCGGCATGTCGATGCTGCTGATCAGTCACGATCTGAATCTGGTGCGGCGCATCGCGCAACGGGTGTGCGTGATGCGCCACGGCGAAGTCGTCGAACAGGCTGACTGCGAGACGCTGTTTCGCGCGCCGCAGCATCCTTACAGCCGCTTGCTGATCGAAGCTGAACCGAGCGGTGCGCCGGTGCCGAGCCCGTACCAGCACAACCTGCTGGAAGTCGATGATCTGAAGGTCTGGTTTCCCCTGCCCAAGGCGCTGTTCAGTCGTTCGCAGGCGTACATCAAAGCGGTGGACGGGGTCAGTTTCCGCCTGCAACGCGGCAAAACGTTGGGGATTGTCGGCGAGTCCGGTTCGGGCAAATCGACGCTGGGTCAGGCGATCCTGCGGCTGGTGGAATCCGAGGGCGATATCCGCTTCGGCAACAAGCAACTGAGCCTGCTCAATCAGCGCTTGATGCGGCCCTTGCGGCGGCAGATTCAGGTGGTGTTCCAGGATCCGTTCGGCAGCCTGAGCCCGCGGATGTCGGTGCAGCAGATCATTGCCGAAGGGTTGCTGACCCACGGCATCGGCTCTGAGGCGGAGCGCGAAGCAGCGGTGATTCGCGTGCTGGAGGAAGTCGGCCTCGACCCAAAGAGTCGTCATCGCTACCCCCACGAATTTTCCGGCGGCCAGCGTCAGCGCATCTCCATCGCCCGCGCGCTGGTGCTGGAGCCGGCGCTGATCCTGCTCGACGAGCCGACCTCGGCGCTGGATCGCACGGTGCAGAAACAAGTGGTGGACCTGTTGCGGCAACTGCAGATCAAGCATGGGCTGACCTATCTGTTCATCAGCCATGACCTGGCGGTGGTGCATGCGCTGGCCCATGACTTGCTGGTGATCAAGGATGGCAAGGTCGTGGAACAGGGTTCGTCGCGGGAGATTTTTGCTGCGCCAGCCCACCCCTACACCCAGGAACTGCTGAAAGCCTCCGGCCTCAAGCCCGACGCAAATCCCTGTGGGAGCGGGCTTGCTCGCGAATGCGATATGCCTGTGACATGAATATCGACTGACAGGACGCCTTCGCGAGCAAGCCCGCTCCCACAGGGGAGATCGGTGGAGGTGGAAAATATTTTTCAGGCACTGCATCCAAACGCCTCCGTCACGGGTAGTCCCTGTAACAGCCCTCTTCGGCTGTCAGCGGTCTACCCCTTTCGGAGATAACACTGATGAACATCACCCAACTGATTGGCCTCACCGGTTTGCTCGCCCTGTCCTCGACAACCTTCGCCCAAAGCAGCTATCCCGATGCAATCAAAGTCCCGGAAGGCCACAAGATCGCCATGGAAACCACCGGGGTCGGCGAGATCACTTACGAATGCCGCGACAAGCCCAATGCCGCCGGGCAGACCGAATGGACCTTCGTCGGCCCTAAAGCGGTGCTCAATGATCGCAGCGGCAAGCAGGTCGGCACCTACTTCGGCCCGCCAGCCACTTGGCAGGCCAAGGACGGATCGAAAGTCACCGGCACGCAATTGGCCGTCGCTCCGTCGAGCCCGGGCAACCTGCCCTATCAACTGGTCAAGGCCAACCCGGCTGAAGGCAAAGGCGCGATGAGCGGCGTGAGTTATATCCAGCGTGTCGCGCTCAAGGGCGGCGTGGCGCCGGGCAGTGAATGCACAGCGGCGAACAAGGGCAAACAGGAAGTGGTGAAGTATCAGGCCGATTACATTTTCTGGGCGGCGAACTGAGTTTCTGGCCCACTCAAATCTTTCCTTGTGGGAGGGGGCTTGCTCCCGAAGGCGGCGTGTCAGCCAGCATCTGTTTCAATGACACAGCGCCTTCGGGAGCAAGCCCCCTCCCACAGAGGAGTCCATAGGGAGAGCCGAGTTGTCTGGATGTTTGCGGAATGTGAGCTAGATTGCACCCAATGTCCTTGCCTGAACCGGTGTTTGATTACGAAGCCCGTCTCGCTGCCTGTGCCCGCGGCGAGCAGTCGGCCCTGCGCGATTTGTACGTGCAGGAAGGCCCGCGCCTGCTCGGCGTGGCCAAGCGGCTGGTACGTGACGCGGCGCTGGCCGAAGACATCGTGCATGAGGCGTTTATCAAGATCTGGAACGGTGCGGCGCAGTTCGATCCGGCGCGCGGTTCAGCGCGCGGCTGGATGTTCAGCGTGACCCGCCATCTGGCGTTGAACCAGCTGCGTGATCAAAGCCGGGAGACGCCGTTCAACGAAGAACAGGATGCCGAGCCTGACGAGGACGCCTTCGATGTGCAGGGCCATTCGGCGCGCATCCATCGCTGCCTGGAACAACTCGACCCGCAGCGGCGACGCTGCATCCTCCATGCCTATGTCGACGGCTACAGCCACGCGCAGATTTCCCAACGGATGGACACGCCGCTGGGCACGGTCAAAGCCTGGATCAAACGCAGCCTCAACGCTTTGCGGGAGTGCATGGGATGACCACTGAATCGGCGCAGGAACGTGATGAACTGGCCAGCGAGTACGTGCTCGGCACCCTGTCGGCGCCGGAGCGTGAAGCGCTGCAACAGCGCTTGCCACACGACCCCGAACTGCAAGCGGCGGTGGATGCCTGGGAGCGACGCTTGCTCGACCTGACCAAATTTGCCGGGACGCAGCAGCCTTCGCCGCACTTGTGGCCGCGCATCGAGCGCAGTGTCGAGCGGTTCGCGCAAAAAGCGCCGGCTGCGCCGTCAACCTCGTGGTGGAATCTGCTGCCGCTGTGGCGCGGCTTGAGTGCGGCCGGCTTGGTCGCCACATTGGTTTTGGGCTCGATCCTGCTGACCCAGACCACGCCGAAGTCGAATTATCTGGTGGTGCTGGTCGCGCCGCAGGACAAGGCGCCGGGCTGGGTGATTCAGGCCAGCAATCCGCGTGAAATCCAGTTAATCCCGCTGGGCGTGGTCGAAGTGCCGGCGGACAAGGCGCTGGAGTTCTGGACCAAGGCTGACGGCTGGCAAGGGCCGGTGTCGCTGGGGCTGGTCAAACCGGGGCAGACGCTCTCGGTGCCGCTGGATAAATTGCCGCCGCTGCAACCGAATCAACTGTTCGAGCTGACGCTGGAAGGCGCCAATGGCTCGCCGATCGGTAAACCGACCGGGCCGATTCAGGCCATTGGCCGAGCCGTCAAAGTGCTTTGAACCGGCGTCAACCGGCCTTGGCCATGCAGCGCTTGTAGCGCTCATCCACGCGTTTGGCGAACCACGCCGTGGTCAGCTTGCGGGTGATTTTCGGGCTCTGCAAAACGATCCCCGGCAACACTGCACGCGGCAGTTTTTTTCCCTCCGCTTGCTCCGCCAGTTCGAACACCCGCTGATAGAGTTTGGTCTCTTCGAACTCCAGGGTTTTGCCCTTCTCCAGTTGATCGCGAATGGTCGGGTTACGCATGCCCAGCGACTTGCCGAGGGTGCGCACCGCCAGTTCGGTGGTGCCAGGCATGATCGAGTCGTAGCGAATCAAGTCGCCATCCAGCGCCAGCGGAATGCCCGAAGCTCGGCTGACGGCGTTCTGGAACGCGGCATTGCGGCTGGCGTACCAGCCGGCATTGAAGTCGGCGAAGCGGTACAGCGGCTCGCGATAACTCACCGGGTAACCGAGTAAATGCGCGATGCCGAAGTACATGCCGCCACGGCGGGTGAACACTTCGTGACGGATCGTGCCGTCTACCGGGTACGGATACTCCTTGGCGTGCTGCTCGGCGAATTCGATGCTGACCTGCATCGGTCCGGCGGTGTGCACCGGGTTGAAGCCGCCGAACAAGGTGCGGCCCATCGGCACTCTGCCGATGAAGTCGTCAAAAATGGCGCTGAGTTCTTTTTCACTGCGTGCCGCGTTCAGGCGTTCGCTGTAGGTCTTGCCGTTGGTGGAGCGCACTTGCAGCGCGGCGCTGACCAACAGACCGGGGATATGCACTTTGGCGGCACGACGGTCGATTTCGTCGCGGGCGATCTTGCCCAGGCCCGGCACCGTGGGGTCTACCTGGAAGGTGGATTCCTGCTCGGCCACGGCCAGCACCGAACACAGATTCTGCGTGGTCGGGCTGATCTTCTGTGCGGCGAACGCGGCATAGATGTCGGTGGCCCAGCCTTGACGGTCGGGCACTTTCGCCGGCATCAGCCGCACTATTTCGGCCTTCACTTCAGCCGGCGCACGCGGTGCCGGCTCCTGGCTGCGCTGGCCGGCGCAACCGGCGAGCACCAGCAGCGCGGCGAGGGTAACGAGTAATCGAGGGGTGTGCATGGCGCTCCTTGGCGTACATTGAGGCGGGTTCACCATACGATCAAAGGGGTGACGCAGGCTAGGACTGTGACCTTTGTGGTGAGGGGATTTATCCCCGATAGACTGCGCAGCAGTCCTCGAATGTCAAAGCGGCCCGCTCCGCGCGCCATCGGGGATAAATCCCCTCACTACAGGTTTCCATTCGGATCGGGAAATTCAGCAAGATAAACTGATTGCAAAACGTTACTGCGAACTCCTATCATTTGCGCCTGGAGTCGTATTTGCGCAAGGAGTTCCCCGCGCCGTTCCAATTTTCTCACCGGCCGTACGCCTCCAGGTATCGACATGCCCGCTCCAGCTCGACTCGCCGTCCCGTTTCGCCCGACGCTTCTTGCCCTGCTGTGCTCCCTGACTGTCACCGCTCACGCTGCCGACGAAAACGGCAAGGAGCTGGTGCTCGACAACGTCAACATCAACGCCCAAGCGCCAACGTCCAACGCCCTGCCCCCGGTCTACGCCGGTGGTCAGGTCGCCCGTGGTGGTCAGCTCGGCGTGCTCGGCAATCAGGACATGATGGACGTGCCGTTCAGCGCCGCGTCGTACACCGAACAGCTGATTCAGGACCAGCAAGCGGAAAACGTTGCCGACGTGTTGCTCAATGATTCGTCGGTGCGTCAGGCCTCGGGCTTCTCCAACCAGGCACAGGTGTTCATGATCCGCGGCTTGCCGCTCAACGGCGACGACATTTCCTATAACGGCCTGTACGGCGTGCTGCCGCGGCAGATCATTTCCACCGATGCCCTGGAGCGCGTGGAAGTGTTCAAAGGCCCGAACGCCTTCATCAACGGCGTGACCCCGACCGGTTCCGGCATCGGCGGTGGCGTCAACCTGCAACCCAAACGTGCCGGCGACGAACCGCTGCGCCGCTACACCACCGACATCAACAGCGAAGGTCGCATCGGTCAGCACTTCGATATCGGCCAGCGCTTCGGCGAAGACAACCGCTTCGGCGCGCGGATCAACCTGTCGCAGCGCGAAGGCGATACCGGCATCGATCACGAAAACCAGCGTTCGAAACTGTTCAGCATCGGCCTCGATTATCGCGGTGACGCCCTGCGCATTTCCGGTGACTTCGCCTACCAGAAGGAGCGCGTCAACGGCGGCCGCAACTCGGTCAACCTCGGCACCGCCACGCACATTCCGGACGCGCCATCGGCCGACACCAACTACGCGCCGAAGTGGGGCTACACCGACATCGAAGACACTTTCGGCATGCTCCGCGCCGAATACGACCTGAACGACAACTGGACCGCGTACGTCGCTGGCGGCGCCAAGCACACCCGCGAAGTCGGGCGCTACAATTCGACCACCCTGGTGGGCAACAATGGCGCCTCGTACACCACCGGCTCGTTCATCCCCCACGATGAGGACAACACCAGCCTGATGGCCGGCCTGAACGGCAAGTTCAACACCGGTGCTGTCAGCCACAAGCTCAACTTCGGCCTCAGCGGTCTGTGGGCGGAACAGCGCAGCGCCTATGATTTCGACCTGACCAAGTACGCCAACAACATCTACCACCCGGTGGAAACGCCGTCGCCGGTCGGCAACTTTTCCGGCGGCGATCTCAATGACCCGGGCATCGTCGGCAAGACCTTCAACCGCAGCCTCGCGCTCTCCGACACCCTCGGATTCTTCGACGACCGCCTGCTGATCACCGCCGGCCTGCGTCGCCAGCAACTGGTGGTGCAAGGCTACAACTACGCCAGTTACGGCAGCGGCAGCCGCAAGTCGAGCTACGACGAATCGATCACCACGCCGGTCTACGGCATCGTGTTCAAGCCGTGGGAACATGTGTCGTTCTACGCCAACCACATCGAAGGCCTGGCCCAGGGGCCGACCTCGCCAGCCAGCACTGGCGGCTTGCGCGTGACCAACGGCAACGAAGTCTACGCACCGGCGCGCTCCAAGCAGACCGAGGCCGGGGTCAAGGTCGATATGGGTACTTACGGCGCGAGCCTGGGCGTGTATCGCATCGAGCAGCCGAGCGACGGCTACTGTGAAATCAACAGCGCCACCACTTGCACCTACGTGCGTGAAGGCGAGCAGATCAACAAAGGCGTAGAGATGAACGTGTTCGGCGAGCCGATCAATGGCCTGCGCCTGATCAGCGGCCTGACGCTGATGGACACCGAACTGCGCAACACCCAGAACGGCGCCAACGATGGCAACCGCGCCATTGGCGTGCCGAGCTTCCAGTTCAACGCCGGCGCCGACTGGGATGTACCGGGCCTACAAGGCGTGGCGCTGAATGCACGGATGCTGCGCACCGGCGGCCAGTACGCCGACGCGGCCAACAACCTCAGCCTGCCGACCTGGAACCGCTTCGACGCGGGTGCGCGTTACGCGTTCAAGGTCTCGCAGAAAGACGTGACGTTGCGCCTGGGCGTGGAAAACCTGGCCAACAAGAAGTATTGGGAATCGGCGCAGGGCGGCTACCTGACCCAGGGTGAGCCGCGGGTGGCGAAGTTGTCGGGCACCATCGATTTCTAACCCTGAGAAGCCCTCACCCTCAAAAGCCCCTCACCCTAGCCCTCTCCCGTAGGGAGAGGGGACTGACCGCGGTGTTCTTTCGAGTCACGCCGACGTGTGCCACCGAGTCGAACTAAGGTTTTGAAAGGCACCCAAATCGGCTCCCTTTCCCCCTCGCCCCCTTTGG